>NZ_CP150917.1:4796875-5101250 GCF_039908645.1 Pseudomonas helvetica
GGAATAAATGCGCACGTCGTGACCCTTGTCGCGCAGCAGCGAAAAAATGCTGTCGCCACCAAATTGCGCGATCAAGCTCTTGATACCGGCCAGCACGGTGCCCGTGGAGGGCATCAGCAAGTGGCCGTTGCAACTGCCGAGCATGGCGAAAAAACGGTTCGGCCAGGTCGGGCCCGGAACCGAGGCGAACCAGCGGTCGCACACGGTGAAATTGCGCGCCAGCCCCTGGATTGCCGGCAGTGGATCGGCGGCGGGCGTGGAGCCAAACGGGATGTAGTTCATCGCCCGCTGGGCCATGGATTGCGAGTAAGTTTTGTACACCTTCAGATCGTTGCGGGCCTTGTCGTAGGCGTCCTGCGCAAAGCCATCGAGCTTGGGTGCAGTCAGGCTGGTCTTGAGTGACACATCCAGTTGCTTCACCACATCGACGAACTCGTGACCGAGGTCGAAACCTTCGCTGTCCTTGGCCGGTAGCGCCGGTGGCGAAGGCGCGGGCGGCGCCCACAGGGCAAAGTAGTCAGGTGTTTCCGCCGTTTGAGTGATCACCGCCGTGTTGCCACTGGCATCCTTCAGCGGGTTGGTGCTGGGCGCTTTACGGTTGATGCCGTCGCACGCACGGTTGATGCTGGTGTAATCCCCCAGCAGATGATCGAACGAGCGGTTTTCCATCATCAGCACAACGACGTGCTTGATCTCGTCGGGCCAGTTGTTCGCCATGCTGCTCTCCCTGAGTTGATGTACCCGATCGCGCTCAGGGCTTGGGCTGTGGGACTGTTTTGCTGCCCGTCAGGCGAATCATCTGGCTCAACATCTTGAACCAGAAGTCGCCGCCCAACGAGGCAGCCAACGCCGCCGTCATGACCCCAAGCAACCAGTAGCCGAACCAGGCGATTTTGTTTGTCTGATCGTTGTGTAAAAAAGCCGGCGGGTTGTTCCAGCCGATAGCGCCCTGAGGCAGCGCCTGCAAACTGCTCAATGCCGAATCGAACTGACACTGGGCCTTGTCGTCCCGATTCGCGCAGGCTTGATCGAGTGCTGCGGATGCGCTGTTCGTCACCAGATTGTTGGCCATCTGCATGCCTGCTGCGTGCAACGTGTCATTGCGCACCATGCCTTGCATGAGGTCGAACGCGTTGACGTTGAGCACCAGGCAAATCACCAGCGAGCAGGCCAGCGAGACAACTTTGGCATTACGCCGCATCCAGCCTTCGGCGCGGTCCATCACCGCATTGATCCAGTGCTCCAGCCGGGTCTTGAACGCGCATAGCAGCTCCTGGGCCGTGGTGACTTTGGCCTGGGCCGCCGCAAGCATCGTCGACAGTGCACGGCGCAAGTGCTCGGACGGGACCTGCGCAATGCCCTTGGTCAGGGCTGCATTAAGTTCGTCGAGGGGAATATCGAGGGTCGTGGTGTCGTCTTTGTGCAGCAGCAGCGTGATCACCACCTGCGCCAGCATCGCCGGGTCCAGGTAACTGGGGCGATTGCCCGGCGGCGCCATGGACTGGATCATCGGGTGATCGAGCACCTGCTGGAAGAACGCCAGGTCGCTGTCGTTCAGCCCCTTCAATTTGCCGGTGAACAACAGCTTCAGGGCGTTATAAAGGTACTTCGCCCGGACCTTCTGGAAGAACGATTGAATGATTTCAGTGAGGGTGGTGACGAAAATACCCAGCAGCGTGAACAGCGCCAACATCCCGAGAATCGCGTCCAGAACGACCGACCCAAACATCCTTACCTCCTTGTAGATGCAACAGATAGTCAGCCCGCAACGGCGCCTCAGTCTGAGGCATGGAGCCCTACGCTCCATCTGACAACGCTAGTCAGGCTATGGGGTCTTGTCCAATTGCAGAGGGCGTTGATGCGACAAACGTGAATCAACAGGTGCGCCATCACGCGCCACCCGCTATTAATACGCCACCTACCTCTCAAGGACCCGAGCGCGCATGAAATTCGACACCGCCTACTGCATCAGCCTCGACGACAAGCTGTCGATCTATGACGTGCGCGATCTGAACTTCGACGAGACCATGGACTTCGACTCGGCCAAGGAGCGCTTTCAGTGCCCCAACGACGACTGTCGCACGGCGTTCGACGAGGCGAATGGGCTGGGGACGTTCAACGCGAAAAACGTCAATTACATCCGCACGCCGCACTTCAAGAACCTGCCCGGCACCCGGCATATCGAAGGCTGCCCTTATGTCAGCCTCAGAGCACCGGCGTCAGAAGGTGCAGAAACGGACGACGGGCCGGAGGAGCACTTTCCGTCAGAGCTGCTGCTGACCCGGCGTCAGTATGTGCGCAAACCGTCCACCCCAATGCCGGATGTCGATGCGCCTCGGGAACAGCCGAAACCTTCTGCCACGACCAGTGCCAGCGAGCACCCGACTCGCGAGTCGGCACCGGACAAAACCAGCGTCTTCGCTCACCCGGTGGAGTGCTTCGTATCGAATTTCGATAACAAGGACCTGCTCAAACGCATGCCGCTGAAGATTGGCGAGCACACTGCGTCCTACAGCGCATTCTTCAAGAAAATCGAATACCTGCAAGACAACAAGGGGCTGATTTACTGGGGCAAGATCAAGGCGATCAAGGACTACAACACCAGCTTCCGCATCGATTTCGAGAAGAAGGTCTGGCTCGACAAAAAGCCCTACTCGGTGAACGTCTACCTGAGCAAAAAACTGATCGAGAACTACCGCAAGCGCAAAGCCTTCCTCGAGGAAATCAAGGGTGCCATCGGCAGTGAGCGGGAGCTTTATTGCTTCTTCTATGGTGTGACCCCGGAGTTGAAGCAGGTGCCGAGCAAGAAAAACCCCGAGCAGACGTTCGGGGTGTTCAGTGGTGACATCGAGAATCTGGATCACTTCATTATTCGCGAGGTGCCGGGGTTGGAGGCGACGTAGAACCAATCAAAAAATTGAGTTTGATCCGGGTCGAAAACAACTGTACAAAAACACAGTACTCATTGAATAACCCATTTCGAACCCGGAGAAAACCATGGCCTCTCTTGCGATGAAAATCACCCTGGAACGTATCGCCCTTTTCCAATTCACCCCCGCACACAGCGCACAAGCCCGTGCGATGCTGGGCTGGTCGCTGGAGGAGTTTTCCAGGGAATCCGGGGTTACCGTTGAAGCTATCCGCCGGTTTGAAGCGGGCGGTGAAGTGCTCGACGTCACCCGTCTGGCCCTCGCCTACCGGTTTGAAGCCGAAGGCCTGGTGTTCTTCCCAGGCTTTGCACCGGGCCGAGGCATGAGCGTCAGAGGCTCTACGCCTGATCCGGTGGGGCGGGCGGATTACGCGATGATTGAGTGATATCCAATCATCCGCTGGGGCCCCTTCCCCCAACACTGGCAGAGTCTGCTGTACCAGCATCTGCGCAGAACAATCCGTGGAATAGGCGTACGTCCCTAGCTATTAACGATCAACTGAACGGTCGTCTCTTCAACTTCCAGCCACCAGGCCTCCCCACGCTGCGGCTGGCCAAGGCTGAACGCTTCGCCCATTTGTGGTGTGGTGATCGAGACACTGCGTTCCCAGGCCAAAGCCAAGATGCGGTCGAAGGGTTCATGCCAGGCGTGCATTGACAGGTCGAAGGTGCCGTTGTGAATCGGTAGCAGCCAACGACCCTTGAGGTCGATGTGGGCTTGCAGGGTTTCTTCTGGTTGCATGTGAATGTGCGGCCAGTCGACGTTGTACGCGCCGGTTTCCATCAGGGTCAGATCAAAGGGGCCGAACTGTTCGCCGATCGCTTTGAAACCGTCGAAGTAACCGGTATCGCCACTGAAGAAAATCCGTTTGCCGCCATCGATCATCACCCACGAGGCCCAGAGCGTGCTGTTGCCATCGAACAGCCCGCGACCGGAAAAATGCTGCGAAGGCGTGGCAATGAAATGAATGCCCTCGATCTGAGTGCCTTCCCACCAATCCAGTTGACGCACTTTGCTCGCATCGACGCCCCATTTGATCAGCGTCTCACCCACGCCCAGCGGCGCAAGAAAGTGCCTGGTTTTGTCCGCCAGCTTGAGAATCGACTGACGATCGAGGTGATCGTAATGGTCATGGGACAGAATCACCGCTTCGATCGGTGGCAACGCCTCGAGGCTGATCGGTGGTTGATGGAAGCGCTTGGGGCCGGCCCACTGCACCGGTGATGCGCGCTCAGCGAAGACCGGGTCGGTCAGCCAGAACTTGTCGCGCAGTTTCAGCAGCACGGTGGAATGCCCCAGGCGGAATACGCTGTGGTTCGGTGCGTCGAGAAGCTGTTCGAGTGTCAGCGCTTGAACCGGAATAACACCGGTCGGTCGCGTGTTACTCGGCTTGTGGAAAATCATGTTCCAGAAAATTCGCAGGGTCTTGCGAAAGCCTTGCCCCGGTACGGCCGCATGGTTTTGGTATTGCCCCTGCTCTTGCCGGGACGTTTTCAGTTCAGTGGCGCTATCCGCCTGGTAAGAGAAAGTGGCCATGTTTAAGTGACTCCAGAAAAACCGACGAGGTGCGGCGTTTCTTTTTCGGACGATAAATGGCCAATGCACGCACGCGTCAGCCGCAAACTCTATTTTTCAACCGTTCAACTACACTGCACAGTGTAGTTTCAAGATTGCAACAAAGCCGTGAGCAAGTAAACTGCCGAGTGTAATTCTCCCTTTTTTCTACCGACGCGTATTTATGACAGCTCCGCAGCGCCTCACCGACCGTAAACGCGAAGCCATTGTTCAGGCGGCGATTGCCGAATTCCGTGCCAACGGTTTCGACATCACCAGCATGGACAAGATCGCCGCCACCGCGGGCGTGTCGAAGCGCACGGTGTACAACCACTTCCCCAGCAAAGAAGAGCTGTGGACTGAAATCCTGCAACGATTGTGGACCAACGTCACCGCTCAGCAGGACAACTGTTATCGCACAGACCTGCCGCTTCGCGAGCAGTTGGGCCAACTGCTGCACTGCAAATTGCAGTTGCTGGGGGACACCAATTTCCTTGATCTGGCACGAGTTGCCATCGCCGCCACCATCCATTCGCCAGAACGGGTCCAGGACATGGTGGAGCGCATTGGCGAACGTGAAGAAGGGCTGACCACCTGGATTCGCGCGGCTCAGGCTGACGGTCGGCTCAAGCCTGTAGACCCGGCCTTTGCTGCCCAGCAGGTGCAGGGAATGCTCAAGGCATTTGCCTTCTGGCCGCAGATCTCTCTGAACTGTCCACCACTGTCACCCGAGATGCAGACAACGGTTGTAGAGTCGACGCTGGACATGTTTCTGGCCTGCTATCAACGGCAGGCATGAAGGGCACGCAAAAGGACACATGGAACAAATGACACTATTCACGTGTTTATCCGCTGGACCGAAGCGCTGAATAAAACACTACAAAGTGTTTCAAAGCGACTCGGGCGCTGGAAGCTGTGGGGGTTATAGTGAGCCTCAGTCCCATGGCATTGCAGAGAGCATCATGAATTCAGCCAAGCCCGAAGAAAAAGATCCCGCCGCCCCCATCGATCACTTGCGCTTCCACCGGCCGCACGCTCATCTGGCATCGACGTTCGGCAATGACACTTTCGCATTGAAGGCCGAAGCCTTTGCACGCTTCTTCGGCACCCCGACCTTCCTCGGCGCGCAAACCCTCATCGTCGTGGTCTGGATTGCCCTGAACGTCACGGGGTTAACGACCTTCGACGTCTACCCGTTCATCCTCCTCAACCTCGCGTTCAGTCTGCAAGCGGCCTATGCCGCGCCGTTGATTCTGCTGGCGCAAACCCGTCAGGCCGCTCGCGACAAAGCCCAGTCCGAAGCCGACGCGCTACACCGCGAGACGTTGGCGATTGCCAACAGCGAACGGCAAGCGCAAGCCGCGAAGACCTCCGCACAGTTACTGACGTTGCTTGAGCAAAACACCCGACTGACCGAGATGACCAAAGAGCTGACCGAACGCATCGAGAACCTGACATCAGAGATGCATCAACACATTTTGAAAGATCAGCAACGCTCCTGATCGGGCAATTGCACCCAGCGTGATAACTCGTCGAACAGCGTCACCACCGAGCGCAATGCTCGACAGTCCGGGCGAGTCAGCAACCACAGACTGGTGTCGTAACCGAGCAGGGGTTCGCTCAAAGGGCGCAGCCCCTGCGCGGGGTCGATCAGAAAGTCCGGCAACGCGGCGACCCCAAGCCCGGCGCGTACCAACTCGGTGACCGAGTGCATGCTGTTACAGCGATAGCTCGGCAACACACCGGGAAATTGCTGACGACGCCAGATCACGGTTGGATGGTCGGGCAGAAAGTCATCCGGAGCGATCCAGCTCAACCGTGTCAGATCACTCGGCTCGACCGATTTCAGATACGCCGCACTCGCGCACACCCGATACGACACAGCGCCCAATCGCCGCCCAACCAGATGCTCCGGAGGTGAGCGGGTCAGGCGCAAGGCGATATCGGCATCGCGGCGGCTGAGGTTGGCGAAATCGTTGGAGGTGCTCAGTTCCAGGGTCAGCGCCGGGTACGCCGGCATGAATTGCGTCAGTGCCGGCAACAGTAACGCGTGCAACACCGAATCGGTGCAGGTCAGGCGCACGGTGCCGCTGATCACGTCACCGCCCTGCTCCACGCCAATACGCGCCGCTTCCAGCGCCTGCTCGGCGCGTTCGGCCTGCTCGGAGAGTGTTCGGGCCAGGGCGGTCGGCAAATAACCTGCACGACTTTTCTCGAACAGCGCTTGGCCCAATGCCGCTTCCAGGCGCCTGACCGCACGAAACACCGTCGAAACGTCGACCTTCAATAGCGCCGCCGCCCGTGCCAGAGAGCCGCCGCGCACCAACGCAAGAATCAAGGCGAGGTCCGGGTAATCCAACTGATAGTGCGTTGCTGCATTGAACACTTGGCTAAACGCCTCTATTGATTGCGTGAACGCCACTCTATAGTCGGCTCCAGCAATCAACAAGTCTTGGGAGACACCATGCAAGAGAGCCCTCAACTGCGTATTGCACTGATCGGTGACTACGACCCACAGGTCACTGCCCATCAGGCAATTCCCCTGGCGCTGAACATGGCCGCACAACACGCTGACGTCGATGTGCAGTTTGAGTGGCTGGCCACTGACCACATTGACGCAAACACCCCGCTGGCTGACTTCGACGGCTTCTGGTGCGTGCCTGCCAGCACTTACCGCAACATGGACGGTGCGCTATTGGCGATCCGCTTTGCCCGAGAACAACAGCAGCCGTTCCTCGGCACTTGCGGTGGTTTTCAACACGCGGTGCTTGAATACGCACGCAACGTTCTGGGATGGACCGATGCCGAGCATGGTGAAACTTCGCCAGACGCCGCGCGCGCCGTGCTCACGCCGCTCACCTGCTCGCTGGTGGAGATCGTCGACAGCATCCGGTTGGTTAAAGGCTCGCTGATTGCCAACGCCTACGAGTCCACAGAGATTCATGAAGGCTATCACTGCCGCTACGGCGTCAATCCAGCGTTCGAAGAGCAATTGCTGACACACAACCTGAGAGCCACCGGCCACGATTCGGCGGGTGATCTACGGGCCGTGGAACTCAGCAATCATCCATTCTTCGTTGCGACCTTGTTTCAACCAGAACGCGCAGCGCTAACCGGCACCCGTCCACCCTTGGTCGATGCCTTTATCCAGGCCTGCGCAAGGAACGTCAGATGATCGCCAACACGCCTTCGCCGCCCTACTACGCGGTAATTTTCACTTCACTGCGCATCGCCACCGACCAGGGTTACGAGCAAGCAGCACAGCGCATGGTCGAACTCGCCCGCGACCAACCAGGGTTTCTCGGGGTGGAGTCGGCCCGGGGTGAGGACGGGCTCGGCATCACCGTTTCCTACTGGTCCAGCGAAGAAGCGATTCTCGCCTGGAAACAACACGCTGAGCACAGTGCAACCCGCGAACGCGGACGCTCGACCTGGTATGAAGCGTTTCACACGCGGGTCTGCAAGGTCGAACGCGCTTATGCCTTCGAGCGTCAACCGGCCTGAACCAGACGACGCAGCGCACTAATTTCCGGTAAGTCCTCGCGCCGCATATAAACCCGCAGCGGTTCAGTGATGTTGATCCGGTCGTCGATGTTCTGCTCCAGCAGCAAGCGGATCAGCTCGCGCTTGAGGGTCATGGCTTGACCGTCCTCAGGCGCCCAGACGAACTCGCTGGCGGGGATGATCGCGTCGTCTGCGACGTCCATGCCAAAGGCGTCTTCGCTGAAGCGGACGATGTATCGGGCGGTCTTGCGATTGAAACCGACGAAGCCGTTGAGTTGGTCGGCGGCCTGGCAGATAAGTTCGGACGTGATGCGCATGGTAAACCTCACGGATGCGTCCCGAAGGACGGCTGAACGATGGTTTACACGCAGAGGGCGGGATAACGGATGTTTCGGGATTTCCCTCTGGAGGGGAATTTGCCGAAGTGGATCGTACTGCAAAGGGCTGCACAAAAGCGCAGAAAAATCGCCCCTCACACACGTTAATGTCGGTTTGGCGATAGCGCATCCGGCGCTCAATTGTTAAAAGATAGGTCTTTGAAATCGCTTCTTACGAAAGGACCTCGACAATGCCTGTTACCTACACCAAAAGCGCCCTGTTGCTGAGTCTGATGCTCGGCCTTGGCCAGGCACAGGCGACCAGCCAGCAGAGCCCGACCGCTCTGTCCACCGCCAGCGGGATCCCGCACCCGGCAGTGATCGCCCACCGTGGCGCCTCGTTCGATGCACCGGAATCCACTGCCGCCTCCTACAAACTGGCGCGCGACCTGGGCGCCGATTACCTGGAAATGGACCTGCAACGCAGCAAGGACGGCGTGCTGTTCGCCTTGCATGACAACAACCTGCAACGCACCACCGACGTTGCCACCAAGTTTCCTGAACGCAAGGACAGCCCGGCCAACGCGTTCACCATCGCCGAACTTAAAACCCTGGATGCCGGCAGCTGGTTCAATACCGCTCACCCGGATCGCGCACGTGCCAGTTACGCCGGTCTGAAAATCCTGACCCTCGACGAAATCATCGATATTGCCGAAGGCAACCCGCTGCACAAGCCAGGGCTTTACATCGAAACCAAAGAGCCAAAGCAGTTTCCCGGCATCGAGCGCGACCTCAAGGACAAGCTTCAAGACCGTGGCTGGTTGAGCCCGGCGGGTTCAAAACTGGCTAAAAGTGAACTGAGCGTCGGCCAGGGTAAAGGCAAAGTGATCCTGCAAACCTTCGAGAAGAGCAGCCTTGAACTGCTGCAAAAAGAAATGCCGCAAGTGCCGAAAATTCTCCTGCTGTGGGTGGGCGAAGGCAGCATCGAGCCCAAGTCGAAGGTGACCTTCGCCGAATCCGGCGACAAGGATAAAGCCACCTACTACGCCAAACAGGAACCCAAGGACAAAGCCGAGTTCGAGCAATGGGTCGACTACGCCAAGTCTCAGGGCGCCATTGGCACGGGCCCTTCGGCAGCGCTGACCAACGGCGGCGATCAAAGCTATTCGGACCTGGTGCAACCATGGATGAACCAGTACACCCACGACAAAGGCATGTTGGTGCACGTCTACACCATCGACGATGCGGTGGATTACAAGAAGGTCATGGACGCCGGCGTCGATGGCATCTTCACCAACCGCGCCAGCGAACTGCTCAAGTACTACAAGCGCCCGGCAGCAGGCAGCGTTGCGCAGTTGCTTGAGAACAACGGCTTCTGAGTGGCCACCCGCTATTGATCGCTCCCGAGAGGGAGCGTCACGGGTGGTACGGCAAACCCGAGGGGCCACGCAATTCCCGCAGGCTGCGCCAGCTGCTACAGGTTCGGCAGCACGCAGTCTCGTGATGATTTGCGCGGGAACGACCAGGCTCAGGCGATGTTAAGGATGAATTAAGTTGCGCTGGTTAACCTGACGCCACTTAAACAGTTCACCCAAGGAATGCCCCATGAAGACGTTGACTGCCCTGTTCACCGCCGCTGCCCTGACCCTGACAGCCGGTTTCGCCATGGCCGATGTGCGCCCGGACCTGATCCCGGGTCTGCTCAAGGACGGCACTGTGATGGACATGCAGAAACTCAATCAGGCGGCGCTCGCTGAGCATCCTGGCAGCACGGCCGCAAACATCACCGACACCGAGCTGGAGCACAATGCCAAAACCAGTGTTTATGAGTACAAGGTTGAAATCCGCGACGCGAAGAACGTTGAGTGGGATGTGAAGCTGGACGCAAAAACCGGCAAAGTACTGAGCAACACGCAAGACAAGTAAATCGCCCCGGGAAAAAGCCGCGTGACCTTCGGGTTTCGCGGCTTTTTTGCGCTTTGAGCATGAGAGAGGTGGCCGGGTCTAGTGGATAGCGACGCAAGCACTACGCATCCGGAATAGCCGGATTAACCTTAAGATGCAATTCATGTGAGTCGGTGATTTCTCCATCCACATGACTGATGATGAAGTATTTAAGCGTGGCATCACCCGCTACAACGTATCTTTTTTCTATTTCAACCTCCACGCCAGCTTCAACTTCCGCGCTTTTGATATCTTGCCGAAACACGGTTGTGCCATTCCAGCGCACCTGAAGATGATCCTCTGCTTCATAGCCTTGCCCGCCCAAGACCAAAGCGTCCAGATGCACGCCAATCAACTGTTCATCGATTTGTCCATCGTAACCGACCGCCGGCTTCATGCTTGGAACATCCAACTTCTCCCATTTTTTTTCCGATTGTTCCGACTTTCCCCGTTTTTCCAACTTTTCCAACATTTCCAACTTGCTCAAAGACATGGGATCGCTCCTGACAGAAAAGTAGCGCAGGCTGCGCTGACCGTTCCATACAATCCTCAGGGCACCACCCCGTCTACTGTCAGAACTAACAGGTAGGCGGTAAATCAAGGCCTTTTCTGCCCCTGAATCCGACCGGTGGCACGAGCTTCATGGGACATGGGATATCAAAGGCGCAGCCAGGCAGGCCGAAACATTACGCCGTTGTACTGACCAACGATCCCGACGTGCTGCTGCCTGACTCTTGCAGCGCTTGCGTCAACGCCGCCGTAGCGGTTTCCAATGAACCCGAGGTGGTTGCGATCTGCGATTGGGCGGCGGCGACTTTCACCGCTTTGGCATCCGCACTTTCCTGACTGGCCTGAGCGGCCTGCAGTTGTTGCAGTTGCTCCTGCAATTGTTTTTGCAATTCGGCGATCTGCTTGCGCAGCTCTTTCACCGTATCCGACTCACTGCTACTGCTGCTCGAACTGCTGCCACCCGACGCAGGTGCACCACCGGCCGCGACTTTGCCACTGTCGGTGGTCGAACTGCCCGTCGTGGTTGTGCTTTGCGTGGTGTCGGTATCGGTGCTGCCGCTGATGGCAGTCTTGCTGGTGGAAGTGGACAGAGTCTGATTGATCGAGACCGATGTGAGGCTGACCATGGGCGTTTCCTTCGATGAGGTTAGGGATAACCGAATCATCGACGTGCAACACCCACACTTGAGATCAATCGTGTACCGACACGGTTAGCGTGCCGATACACATTTCAGTTGGCTAGGCGCCGAGACGCGCCGTCACCGCGCTCAATTGCCCCGACAACCCGTGCAGGTTGTTGCTCGCCGCTTCAGTGCGCTGCACGTTGTCCAGGTTGGTACTGGCGATGCTGGTGATCTCGGTCAGGTTGCGCGAAATGTCTTCGGCCACCGAGGTCTGTTCTTCAGCAGCGGTGGCGATCTGGCGGTTCATGTCGCGAATCGCCTCCACCGATGCAGTAATGCGCTCAAGCATGGCCCCGGCCTGAGTGACCTGCTCGACGCTTTCTTCGCTGCGCGACTGGCCACTTTCAATGGCCTGCGCCGCATCTACCGCACCGGTCTGCACGCTCTGGATGATCTGGTTGATTTCGATGATCGACGCCGCCGTGCGCTGGGCCAGGCTGCGTACTTCATCGGCCACCACAGCAAACCCGCGTCCGGCTTCTCCGGCCCGAGCGGCTTCGATAGCGGCGTTCAATGCCAGCAAGTTGGTTTGCTCGGCGATGCCGCGAATCACTTCCAGCACCTTGCCGATACGCCCGCTATCGGTTTCCAGTTGGCGGATGACCGTCGCGGTGTTGGCGATTTCGCCGCGCATCTGAGTGATGGTGTGAATCGTGCCTTGCATGACCTTCTCGCCCTGTTGTGCCGACTGATCGGCATCATCGGCGGCCCGTGCCGCGTCGGCCGCATGACGAGCGACTTCCTGGGCAGTGGCGGACATTTCGTTCATCGCCGTGGCGACTTGATCCGTGCGGTTGAACTGTTCGCTGGTGCCATGGGCCATCAAGGTCGCAATCGAGTTCAGCTCACCGCTGGCGCTGTCCAGATCCGAGGCGCTGCGCTGCAAGCGACTGAAGGTCTCGGCAAGGAAATCGCGCAGCGTGTTGGCAGCCACCGCCAGCTTGCCCAGCTCATCCTGACGATCACTCGCCACCCGCTCGGCAAACCGGCCCTGGCTCAAGTGCGCGACGTATTCGATCAGCTTGCGGATCGGTTCCACCAGATTGCGGTTGACCAGCCACAGGCTGAGCAAGCCAATCAACAGGCCCGAAGCCAGCATCACCAGGATACCCAGCAACACCGTGCGATCGGCGCTGGCGCTGATCAGCGTCGATTGTTCGCGGCCCTGTTTACGCAACTCGTCGACCAGTTCGCTCATCTGCTCGCTCGTGGCGCGGTCCACACCTTTGACCGCGTTATCACCTGCCGAAGGATCACCACCGGCTGCCAGATAAGCCTCTCGACCTTTTTGATACGCGCCGCCAAGCACCCGGTGCGCATCACGCAGGCTTTCAAGGCGGGTTTTAAGTGAGGCGTCGATGCCCGGTTGGCGGGTCAATTCACCGAGGATGTTCTGTACGTCGCCCTGACGGTCCTCGAATTGCTTCCAGTATTTGTCCAGCTCAGCCGGTTGCTTGCCGCGCAACAGGACGTTTTTCCATTCCTGGACCTGAGCCTTGAATTGCAGGTTGGCTTCGTCAATCAGTTGCGAGGTACGTAACGGGCCTTCGATGAGGTTGCGGTAGTTCTGCACCCCGCTGGAGAGTAAGTGAAAACAGGCCAGGGCAATCAGCAACATCGCGATCAGACTGCCGCTCAGCAGTGCCAGGATTTGCGCTCGCAGGGATTTTTGCAAAAACATCGAGTGATACTCATGACAGGGATAAGACTCGCATCGGTAGGGCATGCGAGATGTCCGGACCTCCCTGTCGACAACATGCGGGCCGGACACCAAAGTGCCTGAGCCAACTTAGGCGTCATCGGCGTGTGCCGCGTTTTCTTGAAGCCAATCCGACCACTGGTAAAGGCTCTATTACGCGAGCCACCAAACCGTCACAAAACTGTCAAACCGCGTTGCCATGATGCCGCTCATGTGAGCCTGTGAAACGTACGACAGGCGCCTCCCTTCAGCGAGACTCCATGAACCACAGCATCGATCAACGCCACCGCGATTCTGACCTGTTCGGCCTGCTCTACGGTTTCAGCTTTCGTCCCGGCGAACGCGGTCGCGAGATCGATTCGGCCAAGGCGCTGCAGCTGCTGCAACAACCGGGCGCCGAGGACGAGTTCCTCTGGCTGCACCTGAACCTCGCCCACGCCGCGTGCGAGCGCTGGATGAAAACGCACCTGGAGTTGCCGGAAGAATTTTTCGAAGCCTTGCATGAAGGCTCTCGCTCGACGCGCATCGAGCACGTCGATTCGGCGCTGCTGGCAGTGGTCAACGACGTGGTGTTCAACCTCAGCAGCATGGTGTCGTCAGACGTCTCGACCCTTTGGGTCTGCGCCCGCAGTCGGTTGATCATCAGCGCACGCCTGCAACCCCTGCACTCGGTGGACAAGCTGCGCTCCTCGGTCAAGGCCGGCGAATGCTTTCGTTCGCCACTGGAACTGCTCGTGCATTTGCTCCGCGACCAGGGCGAAGTGCTGACGCAGATCGTGCGCAAGACCAGCCAGAGTGTCGACCAGATCGAAGACGAGTTGCTGTCATCGCGACTGTCCACCAACCGTGCCGAACTGGGCGCCAATCGTCGAGTGCTGGTGCGTTTGCAACGGCTGCTGGCACTGGAGCCGGGCTCGCTGCTGCGCCTGCTCAACCGTCCGCCGCAATGGTTGCAAAAGGACGACGTCAAGGAGCTGCGCAAATCCACCGAGGAGTTCGCGCTGATCATCAACGACCTCACGGCGCTCGGCGAACGGATCAAACTGTTGCAGGAAGAGATCGCCGCCAACCTCAACGAGCAAAGCAACCGAACGCTGTTCACCCTGACCGTGGTCACGGTGTTGGCGCTGCCAATCAACATCATTGCCGGTTTCTTCGGCATGAACGTCGGCGGGATTCCCCTTGCCGGCGACCCGGAAGGATTCTGGATTCTGGTGGCACTGGTCGCGACGTTCACGGTACTGGCCGGGCGTTGGGCGTTTCGCAAGCGGGCGGATTATTGATCCAGCTTTCCAGGATTCACAGCCCCATTGTGGCGAGGGGGCTTGCCCCCGCTGGGTTGCGAAGCAACCCTGAAACCTGCCACCTGTTTTCCCCAGACACACCCCATTTACCCAATTTACGGCTGCTTCGCAGCCGAACGGGGCGGTGCGGCGTTCCGACAAGCCCCCTCGCCACAGGTTCTCAAGCGAAGCAACAGTTCGGCAATTAACCAAACACTGATCCAAAGCAGTCTCGCTGTAACATTCGGCAACGATCATGACCGGCACTCCTCCCTGACACAGGATTGTCCGGCCATGGCTACGCCTTCCTTGACCGCCGCCTCCAACGCCCCCACCAGCAGTGCCGGCCCGCAACTCGATAAAAAACCCGGCGTATTGACCGCCGTGGTGTTTTTCGCGGTGCTGGCCATGGGGCTGCTGTTCACCGCCTACAGCCTGATGCACGACATGCATGACCTCGGCACCACGGTGACCACCTGGACGCCGTTTCTGCTGCTGGGTGTGGCGCTGTTGATTGCCTTGGGTTTTGAGTTCGTCAACGGCTTCCACGACACCGCCAACGCCGTGGCAACGGTGATTTACACCCATTCGCTACCGCCGCATTTCGCGGTGGTCTGGTCGGGGATCTTCAACTTTCTCGGGGTGTTGCTGTCCAGCGGCGCCGTAGCCTTCGGCATCATCGCCTTGCTGCCGGTGGAGCTGATTCTGCAAGTCGGTTCAACCGCCGGTTTCTCGATGATCTTCGCCCTGCTGATCGCGGCAATCCTGTGGAACCTCGGCACGTGGTGGTTGGGCTTGCCGGCCTCGTCATCCCACACCTTGATCGGCTCGATCATCGGCGTCGGCGTCGCCAATGCGCTGATGCACGGACGCGACGGCACCAGCGGTGTCGACTGGGCGCAAGCCACCAAGGTCGGTTACGCGTTGCTGCTGTCACCACTGATCGGCTTCGCATTTGCCGCGCTGTTGCTGCTGGCGTTGCGCATCTTCGTCAAACATCGCGCGCTGTACAAAGCCCCCAAAGGCAACACTCCACCACCGTGGTGGATTCGCGGGATGTTGATCCTGACCTGCACCGGCGTGTCCTTCGCCCACGGCTCCAACGATGGCCAAAAAGGCATGGGCCTGATCATGCTGATTCTGGTCGGCACCCTGCCGATGGCCTATGCGCTGAACCGCACCATGCCAGCCGACCAGGCGTTGCAATTCGCCGCCGTGGCCGAAGTGACCCAGCAAGCGTTGGTCAGAAGTGCTCCGCTACCGGCCCCGGCCGACCCGCGCCCCGTGCTGTCCGAATACGTGCGCAGCAAGGAAGCGACACCGCAACTGATCCCTGCCCTCGCCGCCCTGGCGGGCAACATCGGCAACGAAGTGAAAGGTTATGGCTCGCTCGCCAAAGTCCCGGCGCAAGCCATGGGCAACGTGCGTAACGACATGTACCTGACCAGCGAAACCATTCGCCTGATGGACAAGAACAAGGTCGGCGACTTCGATGCCGACACCACGGGCAAACTGCAATTGTTCAAACAGCAGATCGACAACGCCACGCGCTTCATTCCGCTGTGGGTGAAAATCGCCGTCGCGATTGCGCTGGGCCTGGGCACCATGGTCGGCTGGAAGCGCATTGTGGTCACGGTCGGTGAAAAGATCGGCAAGACCCACATGACCTACGCCCAGGGCGCCTCGGCAGAAACCGTGGCGATGCTGACCATTGGCGCGGCGGACATGTTCGGCCTGCCGGTATCGACCACTCACGTGCTGTCCAGCGGCGTGGCCGGGACCATGGTGGCCAACGGCGGCGGCTTGCAGATGAAGACCATCCGCAACCTGCTGATGGCCTGGGTGCTGACCTTGCCGGCGGCGATTCTGCTGTCCGGTAGTCTGTACTGGTTGTTCACCCAACTGTTCTGAACCCGACAACACGTAAAAAACTCCCGAACCGGGCAATCGGTTCGGGAGTTTTTTTATAAGAGCCATCAGCGGCGTGCTCACTCGACAGGCATTTCGTCGCAAAATCAGTGGATTAAGCACTAATTGGTTCAGCACCCGCTGGATCGGGCTTCAGTTTGTTACCTTGGTGCCGACTCTTAAGAGACCCGATGCATTCAGGAGGGGGAACCGTGAATCTGTACATCAATCAGCTGCAGAAGAAAGCTGACTTCAAAAGCGCCATCTACGCTGGCGATATCTTCCTGAACACCCAGCTCAACGCAGCGAAAGAACTCTGTGCTTTCGCTCAGGAAAGCATCACCGCCGCATTTGACGGCGAGACTGACCACCAGGCCCTGCACCGCCTGATGCCGGTGGAAGAGTTCGTGGTGCTGGTGACCCGCCTCAAAGGCCAGTTCACCAATAGCCTGCGGGCCAAAGAGTTGATCCGTGGTTTCACCGAAGAAATCGGTGCAGCCCCCGAAGAGTTCATCTTCGACGTGCCGCGGATTCGCGTCGTGCCCAACTACGATTACCTGCACGCCGGCGTCAGCTACGCCTACAAACCCCATCGCGACACCTGGTACGGTGGCGTCGACTGCCAGATCAACACCTGGATGCCGGTTTATACGATCCAGCCGGACCAGACCATGATGATCAACCCGGCGTACTTCGATAAGCCGGTGAAGAACACCTCGGCGCAGTGGAGCCTCTCCGACTGGATCGACGTGCAACGCCAGCGCGCCAAGGACAACGTCAAGGAAGAGGCCCGTCAGCACCCGGTGCCAACCGAGGACATCGACGCGGCGTCCGAGATCCGCATTGCCGGCAACACCGCCGACATGCTGATTTTCTCGGGTTCACACCTGCACGGCACGGTTCCCAATTACACCGAACAAACCCGCTTCAGCGTGGATTTCCGCCTGATGCACCTCGATGACCTGAAGCACAAGCGCGGCGCGATCAACGTCGACAGCGCCTGCCCGGATGTCGGCGCCGGCTTCAAAGACTATTTCCACGCCCACGACTTCTCGAATTTCCAAGGAATCCAATCATGACCAAGCGTCGCATTACGCCTGCCGAGGCCCAATACAACGAAACCCGCGCAGGCGTTCTCAAGCGGGTCGACGCCGAGTACGTGGCCGACGCCCCATACGTGTTCGCCAACCGCATCGGCGTGACCGCTGCGCTGTCGCGCATGGAGCTGTTCAAGAAGGTCGCCGAAATCCCGGGCGCGATCATCGAGTGCGGCGTGTACAAGGGCAACTCGCTGATGCTTTACATGCACCTGTCGATGATCCTGGAACCCTACGCGATCAACCGTTCGATCGTTGGCTTCGACACCTTCGAAGGCTTCCAGAGCATCAACAAGGACGAAGACCCGGCCGACGTCAACGAGAGCATGTTCTCCGATACCGACCAGTCGCTGATCCAGGACATGATCGACGCCAACGACCTGTTGCGTCCGGTCAACCGCATCCCGCGTTGCGAACTGGTCAAGGGCGATATCTGCAAGACCGCGCCGGAGTGGGTCAAGACCCGTCCGGACCTGGTCGTGGCGATGCTGATCCTCGACACCGACCTGTATGAGTCGACCAAAGTCGCGCTGGAAACCTTCCTGCCGTACATGCCAAAAGGCGCCATCGTGGTATTGGACGAAGTCGCTTATCGCAACTTCCCAGGCGAAACCAAAGCCCTGCGCGAAGTGTTCGACCTGAACAAGATCGAGCTCAAGCGCCTGCCGTTCGACTCCTGCGTGGGTTACTTCCACATCTGACGCATGACCTTGTAGGAGCGGGGGGGGGCCTAGCTCTTGCCCGCGATAGCGATTTCACAGTCAACCGTTGCGTTGAATGTGAAATCGCTATCGTGGGCAAGCTCGGCTCCTGCAAGTCAGTGGGTTGCCTGGATCACCTGCCCCAGCCAGTCCATGAATGCCCGCACGCGTAATGGCAAATGCCGTTGCCGGGCATAGAGCAGCGAAACCTCCATCGACGGTGCGTTGAACTGCGGCAAGACCGCTACCAATTCACCGCTAAGCAGGTACGACTGCATCCCCATCAGCGGCACCTGGATCAACCCGAAACCACCCAGACACGCGGACTCGTAAGCGTCGGTACTATTGACCGTCACACTGCCGCTCATCGGCATTCGATGCAGCGTGCCCTCCTCCTCGTACACAAAACCCTCCGAGCGCGCCCCCAGTACGCCGACGTAATGAACCAGCCGATGCTGCGCCAGGTCTTCGAGCCGCTGCGGCACACCATAGCGCTGCAGATAGGCCGGGCTGGCGCAGTTGACCATGGCAAAGTCGCACAGGTGACGAGCGACCACCGTTTGATCCGGTTGCGCGCCGACCCGCAGCACGCAATCAAACCCTTCGCCGAGCAAATCGACCCGGCGGTCGGTGCTGCTGATTTCCAGTTCCAGATGAGGGTGCCGAGCCATGAACTCCGGCAGGCGCGGCATCACCACCCGACGGGCCAGAATGTTCGGCATATCGATGCGAATCCGCCCGGTCAGCGAGGCTTCGTCCTGGCGAAACAGCCCTTCGATTTCATCCATGTGCGACAGCAAATCCTTGCTGCGCTCGTACAAGACCAGCCCGTCCTGAGTTGCCTGAACCTTGCGCGTGGTGCGTTGCAGCAGGCGTGTACCGAGCAGGGCTTCCAGGGCCTGGACGTGTTCGGAAACAGTAGAACGGGGCAAGCCGAGGCTTTCGCCCGCGAGGGTGAAACTCGACATTTCGCTGACCCGGACGAAGGTGCGCAACAGTTCCAGTTTGTTCATGGGGGGGCCACTCTTTATTGTTCGGTTATTCCGACCAGTGATTCCGATTACAGCCTGTTTATCACCACAATACGGATAAATAAACTTTCTCCCATCATCACTCACTGCTCTGGAGAACGTCCCATGAACCGCAAAATCGCATTGATCACCGGCGCCAGCCGTGGCCTTGGCAAAAGCACCGCCCTGCATCTGGTGACTCAGGGCATCGACATTATCGGCACCTACAACAGCCGCGCCGATGAAGCCCAGGCGCTGGTCGCGCAGATCGAAAGCCTTGGTGGTCGCGCCGCCATGCTGCAACTCGACGTCGGCCAGAGTGAAGGTTTCGGTGCCTTCACCACAGAGGTCGGGAAGGTTCTGAAAAATCACTTCGATTGCCAGCACTTCGACTTTCTGATCAACAACGCCGGGGTCGGCGTGCACGCGAACTTCGCCGACACCACCGTCGAGCAGTTCGATCTGCTGATGAACATTCACCTGAAGGGGCCGTTTTTCCTGACCCAAAACCTGCTGCCGCTGCTGAATGACGGTGGCCGGATCATCAATATTTCCAGTGGCCTGACCCGCTTCAGCCTGCCGGGTTACGGCGCCTATGCAGCGATGAAAGGGGCGATGGAAGTGCTGACGCGTTACCAGGCCAAGGAACTCGGCGCGCGCAACATTGCGGTGAACATCCTGGCACCGGGCGCCATCGAAACCGACTTCGGCGGCGGTGCGGTGCGCGATAACGCGGACATCAATCAACTGGTGGCCAGCAATACGGCGCTGGGTCGCGCCGGCAAACCTGACGACATTGGCGCCGCCATTGCCCTACTGCTGGCGCCGGGTGGCCAATGGATCAATGGGCAGCGGGTCGAAGCGTCGGGCGGGATGTTTTTGTAATCAGGATTAAAAGATCGTCCGGACGCGGTTCGGACGATCCTGGCTTTTATCCCTCGCAAGACTCGCGCATTACCAGTCGCTCACGCACCACGTCATACGCCCAGTGGTAGAGGTAGGTGTACGGCAGGAAAAACAGCAACACGCCGATGTCCAGAATCAACGCCTGCAACAGGCTGACGTTCAGCCACCAGGCAATCAGCGGCACGCTGACCGCCACCAGCCCCCCTTCGAACAGCAAAGCGTGCACGACTCGGGTAGCGGCGCTGTGGGTAAGCGCCAGATGCTTGAGCAGACGGTCGAACAAACCGTTGAACAACACGTTCCAGGCCAAGGCGATCAGACCGATAGCAATGGTCACGGCGCCCATCTCGACCATCGGCTTGTCCATCAGCCACGCCAGCAATGGTGTACACAGCATGACCGCCAGCAGCTCGAAGCCAATGGCCTGAAAAACACGTTCGGTAAAGGATTTGTTGGTGCTCATCATCAAGCTCCCTGGGTGAATGTGGTTGCCATCATCTACCACCACACCGATACTTCATAACTAGTAACCATCGATCAAGGCGATAGTTCATGGCCTCACATGAAGTGCTGCTGGCGTTTGTCCAGGCAGCGACCCAAGGCTCGTTTTCTGCGGCGGCGCGAAAACTCGGCAAGAGCCAGTCGACCATCAGCGCGGCGGTTGCCAGCCTGGAAATCGACCTGAACGTGACACTCTTCGATCGCAGCAGCCGCAAGCCCAGACTGACCTCGGCCGGGCATGTCATGCTGCAACGCGCCGAAGACATTCTGGCCGCCACCAGCCGCCTGGAAATGACCGCCGCGCAACTGTCCCAAGGCGTTGAGGCGAAGCTGACGGTGGCGATTTCCGACACCTACCAGTCCGATCGTTTTGAAGCCGCGTTGAGTGACTTCGAGCAGCGCTACCCGGACCTGGAACTCGAATGCCTGATTGCCGAGTGCGACGATTTGATCGCCCTGGTGCAACGCGGGCGCGCGCATATCGCCTTCGCCGAAATGCAGTCCGACTACCCGGCCGACCTGAACAGTGCGACGGTCGACGAGCGCACGGAAATTGCCTTGTTCGTGTCGACCGAACATCCGCTGGCGGCGCTGCAAAAAGTCGATAAGGAAACGTTGCAGCAGCACCGTGAATTGCGCCTGGCAACCATCATCAATCCCTACGAAACCCGTGCCCAAGGCCGAGTCTGGTCGGCGCCCAGTTACCTGATGCTGCTGGAAATGGCCCAAGGCGGTTTTGGTTGGGCGCCCTTGCCACGTTGGTTGGTCGGGCGTTTTGGAGCGGGCTCGTTACAGGAACTCAAGGTCCGCGGCTGGCCGAAACCGGTGTCGGTCGACGCCCTTTGGTCACGCCTGCATCCGCCTGGGCCGGCGGGGAGCTGGTTGCTGGCAAAGATGCTGGAGTGAAACAGGGTGTTGGGCGCCCCCGTACCCGAATCCTCATCCATATCCGTAACCTGCATCCCGTATCCGTAATCTGCATCCCGTATCCGTAGCAGCTGCCGAGCCCGCGAGGCTGCGTTCGAGGACGAAGTCCTCGCAAATCCTGCGCACGCGGTTTGCCTGGAAGAACGCGTTGCCTGATTCACGACCGCTTCGCGGCCGAACGCAGCCTCGCGGGCTCGGCAGCTGCTACGGATACGGGATACGGATGCGGATGCGGATGCCGATGCGAATGCCGATGCGGGATACGAATACGGATGCGGGATCGGATACAGATACGGATGAGGTGTGCGGTGCGGCCATCATTTGAGTTCAGTCAAACGCCGCTCGATAAACCGTCGCTCCGGTTCTTGCCGGGTCAGTTCAAGGGCGCGCAAATAAGCCGCCCTTGCCTCTTCAACACGTCCCAGTTGCCGACAGAACTCGGCGCGCGCCGAATGGGCCAGGTGATAGTCAAGCAGCTCGCCTCGCTGCAGAATCCCTTCGACCAGCGTCAACCCCGCCAGCGGCCCATCGCGCCGGGACAGCGCCGCCGCGCGATTGAGTTCAATCACCGGCGAAGGCTGCACTCGCAGCAACACGTCATACAGCCCGACAATCTGCGGCCAATCGGTTTGCTCGGCCGTTACGGCTTCGGCATGCACTGCCGAGATCGCGGCTTGCAGGCAATAAGGTCCAAAGCCACGCGTGCTCAACGCGCGCTCGATCAAGGCACAGCCTTCGGCAATCATCTGGGTATTCCACAGCGAACGATCCTGCTCATCGAGCACGATCAACTCACCCGACGCCGAGGTTCTGGCCGGGCGTCGCGATTCATTGAGCAGCATCAGCGCCAGCAGCCCCATCACTTCTGCTTCCGGTAACAGCTCCATCAACAAGCGGCCGAGACGGATTGCTTCGCGGGTCAGGTCTTCACGGGTCAGCTCACTGCCGACCGACGCCGAATACCCTTCGTTGAACACCAGGTAAATCACCCGCAATACGCTGTCGAGGCGCTCGGGCAATTCGGCAACGGAAGGCACTTGATAGGGGATTTTCGCGTCACGGATTTTGCTTTTGGCACGCACGATGCGCTGAGCGATGGTGGACGGTGCAACGAGAAACGCCCGGGCGATTTCCTCAGTGGTCAGGTCGCAGACTTCGCGCAGCGTCAACGGCACCTGCGAATCCGCCGCAAGGGCCGGGTGGCAGCAGGTGAAGATCAGCCGCAAGCGATCGTCTTCCACATCCTCAGCACTCCAGTCGGTCTCTTCGAGCTCTTCCAGCTGCGCCACCAACGCCGCTTGGGAGGCGGCAAATCGTGCCCGACGACGCAAACCGTCAATGGCCTTGAAACGCCCGGTCGACACCAGCCAGGCGCGTGGATTATCGGGCACGCCATCGCGCTGCCAGCGTTCGACTGCGACAAAGAAGGCTTCATGCAAAGCCTCTTCGGCAAGGTCGAAATCCCCCAGCAAGCGAATCAACGTGGCGAGGATGCGCCGCGATTCGTTGCGATAAACCGCCTCGACCAGCGCCTTGACCGACTCGCCCGGCATCAGTTTGCCATGCCTGTAATCATCCTAGGTTCAACTCACGGACGGGTCGTACTTCAACGCTGCCGACCCGAGCTGCCGGGATGTTGCCGGCGACCTGAATGGCCTCGTTCAGGTCCTTCGCATCGATCAGGTAAAAACCGGCCAGTTGCTCCTTGGTTTCGGCGAACGGGCCATCGGTGATCGACAGCTTGCCGCCGCGCATACGCACCGTGGTGGCGGTCTGAACGGATTCCAGCGCCTCGGCGGCGAGCATCCGGCCGCTGCCCTGAACCGACTCGGCATAGGCTATGCACTCGGCGTCATGGGGACTGTCGGGCGAGGTATGCAGGAGCTGTTCGTCGCTGTAGACCAGGCATAGGTATTTCATAAGACTCTCCGTCATCAGGCTGATCAACTATGGCTGCAGATTGAGCATTTGGCGAAAATCCCGACGATCAGGGTGGCCGCTTGAACAGCGTCTGAACATCAGTGTGCTTTTTGTGTGAAGACACTCTTAGTCGTCTGGCGACGAGCCAAATCGACCGCTCAAATAAAATAAATGTCGAAGAGACAAACTGGCTAAAATCCGCAGTTCACCTTTGTCGGACCACGGACACCGCCAGTGACGACCCAACTCGTTCCCTACGAACAGCTGACACCCTTTCAATGCCAGCAACTGGAAGCCATTGAGATCCCTGACCGGCAGAAGCAATTCTCCGGCGATATCGACATGGCCCTGCACACCCTGTTGTCAGCACCGCGTGACGGCATCAAGGGCTTTGCCCTGCTCGTCGATGAGACTCCGGTAGCGTTCCTGCTGCTCAAGCGTCCACCGTTCCTGCCGCACTGGGCTCATGAAGACACTGCGACCCTGCACGCGCTACAGGTCGATCACCGTCACCAGGGCAAGGGTTATGGCAGCGCACTCCTGCAGGCCCTGCCACTCGCTGCGCGCCAGGCCTGGCCGGAAATCAAGGGGCTGGAGCTGTCGGTGGATGCGCACAACGAATCGGCGCTCGGGCTCTACCTCAAGCAAGGCTGGGTCGACAGCGGCAACGCCTACAAAGGCCGGATCGGCTATGAACGGCGCATGGCCCTGGCGTTCTGAACACCCGATAACCTTTCATGGATGAAGTGCACAATGCTGACCACTATCGAACAACTTGAAGCGATTTACGGCCGCCCTCACGACCGCGCCGTGCGCAAGGAAATCCCCTTTCTCAACCTCGATTACCAGGCGATGGTGCGCGCCTCGCCGCTGGTCATCCTGAGCTCGGTCGGCCCCGATGGCATGGACGGTTCACCGCGTGGCGATACACCCGGTTTTGTGCGGATCATCGATGAACGAACCCTGGCGATTCCCGACCGTCCGGGTAATAACCGCATCGACACCTTGCGCAATATCGTCCTCGATTCGCGGATCTCGTTGCTGTTCATCATTCCGGGAATTGGCGAGACATTGCGGGTCAATGGCCGCGCGCGGATCAGCGCCGAGCCCGCTCTGCTGGAAAGCTTTGCGGTGAACGGCAAACCGCCGCGCACGGTGATTCTGGTGGAGGTCGAAGCCGCCTATTTCCACTGCTCCAAGGCTATCGTCCGCTCTGATTTGTGGAACCCGGAAAAGTACCTGGAGCGCTCGGCCCTGCCCACCGCAGGCGCCTTTCACAAGCGCCTGAATGACGGCCAGTTCGATGCCGAGGCGTATGATCGAGAAGCCCCTGTCAGGCTGCACGACAGCCTTTATTGAGAATCGCCATCTCCAACGTCGAGGCACAAAACCTGTAGGAGCCTGGCTTGCCAGCGATGGCGTCCGAGAGACCGCCATCGCCGGCAAGCCGTGCTCCTACAGGGGATATGAGGCGTTGGCAGAACGGGCGCTCGGCGCAAAATCTGTAGTGGACGTTACAGATCCAGCGCCATTTCATGCCAGGCCATGCCGCCGTGGTC
This sequence comes from Pseudomonas helvetica, assembly GCF_039908645.1. NCBI lineage: Bacteria > Pseudomonadati > Pseudomonadota > Gammaproteobacteria > Pseudomonadales > Pseudomonadaceae > Pseudomonas > Pseudomonas helvetica. The sequence continues at coordinate 4,821,829 of NZ_CP150917.1, forward strand.
GGATGCGGACACGTTGAGGTAGGCGAAACCAAACCCGGCATACAGCGGTATGTGCCGCTCCTTGCACATCAGGTTGATACGGGTTTTGCCCAAATCCCGCATGCGGACAATGAACTCGCTCATCAAGCGCTTCGCCAATCCCAGTCCTTGAAAGTCCGGGTGTACCACCACCGACATGATCACCACCTGCGGGCCATCCGGGTCATGGCCGATCATTTCCTTGAAGGCCTCATCCGCCATTTCCACCTGATACGCCGCCCCCGAATTGATAAACCCGGCGACGACACCGTCGACCTCGGCCACGATAAAACCTTGCGGCCAGGTGGCAATGCGCGTGGCGATTTTCTCGCGAGTGGCCGCTTCATCACCTTCATACGCTTCGATTTCGATGGCGAAACAGCGATCCAGATCAGCCGGCGTGACCTGGCGAATGACAGTCGTGGGGGAGTTCATGGCGTGGCCCGATCAGCGAAAAAGAGGGAGCGAATCATAAATTAATAAGGTCTGCATATCGATCATCGGCACGCCCGTAAAGCCTTCGTATAGCGGCTTTCTTTCGCGCAAGGTTCGGGCTATTGCTTGTCCCTGTCTTTCGCCATGAAGAGGGAAACTCACCATGACTAGCGTTCAGGTCGGTCTTCTTATGCTGTTCACTATCAGTGCTTTTGGCTTTATCACGCTGACGATCGATGTGTTGCGAGCGCGGCGAATCAGCAAAGATAAATAGTGCAGATGCCGAGTGGCGGCGGCGCTTGAGTGCGCCGCCTCTCAACCCGTTCAGGCCGTTTTGAGCGGGACCCAGATTTCCAGCACGCCGGTATTGAGCTTCGGGTTGAAGTCGTCACTGTAGCGCTCGAACTCCGGGGCATCGGCGGCCTCGTAACCCGACGTTGGCAACCAGGTTTTCCAGATGTACTGAAAGGTTTGCGGCAGGGTGTCCAGCGCACCTTCGTGCTTGAACACCGCATAGTGCTGAGGCTGTATTTCGATCCAGCGGTAGAGTTCTGGCAGGTCATCGAGCTTGCTGATTTCGACACCGGCGATGTACTCAAATCCACCTTTACCGTCCGGATTGCAGCAGACGCCGTAGGTTACCTCCCCAATCTGCCCAGGAACGTTACCGATGTGCGGTACGAATTTCTCCCAGAGCTTGGGAATGCCTTCGGTGGTGTCCGCGCTAAACCGCCCACCAAGTCCTGCGATCAGCAGAAAATGCCCCGCTTCGAAGCGCGGCTCAGCGACTGCGCCCTTTTTTGGATCATCCATGAATCAACTCCTGCAACTGAAGGTGGGTTCGGCTGCAAGTATAGAAGCCAAACCGGATTCCCCCAGTCAAAGGCCCGGAAGTTCTGCAACAGCCGCCGGAAGGATAAACTCCTGATAGCCAGAAACGATCACGTAGACCGCGAAATAGCAGAAGATCGCTGCAGATGCGAGGTAAGAGTAGCGCAGCAGCTTGTCACCCAAGAGTTTGCCGCCCTGGGTCGCCGCCAGGCACAGGGCAACGCACCACAGCAGCCCGGCGCAAAAGAACCCTGCCAGAAACAGTGCGGCATTGCTCAGGCTACCGCCCCCGGAACGGGCAATCAGCGTACCGCCGACCGCGGCGAACCAGAGAATCGCGCTAGGTGACGACATTGCCAGAAAAATCCCACGGAAAAACTCCCGCCGATGGGAACCGGCACTGACCTCACCGGCCTCTGCCAATACGGCGCTGTGATAAATCGCCGAGTGAATCATCTTCGCCGCGAAGTACAGCAGCAATGCCGAACCACCGACCCACAGTACCCAGCGCACTGCCGAGTACTGCAACAGCACCGTCATGCCCGCCAGCGCCAGCACCGCGTATACCAGGTCGCCGACACAGGTGCCGAGCCCCAACGCAAAACCCTGAAAATACCCGCGCTGCATGGCCAGTGTGATCATCGCAATATTGGCCACACCGATGTCCAGGCACAAAGAAAGGCTCAGTAAAAAGCCGCTGGAAAACTCCATTTTTCATCTCGTTTATAAGGTGGTAGTTGAGTAAATTCAAACTTCTGCAAGAAGCATGCGCGCGCGGGTTGAGAGTGAAAACTTGCGCATGCGATCAACCGCGTGGTGAAAAATAGTTGAACCTCACCACTAGACAATCGGCCATCAGCGCCCTTATCTTCCGCCACAGGCCACCGCAGTGGCCAGCGTCGCTCGGACGGTTCCGGGCGCTTACGTTACTCGAGGCAACAATGGCCGAACAAGGTTCGCCGCGCCGCTTTGCGCGCATAGATCGACTCCCCCCTTACGTATTCAATATCACTGCCGAGCTGAAGATGGCCGCCCGTCGTCGTGGCGAAGACATCATCGACTTGAGCATGGGTAACCCTGACGGCCCGACTCCACCGCACATCGTCGAAAAACTGGTGACCGTTGCCCAGCGCGAAGACACCCACGGCTACTCCACCTCCAAGGGTATTCCGCGTCTGCGCCGGGCGATTTCCAATTGGTACAAGGATCGCTACCAAGTTGATATCGACCCGGAAAGCGAAGCCATTGTCACCATCGGCTCGAAGGAAGGCCTCGCGCACTTGATGCTCGCCACCCTCGACCAGGGCGACACGGTGTTGGTGCCGAACCCGAGCTACCCGATCCACATCTACGGCGCAGTGATTGCCGGCGCACAAGTGCGCTCGGTGCCGCTGATCCCCGGCGTGGACTTTTTCGCCGAGCTGGAGCGGGCCATTCGCGGCTCGATTCCGAAGCCGAAGATGATGATTCTCGGCTTCCCGTCCAACCCGACCGCGCAGTGCGTCGAACTGGATTTCTTCGAGCGGGTGATCGCCCTCGCCAAGCAGTACGACGTGCTGGTGGTGCATGACCTGGCCTACGCCGACATTGTCTACGACGGCTGGAAAGCCCCGTCGATCATGCAGGTGCCGGGCGCCAAGGACATCGCGGTGGAGTTTTTCACCCTGTCCAAGAGCTACAACATGGCCGGCTGGCGGATCGGTTTCATGGTCGGCAACCCGGAACTGGTCAACGCTCTGGCACGGATCAAGAGTTACCACGACTACGGCACCTTCACCCCGCTGCAAGTGGCGGCCATCGCCGCGCTGGAAGGTGATCAGCAGTGCGTCAAAGACATCGCCGAGCAGTATCGGCAACGGCGCAACGTGCTGGTCAAAGGCCTGCATGAACTGGGCTGGATGGTCGAAAACCCGAAAGCCTCGATGTACGTCTGGGCCAAGATTCCAGAAGCCTATGCGCATATGGGTTCGCTGGAGTTCGCCAAGAAACTGCTGGCCGAAGCCAAGGTCTGCGTATCGCCGGGCGTGGGCTTTGGTGAATACGGGGATGATCATGTGCGCTTTGCCCTGATCGAAAACCAGGACCGGATTCGTCAGGCGGTCCGCGGGATTCGCGGGATGTTCCGGGCGGATGCGGCGGCGGGTTGATCCCTGCGTTTAAGCCAGTAGAACGAAGAATGCCCCTGTGAGTGTATTGCGCTCACAGGGGCATTTTCGTATCGGGAAGTTGATCGCTAGCGTTATGGCTGTAACGTAGTCGCGCCTTTGTAGTAGAAAGGTTTCATGTCGATAACCTCCTCCAGTAACGTACAGCCGACCCCTTCACGCGCAGCGTTGTTCATCAGACCTGGGTCATGATCAATCATCCAGCTGAATAGCCCCCCAAGCTTATGCTCCACCACGTATTCACCTTTCAATTTTACGGTTCGAGGCGTATCCAGTGACATAAATACTTTGGTTGTTCGATTATAGAGAAAGTCTGCGTTTGCTCTTTCATCGGTATACAAGATAAAGCCATTCCGGGGTTCGCGCGTCTCCAGATCAAGATAGTGTTTCAACATACCAGGCATTTCTGTCACGCCAGGCTCAAAACATCCAGGTGTCGAATTAGAAACATCGTCGCTTCCCGGGCGTTGCTCGTATTTCCCCACCAGTGGTGACACGCTTGTCAGTTCAGCTTGCTGAGCATTTCGACTGTAGTTGGCGTACCCGACATAAATCATATTGGAGGGCACGCCAAGTCCCAATAGGTACTGCACCGCCGCATCAACAGAGTTCTCGTTAATGTCATCAGGGTCACTGCGATATAGATTGCAATGGTGCTGAAGCTGTGTCGCCCAAGGCGTACCAAAAAAGTCATAAGCCATGACGTTAACACCATCAAGGCCTGCCTTAATAAGCGCCGGAATACTGGATTTGGCCAATTTGGCCGGGGCAGCAATCGAAGCAATGCTTATTTTTACCGCAGGCAACCTGGCCTTCAACTCTCGTATCAATTCAGCAAAGTAAGCCGCATCATCGTCATCGTAGGGATTACCCAACCAAGTGTCACTCGGCCCAGGTTTATTACCTTCCACCCCTGGATATTCCCAATCGATATCAATGCTTGTGAACATGGGAAATGTTGTGAAAATAGTCGCAATTGAATCAATAAAAATCTTTCTTTTTGCAGGGTCTCGCTCGCGCGCGACGGCATAAAAGGCATAGCTCATAGACCAACCGCCAAGGCTCAGGGAAAGCTCCAGGCCAGGATTAGACTGATAAATTTGAAGCAAAGCCCCCAGCACACCTTGCGCTTTTTCGGGTCGATAAAGATCTGAATAGTCTTCGCTGGCATACCCTGGGAAATTGCAGTTGATATAGGCTGCCAGATCATTCCAGGGATCAATAAACCTCACATGCCCACTCCATTGTGCTTCGGCTGCCTCCAATTCAGCATCCGTCGGCCTCTCGGGGTCTGCTGGCGGACTCACAAGCCCCCAGAGGACTAGAGAGTTGTAGATCGGAATCCGATTAACACCTTTGTCCCCCACAATGGCTAAAAAACCGAGAATCAATTTGTGGAAGGTCCCGGTTTTGCCCAGGAATCTCGTCAAGTTGGTTCCACGTCCTCCCCTGGCGTAGCTCGGGTCAGGTTCACCAGGTCCATTGCCATAACGGGTATCGCCAATCAACCAATCGCCACTATAACCAAAACACTTAAAGCCATTGTCTGCGTACTTATTGAACACATATTTTGTCGTACGATCTGGCCCCGGGGCATAGGACAACTGATCGTCTCGCGTGGCGGGATCAAATTTATTGACCGCATAGGTTTTTTCGGCCGCGCCCTCCGCCCATACAACACCGTTGACTAAAGTGCCTGGATCGGTGTCATTGATAAGCTCGCTCACTGTGACTTTTCGGTTTGCCTGCGTTGCACCTGGTTCTTTAGCGGTCATAAGTTTTTCTCCCTACGCACGTAGATAAGTCACGAACTCATGAGCAACTTTTACGCGCGGCACAATACAGCGCCTACCTGTCAAAGTTGACAGTGCCGACGAGTGGTATTCAGGGATTGAGGATCGCAAAGAAGAAAGCCGCGACAAGGATTGAATATCCTCTCGCGGCTCAGATGACTCTGTAAGTCCGGCACCCGCATAAGGCGCAGGCACCGTAATAAATCAAACCACCAACGACAGCAACATGATGAAGCCCAGAGCAACGACGGACAGGATGGTTTCCATCGCGGTCCAGGTCTTGAAGGTTTCGGCCACGGTCATGTTGAAGTACTGCTTGACCAGCCAGAAGCCTGCGTCGTTGACGTGCGACAGGATCAACGAACCCGCGCCGGTGGCCAGCACCAGCAATTCGCGGTTCACGCCCGGAATCATCCCCACCACCGGCACCACAATGCCTGCACCGGTAATGGTCGCCACGGTCGCGGAACCGGTCGCCACGCGGATCACCGCCGCGACCAGCCAGGCCAGCAGGATCGGCGAAATCTGCGCGCTCACCGCCATGTGGCCAATCACATCGCCCACACCACTGGTCACCAGCATCTGCTTGAAGCCACCGCCGGCACCGATGATCAGAATGATCGCCGCGGTCGGCGCCAGGCTGGCGTCGAGCAGTTTTAGGATCTGTTTGGAACCGATGCCCTGACGATGCCCGAAGGTGTACAGCGACAGCAGCAGCGCCAGCAGCAACGCCGAGATCGGGTGACCAATCATGTCCATCCAGGTGCGGAAGAAATGCCCGTCCGGCAGTGCGATGTCGGCAAAGGTTTTCAGCAGCATCAGAAACACCGGCAACAGCACGGTGATCAGCGTGATGCTGAAGCTCGGCAAGGTGCTGGAGTGCGGCTCGCGAGCCAGTTGATCCACCAGTTCCTGGTTAGGATGGCCGGGGATGTACTTGGCGATGAACGTGCCGTAGATCGGACCGGCAATGATCGCGGTCGGCAGGGCAACGATCAGACCGTAGAGAATGGTTTTACCGATGTCCGCACCGAACACCCCGATGGCCAGCAATGGCCCCGGATGCGGCGGAACCAGACCGTGCACGGCAGACAGACCGGCCAGCAACGGGATACCGATCTTGATGATTGAAACGCCGGTGCGCCGGGCAACGATGAACACCAGCGGGATCAGCAGTACAAAGCCGATTTCGAAGAACAACGGGATACCGACCAGGAAGGCCGCAAACATCATGGCCCATTGCACGCGCTCTTTGCCGAACGCGCGAATCAGGGTCTGGGCGATCTGATCCGCCCCACCCGACTCGGCCATCATTTTGCCAAGCATGGTGCCCAACGCAAGGATGATCCCGACAAACCCGAGTACCCCACCAAAACCGTCCTGGAACGCCTTGATGATGGTGCCAATCGGCATGCCCGAGGTCAGCCCGAGAAAAGCCGCAGCGATGATTAATGCAATGAAAGGATGAAGCTTGAACTTGGTGATCAGGACGATTAATCCAATCACGGTGATCACTGCATCAAGCAGCAAAAACGACTCGTGGGACATGCCAAACATGGGGGGTATCTCCTGTTTGTTGTTGTTATTGAAGCGGGTTATTCAGAAGCCGTCAGGACAGCGCTATCTCTTGCAACAACACTCAGCCGGCGAGTTTCAAACCATGACTGAGCCACCAGGCGTGGGCCTGCCGGGCGAGTTCATCGACGTTGTGCTTCGAGGCATCGAGCGCTAGGGTCAGTGGCTCGCCAACGGGGGATTCAAGGGTCGCGAACTGGCTGGCGATCAAGGTCGAAGGCATGAAATGCCCCGGACGATGAGCCACGCGATCGGCGGCGACTTCAGGGGTCAACTCGAGGAACACAAAACCCAGGCCCGGCAAGGCGCTGCGCAAGCGTTCACGGTAACTGTGTTTGAGCGCCGAGCAGGTCAACACCGGGCGTGCGCCCGAGGCATCGACGCGACGCAACTCCTCGCACAGGCTGTCGAGCCAGCCGGCACGATCGTCGTCGTTGAGGGGAATACCCGCGCTCATCTTTTCGATATTGGCGGCAGGGTGAAAGGTATCGCCTTCAATGCCGGTTGCACCGCTCAGCTGGCACAGGGCCTCGCTGACGCTGGACTTGCCGCAGCCGGCCACGCCCATGATGACCAGGGCGGTGATGGGTTGACTCATGTAACACCTCAGCGCGCAGACAGCGCTACCTTTGCTACGTGAAACTCTAGTGCAAAAGCAGGCATTGCCGACGCCTTCTTGTCATTTTTATGGGTTGCAGCACGTTCTTTCCCAACGCCAAACAACAGGGATCAGGCAATCCCTGCTCAAGCATTTGCAGCCGCATCGAGACAGCGCTACCTTAGTGCCTTGAATTTTGTTTGGCAAGCTGCCCGATGACCTCCACTAAAAACGATAAAAATACTCGCACCACCGGCCGCCCTACCCTCAATGAAGTCGCCCGTCTGGCGGGTGTGAGTCCGATCACCGCGTCCAGGGCCTTGCGCGGCATCAGCACCGTCGCCACCGAGCTGGTGGAAAAGGTCCAGCAGGCCGCGCTCGAACTGAACTACGTGGTCAACCCCGCCGCCCGCGCCCTGGCCTCGGCCCAGAGCCATTCGGTGGTGGTGCTGGTGCCGTCGCTGTCGAACCTGCTGTTCATCGAAACCCTTGAAGCCATCCATCAGGTGCTGCGTCCCAAAGGCTTCGAAGTGCTGATCGGCAACTATCACTATTCCCGTGATGAAGAAGAAAACCTGCTGCGCAACTACATGGCCTATCAGCCAAGAGGGTTGCTGCTGACCGGTTTCGATCGCACCGAAAGTGCCCGCCGGATGATCGAAACCAGCAATATCCCCTGCGTCTACATGATGGACCTGGACCCGGGCGCCGGCCTGAACTGCGTCGGCTTCTCGCAATTGAGTGCCGGCGAAACCGCCGCACAACACTTGATCTCCCGCGGTCGGCGACACCTGGCCTACATTGGCGCACAGCTCGACCAACGCACCTTGCTGCGCGGCGAAGGCTTCCGGCGCGCCTTGCAGCAAGCCGGCCTGTACGACCCGGACCTTGAGTTGCTGACACCGCGTCCCTCTTCGGTGGGCCTTGGTGGCGAATTATTCCTGCAGCTGATGGCCAGCCATCCGCAGGTTGACGCGATTTTCTTCGGCAACGACGACCTGGCCCATGGAGCCCTGCTCGAAGCCATGCGTCACGGGATCAAGATCCCCGAACAAGTCGCCGTCCTCGGCTTCAACGACCTGCCGGCCTCGGCGCACATGGTGCCGCGCCTGAGCAGCATCAGCACCCCGCGTGAAGCCATCGGCCGGCGCGCCGCCGAACACATGCTGACCTTGATGGCCGGCAACTCGGTGGCCAATCCGGTGGTCGATATGGGGTTTGAATTAAAGGTTCGCGAGAGTACCTGAGCCCGACAGCTCTACGTGCAAATGTGAGCGTTGCCCTTGACCCCGCTGCGTCGAGGGCAGCCGGCCAAACGTTGAAACATCATTATCCGGCACACCCGCGATCCACGCTTGATGCCGGCGATCAAAAACTGCCTTGCCGCCCATCCAAAAGGAGACGGTCCGGCGCTTGTGATGAATGCAGGGCACGCCAACCTCGATGAAGTGTGGGTAATGACCACCGACCTCACTATCGAGTATTTAAGATCGCCCAATCCAGGGTGGGCTGATAGATTCCAGACGCTCGCCTCCTCCCCAGAAAGAGACAGACATGAACGGACTCAAGGTACTGCTGACCGGCGCCTGCGGCAGAATTGGCAAAACTTTTTTCGAGGCGTCGAAGGACCGCTACACCTTCACCCTCACCGACCGGGTCGAGCCCGGCTTCACGGTCAACGCGCCACATCGGTTTTTCTGCCTCGACCTGAGTGACGCGGCAGCCGTCAGTGCCGCGCTCGAAGGCATCGACGTCATCGTGCACCTGGCCGGCATTCCTCACGCCACGGCATCGTTCGACGAGTTGTTACCCAACAACATCCTGGCCACCACGTATCTGTTTGAGGCCTCGGTGGCGGCCGGTTGCAAGCGGTTGGTGTTCGCCAGCAGTGCGCAAACCATCGAAGGTTACCCGGTGGACCGGCAGATCACACCGGGCATGCCCGTCATGCCGGCCAATCTCTACGGTGTCAGCAAATGTTATGGCGAAGCCCTGTGTGCTTTCTATTCGGCCAAGCGTGGTCTGTCGACTATCGCGCTGCGCATTGGCGCATTCGAGTTCCCGGATCGTCATGAACTGACCAATGCCCGGGACCTGAGTGCATGGCTCAGCCCCCGCGACGCGGTGCAGTTACTCCAGCGCTCGGTGGAGGTTGAAGGTGTGCAGTACCTGATCGGCCACGGGATTTCCAATAATCGCTTCAAGCGTCTGGACCTGAGCGAAACCACGCGGGTGCTTGGCTATGAACCAGTAGATGATGCATTCCAGCTGTTTGACATCCCCATCGCGCCCCTCTGAGTACCTCGCCCGACAATCAGCGAAATGCCTCGCGCAAACCGCTCTCGGACCTTCCCGCCAACAGCATCGGATGCGTCCCACAGATTTGTCGGAAACGCTTGCCATCGTTTTTTTTACGCGTGCCGTAGCCTGTTTGGAGCTGCTTTTAACCGCCCCAAGGAGTCTTATGTCATGCACACGGACCCGCAAAAACAGCAAGGGTTACTCTCACGCTGGAGCGAAGCCCTGGCGACCGAGGCGTTCACGTCTCGCCGGATAAGCCTCGGCCATCTGTCCGATACACTCGAGTTCAGCACCCGCGCAAGCTTTCAGCGCTTATTGCAGGCGCTGCTGCGCGAAGGCCTGCTGAATCCAAAAAGCCTGAAAGCCGAAGGCTCAGTGCATTGGCTTACACTGCTCGATGGTGCCCGGTTGTGTTTCGAAGGGCTTATCCCGGCGCGGATGAACAGTTGGGACCTACAGGGCGACATCACGCTGCATCGCTCTGAATGCCCAGCACAAAAACTGCTGTTTCCTTCACAGTTGCTAAACCTGCTCTGCACGCAACTTGAGCCTTTACCGTCACCCGAAGTCCTCGTTCGCCTGTGCGAGGAGCTTGATGACAGCTTCTGCAACGCCACCTTGTGCCAGGCCTTTCACCACGGCTGGAGCCGGCAACTGCGTGAACAGTTCAAGCTCGCCGATGACGATAATCTGCTGACCTGGCTCAAGAGCAACACCGCCCACCCGAACCCGACATCGGTGCTTGAACAGTGGGGCACGCTGGGTCATCCCTGGCACCCGAACTACAAGACCAAGCTTGGCTTGGGCACCACGGAGGTCATTGCTCTATCACCGGAATTCGAAGCCTGCGTGCCAGTCGTCCTGTGCGCCTTGCATCGGCAATGGGCTCACGTCGAATCGTTGATCGGACCTGAGCATTACCGCGGCTGGTGGCAAGGGCATTTCCCGCTCGCGGCCGAACAATTGATCCAGCACCTTCTAACCCAAGGTCTCGACCCGGATGACTACCTGCCCATCCCCGTCCATCCGTGGCAAGCCGCAGAGGAACTACCGCGCTCGTTTGCTCGCGAAATTGCCGACCGCGTGCTGGTCGTGACCACCATCATTGCGTTCAACGGTCAGCCGACCATGTCGTTTCGCACCCTGGCGCCCAACGCAAACCGCTGTTCACCGATGGTCAAGCTTCCGGTGGCGCTACGACTGACCAGCGTGCAGCGCACCCTTTCGCCACGCTCTGCGCGGATGGGGCCAAGGGTTAGCGGATTGTTGCTGCAAATACTCAAGCAGGAGCCGCAGATTCGAGCTGTGTTGAACATCGTGCCGGAACGTATCGGCGTGCATTACTCGCCGCAACCGGCAGATGATCAACGCTCCCGGCACCTGGCGGTACTTTACCGGGACAACCCGTCGAGCGTGTTGCAACCGGGTGAAATGGCCGTTCCCGTTGGCAGCCTGTTCGCCCTGGATGAACGCGGACAACCGTTACTGCGCCAGTGGGTCCGGTTGGCCCAAGGAGGCGACGGCAGACCGGAACTGCTGCGTTTTTGCCGTGACTATCTATCGATCGCCGTTCCCGGATTGCTCGGTCTGTACCTGATCTACGGGGTCGCCTTTGAGGCGCACCAGCAGAACAGCTTCATGGTCATGAGTGCCGAGGGACAGTTAAGCCGACTGCTGGTACGTGACTTCGGCGACATTCGGATTCACCGCCAGACTTTGCACCGGCAAGGCCTAGACCTTCAGTTGCATGACCCGCAGATGACGCTGTATGACGATGCGGACTTCGTGCGCGACAAACTCTTGCACACCACCTTCATGTGCCATCTCGGTGAGCTGGTTCTGCTCTGCGCCCGGCATTGGAAGATGCCGGAAGATGCACTTTGGAATGAGTTGGCCATTCAGATCAGCGACTGCTTTGACCACCTGCGCGAACGGGTCGAGCCTCAACGCTGGGCAATCGAGCGTCTGGCCTTGCTGAAACAGGACTGGCCGGCCAAATCGTTCATGCGCATGCGCTTGCTCGACAGTGCGCTCGATATCGTCGGTCGCCTGAGCAACCCGCTTCGCGTGCACTCTTAAATAGTCGCTGGAACGACAAAAAGGATTCTCGATCAAGTAATGACACTTGATCGAAATCCTTTTAGTTGCATGACGTTTTAACCAAGTTGCAATGTCGAGTTGAATTGACTGATGGCGTCCACCACATGCCGTGAACCCTGTTGAATTTCCAGGATCACCTCGCCCGCTTCATTGGCCAGTTCCACACCAAGTCCAGTACGACTCAAACTTGATTGCATGCTCGACACTGCACTCAAGGACAAGTCGTGGTTCTTGCGCACTACTTCCACAATTTCCACGGTTGCGTGGCTGGTTCGTGCCGCCAGGCTACGCACCTCGTCGGCAACCACCGCAAATCCTCGCCCATGTTCGCCGGCCCGCGCAGCCTCGATTGCGGCGTTGAGTGCCAGCAGATTGGTCTGATCGGCGATACCGCGAATGGTCTGAACAATGGTGCCGATGATGTCGGACTGTTTGCTCACCGCATCGATGCTGAGGGCCGCTTCGTTGAGATCCCTGGAGATCTCTTCGATGATCTGCACGGTTTGCTGCACCACCTGCGAACCTTTCTGGGCGCACGCGTCGTTTTGCACCGAGGTTGAATGGGCCGACTCGGCGGCAGTCTGCAACGTGGTCATTTGCCGGGTGATGTCGCTGGCGAACTTGACCACTTTGTACAAGCGGCCCTTGGTGTCGAAGATCGGGTTGTACGAAGCTTCGAGATAGACCATGCGACCGTGTTTGTCGACCCGTTCAAACCGACGCGAATGGAATTCGCCCCGGTTGAGCGAAGCCCAGAATGCCTTGTAGGCCGCCGACTCGCTCTCCGAGCGATGACAGAACAGGCTGTGGTGCTGACCCACTACTTCGTTAAGTGAATAGTGCATGGTCTGCAAAAAGTTATCGTTGGCAGTAATCACCCTGCCATCGGGGGAGAATTCGATCACCGCCATGGCACGGCCCAAGGCATTCACTACGCTCTGGTTTTCATGCTCTTTATTGATTCGGGCCGTGATGTCCGAGGCCACCTTGATCACGCTTCGTACGTGCCGGTCAGTCCCGATCACCGGCATATAACTGGCCTCAAGCCAGACTTCCTTGCCACTCTTGTTCATGCGCAAGAAGGTGCCACTGTTTGATTCGCCACGACCCAATTCACGCCAGAAGCGCTGGTAATCTTCGCTTTTGGCGTAATCCTCTTCACAAAAAATCCGGTGATGCTTGCCGCGCAACTCCTCGATGGAATAGCCGACGGCCTTACAAAAGTTTTCGTTGGCCTCGAGGATCACACCGGTGGGGTCAAACTCGATCATTGCCATGCAGCGGCTGATTGCCGCCAACTTGGCATTGGCCTCGGTCAATGCGCAGCTAAATCGCTCTATCTCAAGCAAGTCAGACTTGTGGTGTCGATTGAACATGGTGGTATCACCTTCAGCGCTGTCTTTTGATGAACGGAAGTTCCTAGTCTTTCACTGGACTTACGACGACTTTCCACAGAACAGGCAAACGCATCCTCAGACGAAGGATAAGAGTCAGGTGATCAATGATGATTAATCGGAGTGTCCATAACGCAACGCTCTTATCAAGCCATCCTTTTCTTGATACCCCGTGCAGGGGCCAACCCAACATTCACAAGTAATTCCCTCTATGAAACACTCCTTTTCACCGCAGTGCCTTGAGTTGCACACTCTTATCGATCATTCAATTTACAGCCGGCCGCAGAACACTGACTCAAGCACAATCAGGCTGAGGCATCGAGACTTTCACGCTTTATAAATTGACCGGCATCAGTAGCTACGAGTGAGCATAGACAGCAACGCCACGGATGCAAGGCCATCAATAGGCCATCTTTTTATCGATGGTCAGAGCGCCGCAGTCTGGAGCATCGCCAGCAGCGCCTGCACCGCCGCAGAGGGTTCCCTCAACGGTGTCGCGACCAACGCAAACTCTCGATGAACAGGCACCGCCAACGGCAGCACGCGCAACCCCTTGCGATTGGCTGGCAAGGTCATTTCCGGAACCAGTGTCACCCCGACGTTTTCTCGAACCAGCGTGAACGCACTGCCCCACTCTCGAACTTCAACCCGGACATCCAGCAGCGCAAGACCTGCATCCGCTGCCAGGCTGCGGGCATTGACGCTGCATCCACCAGTGGCCAGCACGAATGGTTGCCCGACCAAGGTCTCCAACCTCAATCCGTGCTCGTGGTTTCCTCGAGCCAATGGGTGCGCCATCGGCAGCACCGCAACCCAGGTATCTCGCCCCAACATTCCGGCATTGCGTTCAGGTGGAGGATTGAGCACCACGCCCAGATCAACCAGGCCAGCGCCGAGTAACGCTTCGACTTCGTTGTCGCTGACCTCCAGCGCCACCACCTGAATACCGGGATAAAGTTGCTTGAACTGGCGCAACAGCGGCGGCAGAAACGTTGCAAGCACCATCGGAAAACTGGCCAGGCGAATCGTGCCACGCTGAATATCCCGCGCCGCGTCGGCAGTAGCCCGGATGGTCTCAAGGGCCTGAAGCATCACCCGCGCCTGTTCGATCACGTGCACTCCGACCGCGGTCGGCAAGGTCTGACGGTTTTCCCGGACAAACAGTTGAATACCGAGCACGTCCTCAAGCAAGGCCAGCGCCTGACTGGCCCCCGACTGAGTCATGCCGACACGCTCGGCAGCGCGAGTAATGTTGCCCGTGTCGGCGATAGCCACCAGCATCCGCCAATGCATCAGGTTCATCATGGCAGTAGCTATCCTTATGGCTGATGTCTGAAAGATTAATTTTACGACATGCGCGGGCGACTATGACACTGATCAAAATCCTCACCTGGAACCCTGATCATGAAGTTGTATTTTTCGCCCCAAGCCTGTTCCCTTGCGCCGCACATTGTTCTGCGTGAACTGCAGCTGCCATTCGAGCTGGTCCGCGTCGACAACCGAACGAAGAAGACCGGCGACGGTGCCGACTTTCTTGCGATCAATCCGAAAGGTTATGTCGCGGCGCTGCAACTGGATAACGGCGATGTGCTGACCGAGGGACCGGCCATCCTGCAATACCTGGCGGATCTTCGCCCGCTTGCCGGCCTTGCACCGACATGCGGATCCTGGGAAAGAGTGCGTTTGCAGGAGGTCCTGAACTTTATTTCGAGTGAGATTCACGGCGGCCTGGGACTGCTGTTCAACGTGCAGTTTCCTGATCAGGTGAAAGCGCTCTTCAAGGAGAAACTGTTCAAGCGGTTTGCCGTGCTGACCCAGACACTGGAACAACAGGATTATCTGCTGGGCGAACGCTTCAGCATCGCTGATGCCTATCTGTTCAGCGTACTGCGGTGGACTTCCTTGTTTGATATCGACCTGAAGCAATGGCCGCCGCTGGAGCGTTTTCAGGTACGGATTGGCTCACGGCCTGCGGTAAGCGAGGCGCTGGCGGCGGAAGTGGCGCACGACTGAAGATTGATCGCTGGCAAGCCCTGCTCCTACGGTGATGTGATGTGCTCGAGATCAAGGGCTCACGCAAAACCTGTAGGAGCACGGCTTGCCGGCGATGGCGACTTCATGAGCGCCATCACCGGTGAATGCCACACCTACAGACTACTGCTGACTTTCGTCGCGACCTGCGTCGGTACCCAGCCTTGCCACACCTGCGGTTGTTCACGCAGGAAGGCCTGTGCGGCTTCACGCGGTTTTTGGCGTTTTTCGCTCATCTGGCCGAGGGTCTGGTTCAGCAGATCGATCGGTAAATCGACTTTCTCGAAGAACGCCACCAGGTCCGGGTATTGGGCCTTGAACGGTGCCGAGACGCCAATGGCCAGGTTGGCCGGCATCGAGCGCGTACCTTTGGGGTGTGGGTTGTTGGCGTCGGCCAGGGTTTTCCAGGCATCGGCATCGAAGGCCGGTTCGTCGAGCTTCACCAATTTGAAACGCCCCAACAGCGGTGTCGGCGACCAGTAGTAGAAAAGTACCGGCTTGCCGCGCCGAATCGACGAACTGACCTCGGCATCCAGCGCCGCCCCCGAGCCGGTGCGGAAGTTGACGAAGCTCTCGTTCAACGCATAGGCCTTGAGCTTCTGGCTGTTGACGATCTCCGAGGTCCAGCCGGTCGGGCTGTTGAGAAAGCGCCCGCGAGTCGGGTCTTCCGGATCCCGGAACACGTCCTTGTAGCGCGCCAGATCGGCGACCGATTTCAGCTCCGGCGCCAGCGGTTTGATCCCGCGCTCGGGGTCGCCCTTGATCACATATTCCGGCACCCACCAACCTTCGGTAGCGCCTTTGACGGTATCGCCCAGGCCAAACACTTTGCCCTCGGCCTGAGCCTTGATCCAGGCTGGACTACGCCCCGCCCACTCCTCGCCGATGACCTGAATATCATCCTTGGCCAGCGCGGCTTCAAGGCTGACGGTGCTGCCCGGCAGCGTGTCAGTCGGGTAGCCATAACCTTTCTCGACGATCAAACGCAGGATCTCGGTGATCAGGCTGCCGCTTTCCCAGGTGATGTCGCCGAAGTGAATGGGTGCGACTTTTTCCGCCGCGGGGGCCTGTGTCGCCACAAGGCTGAAGACCAGCAGCGAACTGCCGAGCCAGGTTTTGATTGATCTCATGCGGACCTCAGGGTGGGGGGTGAGAACAATGGTTGATTGGCGCTGCGCTGGCAAAGCGTCTGACAGCGGGTCATGTAGACGCTGACCGAACGCTGGGAGATGCCCAGTTCGGCGGCGATTTGCGGGTAAGTCAGGCCCTCGAGCCGTGACAGCAGGAACGTCGCCCTGACCTTGCCCGGCAAGCGGTCAAGCGCCTGATCGAGAACACTCAAGGTCTGCAACTGCTGCGTCAGGTCTTCCGGCGACGGCCCTTGGCAGGGCTGAATGTGCCGCAACTGATCAAGGTGTTCACGCTCGCGGTCCCGTCGGTGCCAGAGACGATAAATCACCCGCTGAGCAAGAGTGGTCAGCAAGGCACGAGGCTGTTGGATCGACGTCAGGTTCGGCGAGTCGAGGAGCTGCGCAAAGGCCTCGGCGGCGACATCTTCGGCGCTGATGCCAGCATCGAGGTAGCCGCGCAAGCGATTGCACAACCAAACATAATGACAGCGGAACAATCCGCCGACGTATTCGCTGTGAGAAAGGTCGGTGCCGGACATGGAGGCTCCAATCGATAGGGTTGCGCTGGATGTCCGGTGGTCCGGTGCAGCGATCCTAGCAAGGAGCCTTATTCTTTAATAATACTTAAAAACTATTTTTATATATTTTTTAGAAATAAATAAATCACATCGTCCACCAATCGCGTCAATCCTCAACGCAGTCGTCCATACCCCAGCTCTTCGGCTTCCTGCCGGTAATCCAGGAGGATCCGGTAGTCGCTTTCAGTAGCCGGCAACACCTCGTGGAGCCCCAGGACTTCAACCACATCAGGCAGTTCATTCAACGCCTGGTTCATCACCTCGCGAAGGTGCCCGATTTGCCCGTCCGTCAGGCTGGCGACCCCGATATACGGCAAGGTTGGGCTGAACGCACTGCGCGCCATCACCCGCAGACCTTCGACCTCCTGCGGCGCATGGCGTGCCAGATAGGCGAAGGTCACGCTGTCGATGGACGCCAGATCCGCGCGCCCGTCACGCAGCCAGCGCAGGCTTTCCCGGTGACTGCCGCTGACCGAGACGCTGGAAAAAAACTGACCATTGCGTTGCAACGCAGCGATGCGGTGACGCAACAGATTCATCCCGCTGTTGGAGTCCTCGCCATTGATCACCGCTCGGCACTCCAGCAGCGCCGGCAAGGTTCGGCGCGGGTCGTCGGCCCGGGTCAGCAGCAGGCTGCAATGGTTGCCAGCGCTGCTGTCCGGTAGCTCATAACGCGGCCGACCGATCACCCGCACCTGCCCGCGCAGTGTCGTCATCAGCGGATAGCCACAGGTCTGCGTGAGCAGTAATTGCGGGGCCAGCCAAAGCTCCATCAACGACAGGCCTTCAGCGTTCAAACGGGTCGCGCCGAGCCGCTCGACGATACGCGCCAGCCAGTGTTCATTGGCCTGACGTATCGGCTCGGGGGCGACGTACATCAGTAATTCTGCAAAACCTGAAATCATGCCGCTTCTCAACTGAAGGGATGCTGCGGACTGTCGACGGGACTGAGCCCGTGCCGACGCAACAGCTCACCATAGCCGCGCACCAGAAACCCGCCACTGCGCACCTGCCATTGTTCACGTCGCGCGCGATAAACCTGCGGCAAATAGAACCACGGCAAACCCGGCAGATCGTGATGCACCAGGTGCAGGTTCAGGTTCAGGAACAACCAGCGCCAAGGCCAGGCAGCCTCGTTGAGCACGGTGCGTTTTTGCGATTCGCGGTGCGGACGATGTTCATAGTAGGAACGGATCGCCCCGACCGACAACGCCGGCACGCTGATCAAGAACAGGTAATGCCAGACGGGAACAGCACTGTAACCCGCGATGAAGGTCAGCATCAGCACGGTCAACGCGCCGTGGGTCAGCCACATCAACCAGGCCTGGCGATCTCCGTGGCGCAAGCGCTGGAATTCTTCCTTGGCCAGCGCCAGTAACGCCAATGGCGCACCGACGGCGAAGCGCCCCAACACGGTTTTGTTCAGCCAGTGCAGGCTGCGCTCGAACACTGAACTGCCCTGCCACTGCTGCGCGCTCACATAGCGACTTTCCGGATCGCGGCCGGGTAACGTCAGGTCCTCGTCGCGGTGATGCAAAAGGTGGCTGTCGCGGTACAGGGTGTACGGGTACCAGACGGCAAATGGCGCGTAACCGAGGAGTTTGTTCAGCGAGGTAAAGCGCGTCGGATGCCCATGCAACAGTTCATGCTGGACCGACATCCACAGCACCACGATCGGTATCAGCAGCAGCGTGCTCAACCACAGTCCCAGCCAGGCGCTGGCCAGCAGTACGCCAAACCAGGACGCGTAGACGCCGATCAACAACAGCCAGGTCGGCCATTCGCTGCGACCGGCAAACGTTCGGCGCAGGGTTTTAATTTCTTCACGCAGGTTTTGATCAAGGTAATAGGACATGGCTCGGCTCAGAACAGGACAAGCCAACAGACAAATGTCGGCCTTATCCCCTTCTGTGCAACGACACGGGGAAATCTTGCAGCTCAATGGCTGATTTACCTGGAAGTGAACACTTGAGAATGAACGCGGAGCCCGATTGCCGGGCTCCGTCAAAGCGGGCTCAGTGCCCGAACACACCGACCTTTTTGGCCTTCTTGTCAGCGCGTTTTTCAACGGCTGTCTTGGTCGGTTTCTTTTTCGCCGCTTTCTTCGAATCCATGCCTTTGCTCATAATGCACGCTCCACCAACTGGGAATATGAGATCAGGTATACACCTATCTCGCAGCGTTGGTTCTTTTATAATAGGCGCATTTTTCGCAGTGACCCTCTCGCACATGCCCAACACCCAGTACACCCAGCTTGCCGAGCCACTGTGGCCTTTGCTGAACAAGTTTTACCGCAGTCACCAGTCATCGATGAAAGCGGTTCGCGACGCTCAACTGTGGGTAGGCAAGCGCGACGAGATCATCGCCGGGCTCTGTTTGCGGCCGATGGCGGAGGGGTTTTGGCTGACGGGGTTATTTGTCGACCCGGCCCTTCGGGGACAAGGTATTGCGGGGGCGTTGATGGCCCAGGCGCTGGTGCAGATCAAGGCGCCGGTATGGCTGTTCTGCCACCCGGACTTGCGCAGTTTTTATGAGTGCAATGGCTTCACTGCGGACCCGTTGTTGCCCTATGCACTGGCCGAGCGCCTGGCTCGCTATAAACGCAACAAGCCGATGATCGCCATGGGCCTGGAGCCGGGCAGGTAAACAGCGATCTTTTAGCGCCTTTAGTCATCAGCCGTCGGGTCGAGATCCGGGAACATCACCTCGGTAAACCCGAACTTGCGAAAGTCGGTGATCCGCGACGGGTACAACCGGCCGATCAGGTGATCGCATTCGTGCTGCACCACTCGGGCGTGAAACCCCGAGGCGATTCGCACAACCGGCTCGCCCTTGGGATCGAAGCCTTCATAACGAATGTGCTGATAACGCTCAACCGCCCCCCGCAGCCCCGGCACTGACAGGCAACCTTCGAAGCCCTCTTCCAGCGTCGGATCAAGCGGCGTAATCAACGGGTTGATCAAGATCGTCTGCGGTACGGCGTCAGCGTCCGGGTAACGTTCACTGTGCTCGAAGCCGAAGATCACCAGTTGCAGGTCGACGCCGATCTGCGGGGCAGCCAGGCCAACGCCACCGACACTTTCCATGGTCTGGAACATGTCATCGATCAACTGCCACAGTTCCGGGCTGTCGAACATTTCGGCCGGTACAGGCGGAGCGATACGCAGCAGGCGCTCATCGCCCATTTTCAGAATTTCACGGATCATCGTCAGGCTTCGTCAGTGGTTGGGTTGAGCGAGTGGTCCCGGCCCAGTCCCGAAACATGGTGTTTTTCGTCGTGTTCGCCGAAGTCCTTGGCACCGGGATGCTTGCCTTCGCTCGACATGTGATCGATCACCGCATTCATTTCCGCGCCGAGCAACAGCACCGCGGCGGAAATATAGAAGTACAGCAACAGCACGATGATCGCGCCGATACTGCCATACATGGCATTGTAGTTGGCGAAGGTCTTGACGTAATAACCAAAACCCAGCGAAGCGATGATCCACACCACCACCGCCAGCACCGAGCCCGGCGTGATAAAGCGGAACTTCTGCTTCACATCAGGCATCACGTAATAAATCAACGCAACCGCAACCATCAGCAAAATGACGATCACCGGCCAGCGCAGTATCGTCCACAGCGTGACGATGAACTCTTCCATGCCGATCTGCGACGCAATCCATTCCATCACCTGCGGGCCGAGCACCATCAAGGCGGCAGCGACCAGCAGCATGCCGGCGATACCCACGGTGTAGAAGACCGACAGCGGAAAGCGCTTCCAGATCGGCCGGCCTTCGACCACATCGTAGGCTGCGTTCATCGCGCTCATCATCAGCCGCACACCCGCCGAGGCGGTCCACAGGGCGATGACGATACCCACCGAGAGCAATCCACCCTTGGATTGCTGGAGCTGGTCAATCACCGGGTTCACTTGTTCCAGCGCTTGCGGCGGCAATACCAGCTCTGTCTGAAGGCGCAGCCAGGAAAAGAAATCCGGCAGGTGCAGGAAACCGATCAGGGCAATCAGGAACAGAATGAAGGGAAACAGCGAGAACAGCATCTGATAGGCCAGCGCCGAGGCATACGTCGACATCTCGTCATTAATAAACTCGGTGACGGTGCGCATCATCACGCGGTGCAAGGGCAAGCCTTTCAACTCGGGGAACATCATAGCGTCTCCTTTCGCCGCAAAAAGGTTGAAGTCGGGGGCGACTCAGGGGGCCGTTTTCTACATCAAAGTAACCTACTTGGCGACTTTGGAACAATTTCGGGGGGGATTCATAACAATAAGCCACAGAAAAACGGCCATCCTCGGATGGCCGTCACACTGCACTAAAACAGGTTATCGGGTCAGATTTTATCGATGGTTTTCTTGATCGCGTCTTTAGCCTTGCCGAGCGCTTGCTGGGCTTCGCCTTTCTTCTCCTGAAGCTTGCCTTCGGCTCGCAACTTGGGATTGTCGGTGGCTTTACCCACACCTTGCTTGACGTTGCCGACCGCTTCGTTGGCCAGGCCTTTAACTTTATCGCCAGTGCTGCTCATGGTATTTCTCCTGTGAACACTCAAAGGTCAGTGACTACGTAGAGGTTGACCTGAGGACGTTGCACAGAGTTTCATTTATTTACACCCGGTCATTTCATCAGCACATGCAGGTTGGGCTTTATGTTTGCGGGCTTTGCCCCGAGAATGCGCAACGTATTCAGGCCGTGGCGCTGAAGATCCAATCCCGTAGGAACGTTATGAAACTCGATAAAAAGCAGGCCATTGCCCGCAGAAACCAGGAACTCGGCGGTGCAGTGCTTGGCGTCAACAACTGCCATTTCACCGAATTGAACCGCAACCGCAATATCTGGTGGTTTGATATCCCGGTTGCGCGCCTGGCCATTGGTCAGTACGAATGGGTTCACCTGCTGATGTACACGCCGGCCACCGACGAACTGCTGCACCTGAAAGTGCCGACGGTGTTCCTGCGCGAGAAGCTCGAAGGCCTGGTGGTGCGCAATGAAGGCAAGCGCAAGGCGGCCCTGAGCCTGGAACTGAGCGCTGACAAGGACTCGTACCTTCAGGACATGCGCCCGGCCGGTACCAACGTCAACTTCGCGCAGTTCCGCCTCTAACAGCAAAAGATCTGAAGAAACAAAAAGCCCCGCAAATGCGGCAATGCTGTTCACTTAAGGAAGTCTGGAGGCCTGAGAAGTATCTGTGGCGAGGGAGCTTGCTCCCGCTGGACTGCGTAGCAGGCCCAATTCAGGGTCGCTTCGCGCCCCAACGGGGGCAAGCCCCCTCGCCACAAAAAACGATCCAGGTATCTGAAAAAAAGCCCCGCATCTGCGGGGCTTTTGTTTTAGGCGCTGACCTTCTTCAAGCCGAGTTTCTTCAGCTCTTCGTCGCGCAGTTCGCGACGCAGGATCTTGCCGACGTTGGTGGTCGGCAGCGCATCGCGGAACTCGATGGCTCTCGGCACTTTGTAGCCGGTGACGTTGGCACGCATGTGCGTCATCACCTGCTCTTTGGTCAGGGTTACCCCCGGTTTGGCGACGATGAAAATCTTGATCGCCTCGCCCGACTTCTCGTCCGGTACACCAATGGCTGCGCATTGCAGTACGCCCGGCAAGGTGGCCAGTACGTCTTCGAGCTCGTTCGGATAGACGTTGAAACCGGAGACCAGAATCATGTCTTTCTTGCGATCGACAATGCGCATGTAGCCGTCTGGCTGGATCAGCGCGATGTCACCGGTCTTCAACCAGCCTTCGCTGTCGAGGATTTCATCGGTGGCTTCCTGGCGCTGCCAGTAGCCTTTCATCACTTGCGGACCTTTCACGCACAGTTCGCCGATTTCGCCCAACGGCTGTTCAACCCCGGCGTCATCGATGACTTTGCACAGGGTCGACGGCACCGGAATACCGATCGTGCCTATCTGAATGTTCTGGTTTGGATTGACGGTGGCCACCGGGCTGGTTTCGGTCATGCCGTAACCTTCGCAGATGGCGCATCCGGTGACGGCTTTCCAGCGTTCGGCAGCGGCCAGTTGCAGGGCCATGCCACCGGACAAGGTGATTTTCAGGCCTGAGAAATCCAGTTTGCGGAACGCTTCGTTGTTGCACAGCGCCACGAACAAGGTGTTCAGGCCGACGAAACCACTGAACTTCCACTTCGACAGTTCCTTGACCATCGCCGGCAGGTCACGCGGGTTGCTGATCAGGATGTTGTGGTTGCCGATCAGCATCATCGCCATGCAATGAAAGGTGAAGGCATAGATGTGGTACAGCGGCAGCGGCGTGATGAGGATTTCGCAACCTTCATTCAGGTTGGAACCCATCAGCGCCCGGCACTGCATCATGTTCGCCACCAGGTTGCGGTGGGTCAGCATTGCACCCTTGGCCACGCCGGTGGTGCCGCCGGTGTATTGCAGCACGGCAACGTCGCTGCTGGCCGGGTTGGCTTCGGTTACGGGCTGGCCATGGCCTTTGCTCAACACGTCATTGAACTTGACGGCCTTGGGCAAGTGATAGGCCGGAACCATCTTCTTCACGTACTTGATGACGCTGTTGATCAGCAAGCGCTTGAGCGGTGGCAGCAGGTCGGCCACTTCGGTGACGATGACGTGCTTGACGCCTGTCTTGGGCACCACGGCCTCGGCCAGGTGCGCCATGTTCGCCAGGCACACCAGCGCTTTGGCGCCGGAGTCGTTGAATTGGTGTTCCATTTCCCGCGCGGTGTACAGCGGGTTGGTGTTGACCACGATCAAGCCAGCGCGGATGGCACCGAATACGGCGATCGGGTATTGCAACAGGTTTGGCAGTTGTACGGCAATTCGATCGCCCGGCTGCAAATCGGTATGCTGTTGCAGGTAAGCGGCAAAAGCACCGGACAATTCGTACAGCTCACCGTAGGTGAGTGTCTTGCCGAGGTTACTAAAGGCCGGTTTGTTGGCGAAGCGTTGGCAGGATTGCTTTAACACTGCCTGAATATTCGGATACTCGTCTGGATTGATCTCGGCAGCAATTCCAGCTGGGTACTTATCCTTCCAAAAGTCTTCGATCATGGAAGCCCACTCCTCAGCAACGCGAATTCTTCACCGCATTTTGCGATTATTATTGGTGTCTTTTTGTTGGTGAATCTGGCCTTTACCTAGGCCGAGAAGTCACAAAGCGCGCCGAGAGTAGCAGCTTTGCCAAGGCCCTACTAGAGCCAAAAGAAGCCCCTACAGTCACTTTAATGACTCAAGACCTGCAAATGGTCTGTTTTAGAGCAAAAAATCTATACCCCCTTGAAACGCCCTGAAATTGGCGTTTTACCCCGCTGAAAAGCATCGCGGGCAAGCCTTGCTCCTACGGATTTGTGTCGTGCCACAATTGGCTGATCGACACTAAACCTGTAGGAGCAAGGCTTGCCCGCGATCGTGCGAAGCGCGGCCTTTAACGATTACGCGATATCGCGCAGCTCCCGTCGCAGGATCTTGCCCACAGGCGTCATCGGCAGCGACTCGCGCAGCACGATGTGCTTGGGCACCTTGTAGGCGGTGAAGTTTTCCTTGCAGTAGGCCTTCAGCTCTTCAAGGCTGATCCCCGCTTCACGCGCTACCACGAAGAGCTTCACCGCTTCCCCGGAACGTTCGTCCGGCACACCGATCACCGCGCAGTTGGCGACTTTCGGGTGCGCCATGACCACATCCTCGATTTCGTTCGGGTAAACGTTGAAACCCGAAACGATGATCATGTCTTTCTTGCGATCGACAATCCGTACGAATCCGTCCGGGTCGATCACCGCGATGTCGCCGGACTTGAACCAGCCGTCGGCATCCAGCACTTCGGCGGTGGCTTCGGGTTTCTGCCAGTAGCCTTTCATGATTTGCGGGCCCTTGATGCACAGCTCGCCGCGCTCGCCCAGGGGCTGTTCGACACCGTCATCATTGATGACTTTTAACGTGGTACCCGGCACCGGCAGGCCGACCGTGCCGATACGCGACTTGTCGCCATACGGATTGGTGCAGGCCACTGGCGAGGTTTCGGTCAAGCCGTAGCCTTCGGTGATCCGGCAACCGGTTATCTGCTCCCAGCGTTCGGCGGTGGCCTTGACCAGTGCGGTGCCGCCGGAGTTGGTGAGTTTGAGGCTCGAGAAGTCCAGGGTCTTGAAGTCCGGATGATCCATCAACGCGACGAACAGCGTGTTGAGCCCCAGCAGCGCCGAGAACCGCCAGTTTTTCAGTTCTTTGATGAAACCGGCGATGTCCCGTGGATTGGTGATCAACACGTTGTGGTTGCCGGTCACCATCATGCACATGCAGTTCGCCGTGAAGGCATAGATGTGGTACAGCGGCAGCGGCGCGATCATCACTTCCTGACCTTCACGCAGCAGCGGTTTGCCATCGCTGCCGAACTGGCCAAGACAGGCGCGGGCCTGCTGCATGTTGGCGACCAGATTGCCGTGGGTCAGCATCGCACCCTTGGCCAGCCCGGTAGTGCCGCCGGTGTATTGCAGCACGGCGACATCATCGAGGCTGACGTTCAGCGGCTTGATGCTTTGACCTCGGCCCAGGCGCAGCGCGCTCTTGAAGGAAATCGCCTGCGGCAGGTCGTAGGTCGGGACCATCTTCTTGACCTTATCGACCACGGTGTTGATCAGCCAGCCCTTGGCGGTCGGCATCAGGTCGCCCATCTTCGCTTCGATCAGGTACTGAATCTCGGTGTCGGGCAGTACTTCCTGGACCTTCTGCCCGAACATGTTCAGGTACACCAGCGCCCGGGCACCGGAGTCCTTGAACTGGTGACGCATCTCACGCGCGGTGTACAGCGGGTTGGTGTTGACCACAATCAGCCCGGCTCGCAACGCACCGAACACGGCGATCGGGTAATGCAGGACATTGGGCATCTGCACCGCGATGCGATCACCGGGCAACAGGTCGGTCTGTGTTTGCAGGTAGCCAGCGAACGCCGCGCTATAGCGCTCAAGCTCGGCATAGGTGAGCGTCACACCCATGTTGCTGAACGCCGGACGGTCAGCGAATTTCTTGCAGGAACGCTCGAACACCTCGATCACCGACTTGTAGGCACCCGGTTCGATATCATTGGGTACGCCGGCCGGGCGTTTGTCATTCCAGAAATCAGGTTGCATTGTACTTGTCCTCTTTTTACCTGAGCGAATCCGGGCCGCTCTCTGTGACGCTGAAAAGCGGGGCTTCTGGGACACTAGCAGCTATGGTGATTCAGGCAAATATACGCACCAGCTTCATTGACAGTGTGAATCTTGCTGCTGAGGGACACCCACATCGCACGTCCTGCGGTTGATGAGCTATACAATGCAACGACGCCGCACCTAAACAAAACCGTGCAAAGGAATCGCCATGATCCACGACACTTTCTGGTTGACCGCGAGCGATCACAGTCGACTTTTCGTCAACCAGTGGTTGCCTGAAGGCCCGCTGAAGGCGGTGATTCTGCTGTCCCACGGTATGGCTGAACACAGCGGTCGTTATGCGCGGCTGGCGCAGGTTTTATGTGCCGAGGGTTACGGCGTCTATGCGCTGGACCAGCGCGGTCATGGCAAAACCGCCGAATACGGCCTGCTCGGGCATTTCGCCGATCAGGACGGCTGGTGCAAAGTGGTCGGTGATCTGGCCAGCCTCAATCAGCACATCGGTCAGCACCATCCGGGCGTACCGATCGTACTGCTCGGTCACAGCATGGGCAGCTACATCGCCCAGGCGTACTTGCTGCACCACAGCGCCAGCCTGCACGCTGCCGTGCTCAGTGGCTCGAACTTCCAGCCCGTCGCGCTCTACCGAGTAGCGCGCCTGATTGCGCGTTTCGAACGCTGGCGCCAGGGGCCTACCGGTCGCAGTGCACTGATCGAGTGGTTGTCGTTCGGTTCATTCAACAAGCCCTTCAAGCCTCATCGCACTCGATTCGACTGGCTCAGCCGCGACCCGGACGAAGTCGACAAGTACGTCCACGACCCGCTCTGCGGCTACCGTTGCACCAACCAGCTGTGGATCGACCTGCTCGGCGGCTTGCAGCAAATCAGCAAAGCGTCCAATCTCGCGGAGATCGATCCGGGCCTGCCGTTGCTGGTGATCGGTGGTGAATGTGATCCAGTGAGCGAAGGCAAACGTCTCAAGGCTCTGGCCGACGCACTGCGCGGCGCCGGCAACCAGTGCATGCAGCTGAATATCTACCCGCAAGCCCGGCACGAACTGTTCAACGAGAGCAACCGCGATGAAGTGACCGCGGACCTGCTCAAATGGCTGGCTGAGGCATTGAGCCATCGCCGGCCACCCCGAACCGAATAATGTTTGGTTATTACACTTAACTCGTCACAGGATTCAAGACACATGACCCAGGTTACCAATACCCCGTACGAAGCCCTCGAAGTCGGCCAGACCGCCAGCTACAGCAAGACCGTCGAGGAGCGTGACATTCAGCTGTTCGCAGCGATGTCCGGAGACCACAACCCGGTGCACCTGGACCCCGAGTTTGCGGCAGCGAGCATGTTCAAGGAGCGCATCGCCCACGGCATGTTCAGCGGTGCGCTGATCAGCGCCGCCGTCGCCTGCGAGCTGCCTGGGCCGGGGACTATCTATATCGGTCAGCAAATGAGCTTTCAGAAGCCGGTAAAAATCGGCGACACCCTGACCGTACGCCTGGAAATCCTCGAAAAACTGCCGAAGTTCCGCGTGCGCATCGCCACTCGGGTATTCAACCAGCGCGATGAACTGGTCGTGGACGGCGAGGCCGAAATCCTCGCACCGCGCAAGCAACAGACCGTGACCTTGCCGACACTGCCCGCGATCAGCATTGGCTGATGCCCATATATGATCGCTCCCACGCTCGCGTGGGAACGATCCTCTGAACCCGGCGTTTTTAACCGACTTACGACCGGGCACGAGCCTGATAACACAAGGCTTTGACCTGATCGTGGTTGCGTTGCGCCCCGTGATACTGACGTTCGACCAGATCACGAATCCCCAGCAGATTGTCTTCGTTGATCTTCTCGAGCGCTGCTTTGTAAGCCTTCAGGGCGTGGTCCTCACCACGCTTGGCTTCGTTGAGCACCACGTCTTCACTCTTTCCAGTGACCAATGATTTGACGCCGACCCAACGACGATGCCTATCACCGCCGACACGAGTCCTGGTCTCGGGATCGCCACCCATCGAACGCACGGTACGTTGAAGTTCGGCAGCGGCCGTGGCGCACTCGGCAGCGCGTTTGACAAACAGCGCCTTGAGTTCAGGATGCTTGATGTCCTGGGCACAGGTCTTGAAACCCTCCTGACCGTCCTTGCTGATCTCGATCAGGTCGTTCAGGACTGAAATCACTTCTCTATTGATGTCAGTCATTCTTCAATTCCTCGCAGACCAAGAGGGATACCTAAAACACTGCATCTCGTGTGCCAGCCCTCGAGTTGAAGTTTTTACGATAAATTTCAATACATTAACTTTTAAGCAAACATCTGCACCCGAGTTATTTGCATGATCTGTCAATTGGCCTGCATGCAGAATGCCTGTATTTTCCAGATTGTTTGAATCAAAACGAGCGATCGATGAATCCCGAAAAGCTTGAACTGCTGGTCACCCGCGAAATGCCCTTTGGCAAATACAAGGGGCGCATCATTGCCGACCTGCCCGGCCAATACCTGAACTGGTTCGCCCGCGAGGGTTTCCCCCACGGTGAACTGGGTGGCTTGCTGGCCCTGATGCAGGAAATCGATCACAACGGCCTGTCCGACTTGCTCGACCCGCTGCGCGCCAAACATGGCAAACCCAAACCACGCCACTGAACCACTGAACGAGTCGCCCCCATGCCCGAAAACACGCGCCGTGCCCTTGATGAAGCTTTTTGGCAGACGTTCGCCGACCGCTACGAAGTCCAGCCAGGCCCGATCAATCTGGAGAATGGTTACTTCGGCCGCATGTCGCGTACCGTGGTCGAGGAGTACCAGCGCAACATCGAGCTCATCAACCGCAGCAACTCGGTGCATGTGCGCCAGCGCTTCGAAAAACTCGAAAGCCTGGAAATACGCGGGCAACTGGCCGAGCTCTTGCAGGTGCCCGCCGAAGCGGTAGCCCTGACACGCAACGCCTCGGACGCACTGCAATCGCTGATTCGCAACTACAACGGCTTGCAACCGGGCGATCAGGTGCTGTTGTGCGACCTGGAATACGACACGGTCAAAAGTGCGATGCGCTGGCTAGCTCGCTATCGCGGTGTCGAAGTGATCGAGATCGAGCATGCTCATCCCGCCAGCTTCGAGACGTTGGTGGCGACCTACCGCGAGGCGTTCGTGCGTTATCCACGGCTCAAGCTGATGGCACTGACCCACGTCGCCCATCGCACCGGCCTGGTGATGCCGGTCAAGGCGATTGCCGCGGCGGCCAAAGAGCACGGAATCGACGTGATCCTCGACGGCGCCCACGCCCTCGGCCAGATCGAATTCAACCTCGATGACCTGGGCATCTCCTTTGCCGGCTACAACCTGCACAAATGGATCGGCGCACCGTTGACCCTGGGGTTCATCTACATCGCACCACAGCGTCTGGCCGATATTGATCCGGACATGGGCGAGTTTCACTTTCCGCCCACCGACATCCGCTCGCGCACGCCTTACAGCACGCCAAACATTCCGGCGTTACTGACCTTGCCGCTGGTGTTCGAAGAACATCGCTCCATCGGTGGCGCAGCCGCCAAGGGTGCACGGCTTAACTACCTGCGCAATTTGTGGGTCAAGGCTGTTCGCGATGTGCAGGGCATTGAAGTCATGACCCCGGATGATCCGCGCCTGTATTGCGGCATCACCTCGATGCGCTTCACCCGGCATGCCGACCAGCAAGCGATGGTCGAGCGCCTGCTCAATGACTACAACCTGTTCACCGTGGCCCGCAACGGTTCGGTGTGCGGCAGCTGTATTCGCATTACACCGGGCCTGACCAACACCTCACAGGAAATGCAGCTGCTGGCTCAGGCCCTGATCGAGCTGAGTTGAGGTGATGAACACCTAGGCTGGTGTTCACACGGTATAGATGTCGAAGTCTTCGGGTTTGATCTGCGCAGACATCGCACGCTTGTCGATCCCGATGGTCAACTGCCCGAAATAACCGTCTTCCCAGGAATCACGGGCAATGGTGTGGATTTTCAGGATCGAGTCTTCCCCATGCATTTGGGTAAAAAGCTCATCCTGATCGTTGCGCAACGGTGAGACGCCTCGCCCGGTATAGTCTTTGGCGCTCAGTACCGAACGCGATGTCACCTCGGGAAGGTACAGTTGACCGACCCAGGCAACATGCCGCGCCTCCAGGTGATTGCTGCCGGTTACGATTCGAACGGCAACGTGGATGTGCACGCTGCGCCCCGCATAAAACCCCGGATAAATCGTGGTAAACCTGACGGCGCCTTTGCGATCGGTGAATTGCCCACCGCGCAAATAAGTGTCGTCATCGGTACGTGGAACCGAGCCGATATCGCCGACATCGACCTCTTTATCCGGATTGATCTTGCTCCAGCCTGAATAGGCCCCTCGCGCATTGCATTGCCAGATATCCACCAGGGCATCCGTCACCGGTTCGCAGGTGCTGACGTCGACAAGGCTCAGTTTGAGCAGCAAGGGAATGCCACTGGCGCCTTCACTGATGTTCCTTCGGATCAACCTGGGGTTCCTGAAGTACGGGCCGGCAATCTGCTCGGGAGCCAATAAACAGACTGGCCCGGTTGCCTTGATTGTTGCGTGTTCTTCCATGAGTCGCTTCCTCCATAAGTTGCTCGAAGGATAAACAGATCTGCGGGGTGGGTTGCGGTAACTATGTATGCCGCTATAGGCGTTCCAACTCCCCGTAGCAGCTGTCGAGCCCGCGAGGCAGCGTTCGGCCGCGCAGCGGTCGTAAATTCAGGCGGCGCGTTCTTCCATGCAAACCGCATTCGCAGGATTTGCGAGGACTTCGCCCGAACGCGGTCCGCCTCTAACGCAGCCTCGCAGGCTCGACAGCTGCTACGGGGCAGCCACCTTTTCTACAGGCAAAAAAAACGGCGCACTGACCAAGTGCGCCGTAAAGCCGTAGAACACAACTACAACGATTCTGCGTAAAAAACAGCCGGTAAAACCAATCAGTCCAGCAGAGCCAGCGCCTCGGCGGTGCACTCCTGGATACGTGCCCAGTCGCCGTTCTTGATCCACTCCGGATCAAGCATCCAGCTACCGCCGACGCACATCACGTTTTTCAGTGCCATGTAACTCTTGATATTGGCCGGGCCAACACCGCCAGTCGGGCAGAAACGCACTTCGCCGAACGGGCCGCCAAGGGCCTTGATCGCCGCAACGCCACCGCTGACTTCCGCCGGGAACAGCTTGAAGCGGCGATAGCCCAAGGCGTAGCCCTCCATGATCCCGGAGGCGTTGCTGATGCCTGGCAACAGCGGAATCGGGCTGGCGACGCTGGCTTCCAACAGATCACGGGTAATGCCCGGGGTCACGATGAACTGCGAACCGGCAGCTTCAGCGGCGGCCAGCATGTTGCGATCGAGCACGGTGCCAGCACCGGTGACCAGCTCCGGACGCTGCTCACGCAGAACCTGGATGGCCTTGAGGCCGAACTGCGAACGCAGGGTCACTTCCAGGGCCGTCAACCCACCCGCGGCAAGGGCATCGGCCAGTGGCAGAATGTCTTGTTCGCGGGCAATGGTGATCACCGGCAGAATCCGCGCCTTGACGCAGAGGCTGTCGATCAGGGCAACTTTGTCCGCCATGGAAACGGTCGGTTGAGTGTTTGTCATAGCGGCTGATCCTTGGTTCATGGGCACCAGTAAATCTCTAACGTGGGTTTCAGAAACGCACGAATCGGCATTGCGGCAACATCGTCACCGGCCAGTGCGGCACTCAGGGTAGTCAACTTGGACTGACCGGAAATCGATAGCACGGTGAACTTTGCCGACGCCAGCAGCGCACGACTCATGGTCAGGCGCTGATGTGGCACCGTCGGCGCCAGCATCGGCCAGCAACGGCGCGTGCCGTCGGGCCGCAAGGCTTCGGCGAGGTTCGGGCTGTTGGGGAACAGCGAGGCGGTGTGACCGTCGTCGCCCATCCCCAGCACCAGCGCGTCGATTGCCGGCAACTCGGCGAGCAAGCGATCGGCCTGCTCGGCAGCCTGTTCAAGGTTGGCAGTGGCGCTGTAGAGGCTGAGGAACTTCGCCTTGGCCGCCGGGCCTTGCAACAAGTAACGCTTGAGCAGACCGGCATTGCTGTCGGCGTGCTCTACCGGTACCCAGCGCTCGTCGGCCAGGGTCACCACGACCTTGGACCAGTCCAGCGTCTGCTTGGCCAGATGCTGGAAAAACGCCACCGGGCTGCGTCCGCCGGAGACCACCAGCGTCGCGGCGCCTCGGGCATCGATAGCGTCGCTGAGTTGCTTGGCCACCTTCAGTGCCAGGCCTTCGGCCAGCAACACCGGGCTGCGAAACTCATGAGCGCTGACGCCCTTAGGCAGTTTGAATTCAGATATCGCCATACCACGACCTCCCGTCCCGCGTGATCAGTGCAATGGAACTCATCGGTCCCCAGGAGCCCGCCGCGTACGGCTTGGGCGCATCACCGGACTTCTTCCACCCGGCAATCAGCTGGTCACACCACTTCCACGCGGCTTCGATTTCATCTTTACGGACAAACAGGTTCTGATTGCCGCGCATCACTTCCAGCAACAACCGTTCGTAGGCATCGGGAATCCGCGCGCTGCGATAGGTATCGGAAAAATTCAGCTGCAACGGACCGCTGCGCAGCTGCATGCCCTTGTCCAGGCCCTGTTCTTTGGTCATCACGCGCAAGGAAATACCTTCGTCCGGTTGCAGGCGGATGATCAGCTTGTTGCTGATCTGCAAGCGCTGCTCGGGAGCGAAGATGTAGTGCGACGGTTCCTTGAAGTGGATGACGATCTGCGACAGTTTCTGCGGCATGCGTTTACCGGTACGCAGGTAAAACGGCACGCCCGCCCAACGCCAGTTGCGGATGTCGGCACGCAGGGCGACGAAGGTTTCGGTGTCGCTCTGGGTGTTGGAGTTTTCTTCCTCCAGGTAACCCGGTACCGACTTGCCTTCGCTGTGACCGGCTATGTACTGGCCGCGCACCACCTGGGTGGTCAGGCCTTCCGGACTGATCGGCGCCAGCGCCTTGAGCACTTTGACTTTCTCGTCACGGATGCTGTCGGCCGAAAGATCCGCTGGCGGGTCCATGGCGATCAGGCACAGCAACTGCAACAGGTGGTTCTGAATCATGTCGCGCAGTTGGCCGGCCTTGTCGAAGTAGCCCCAACGGCCCTCGATCCCGACTTTCTCGGCGACGGTGATTTCCACGTGGGAAATGTAGTTCTGGTTCCACTGGGTTTCGAACAGGCTGTTGGCGAAACGCAGGGCGATCAGGTTCTGGACCGTCTCTTTGCCCAGGTAGTGGTCGATACGGTAAGTGCGGTTTTCCGGGAAGTACCGCGCCACTGCGTCGTTGACCTTGCGCGACGACTCGAGGTCCGAACCGATTGGCTTTTCCAGCACCACACGGGTGTTTTCGGCCAGGCCGACCTTCGCCAGGTTCTCGCAAATCGCGCCGTACACCGCAGCGGGCGTCGCGAAGTAGGCAATCATCCGCTGCGTCGAACCGGCCAGCTCGGCCAAGGCGACGTAGTCGTCAGGCTGGAGGAAGTCGACATGCAGGTACGTCAGGCGTGCCAAGAAGCGCTCGACCACCGCTTCGTCGAGTTCCTTGGCATCAACGTAATGGCGCAGTTCACGGGCAATAAATGCCAGATGCTCTTGCTCGCTGCCTGGTTCACGGGCCAGTGCGATAATGCGCGTGTCCTCGTGCAGCAGGCCAGCGCCATCCAGTTGGTACAAAGCAGGAAACAGCTTGCGAAGGGCCAGATCGCCCAAGGCGCCGAACAAGGCAAAGGTGCACGGTTCAACCGTAATCGAAGGCATGATGTTTGTTCTTTTATCAAGTTAAGCTACAAATACCTTTTTTTAAGGCATCGCTCAAGGAAAAATGTAGTAATAACCACAACATTTTTCCAAAATACAGATTCCGAGTGGTGGTCGGTCGGGGCCATCAGTAGGATAGGCCACCATTATGGGCCGCTTCACAGGCCCAATCTGCATAGCCGACCTAAGGAACATAAATGGACCGCGTGCGAAATTTACTGGAACAAATCCAGAATCGCCTTGCAGACCTGAACAAGGCCGAACGCAAGGTCGCCGAAGTGATCCTGCTCAACCCGCAGCAGGCCACTCGCTTCAGTATTGCCGCCCTCGCCCAGGCCGCCTCGGTCAGCGAGCCGACGGTCAACCGTTTCTGCCGTTCGTTCGGTGTCAGCGGCTACCCGGAACTCAAACTGCAACTGGCCCAAAGCCTGGCCAGCGGCGCGGCCTATGTCAGCCGCGCCGTGGAAGCCGACGACAACCCTGAAGCCTACACCCAGAAAATCTTTGGCAGCGCCATCGCCTCACTGGACAGCGCCTGCCAGGCACTGGACCCGAACCTGATCAGCCGCGCCGTGGATTTGTTGATCCAGGCCCGGCAGATCCACTTCTTCGGCCTCGGTGCGTCAGCCCCGGTGGCGCTGGATGCGCAGCACAAGTTCTTCCGCTTCAACCTGGCGGTCACCGCCCATGCCGACGTGCTGATGCAGCGGATGATTGCCTCGGTGGCCCACACCGGCGAACTGTTCGTGATCATCTCCTACACCGGGCGTACCCGCGAACTGGTCGAGGTGGCGCGCATTGCCCGTGAGAACGGTGCCTCGGTGCTGGGTCTGACGGCCGAGGGTTCGCCACTGGCCAAGGCCAGCACCTTGAGCCTGAACATCCCACTGCCGGAAGACACCGACATCTACATGCCGATGACGTCGCGAATCATCCAGCTGACCGTGCTCGACGTGCTCGCCACCGGTATGACCCTGCGCCGCGGCGTCGACTTCCAGCCGCACCTGCGCAAGATCAAGGAAAGCCTCAACGCCAGCCGGTATCCGATCGGGGATGAGTTCAGCTGACGTCTGTCCAAGCCGAGTGCCCACTTGTGGCGAGGGGGCTTGCCCCCTCGCCACAGGGTTTGTGTGCCACCTCTACCCTCCCATCCGCGCCTGCAAACTCAAATGCGCCCGCTCCCCCGGTGCCAGGCTCAGGCTATCGGTGCCTCCGCAGGCTGCCTCTACACAGACAAACTCCGAGACCTCATTCCAGCTCACTCCCAGCAGCGGCCGTGACCCGGGATGCCAGACCACGGTGTCAGCGCTGTCACCGGTATCGATGCACAACTGGCGCTGCCAGGCGTGGTCCTTGAGCTGTAACTCGCCCTCATGCTGGAACACCCGCTGACAGCCACCTTCCACCCGCAACTCGCCCTTTTGCTCGCAGAACTCGCGCTTGAGCTGGTCATAACCTTGCGCGCCATCGAGTCCAGACAGCGCTATCTCAGCAACGTCGCCAATACGCCAATAGGCGTGCAATGCATGGCTCAACTGGCACGGCAGGCTGTCCTGATGCTCAGTGCTCAGGCGTAAATCCATACGCTCGCCCAAGTGCGCATGCAGGTCCACCTGCCAGTCACACAACTGCAATTGCCAATGCAGGCGCACGCCGTCGTCATCGGTGCTGCTGTCGATCAGCTTCCAGTCGATCAGCCGCGCCCAACCATGGGACGGCCAGGCATTTTCGCTGGGATGACGGCCAAACCACGGCCAGCACACCGGTACCCCACCGCGAATCGCGCCGACCTGCGGCCACTTCGCCGCGCACCAGAGCCAGGGCTTCTGGCCCGTGGGCTGGAAATGCAGCAACTGCGCGCCCTGACGACTGAACACCGCCTGACACAGCGGATGGTCGATCACCAGCACTTCACGCTGCTGATAGCGCTCCCAGGCAAACACCGGGCGCTCGCGCAGGGATTTGAAGAAGCGTTGTAGCGGATGCTCAAGCATGTGCCGCGGTCCTGAAAATCATGGATGTACTCATCACCATTGTCACAACAGCGCTTTTTTGTGGCGAGGGAGCTTACTCCCGCTGGGCTGCGAAGCGGCCCCAAAACCAGTCATCGCGCTGCTTCAGCTAAACCACATTTAGCGGATTTACGACTGCTGCGCCCAAGCGCGGACCGGCCGGCGGGAGCAAGCTCCCTCGCCACAGAAAACCGTCGTGTGCGCCGCCCCAAAAAAAAGCGGACAGCCTTGGCCGTCCGCAAAAATGCGCACATGGAGAGGAGCTTATCGCAGCTGCGTTAGAACACCGACTGAATTTTCAAACCGGCGACCAGCGCGTTGTCGACTTCATCAACACCGCCCGGGTGAGTGATGTATTGCAGGTTAGGACGCACCGTCAGCCAGTTGGTAACGTGGAAACCGTAGTTGATCTCGTAGTTGTACTCGGTGGAACGCAGTGGCGAGAACAGCGGATTGTCGTAGTCGCTGACACCATTGGCGGCGTTGACCAACTCGGCATTTTTCTTCACGTCATCGTTGACATGGATACGGGCAAAACCGATTCCGACGTCATCTTTTGGACGCGCATCGAATGGGCCCTTGTACACAAACATCAGCGACTGGTAGTTGTCGACGACGTTAGTGTCCTTGTCGTGGAACGTCGCGTTGGCCGCGACGTTCAGACCGCGAGAAGCATCACCGTTGTGGGTGGTGAGTTGTTGCTGCGCCACAAACCAGTAGCCGTGCTTGCTGTCGTGGCTACGGAAGGCCTTGCCTGTGGTCGCTGCATCATCGCCATTGTCGTCTTTACGGACGTCATTGGCGTCGGCAGTGCTCTTGTAGTAACCCACGCGGTATTCGCCCGGCAGGTTGTTGACCTTCGGCGACCAGACCAGTTCGACCGGCAAGACGGTGCCTTTGGTACCACTGCCACTGAGCTTGAAGCCGTTACCGTGTTCCAGTTGCGATGGGTTCTGGTTGTATGCGCCGATCTGCGCATAGAACTCAGGCGTGATGTTGTACTTCACGCGAACCGCCGCCTGCATGACTGGCCAGTTGAACCAGATACCGGTCGCCCAGTTACCCGCCTGGGAACCGCAGAACGCCAGGTTCTGGAACTCGCAAGGGAAGGTGTTGAAGTCTTCGCCTTCACCGAAGTAACCGGCTTTGACGTCCAGTTTACCGTCGAGGAACTGGTGCTGGACCCACAATTGGGTCAGACGGACCATATGGCCACGGCCGTAGACTTCCTGGGAGGAACTCAAGGTGCCGGCACGCGGGTCGCCGACACGGTCATTGGAAATGTTCTGACCGTTACGGTTGGTGAGCTGGATCTTGGCCTGGGTGTTGTCCCAGCCCCACAGTTTTTGCAGGTCCAGCGCCACGCCCAGACCAAACTGGTCGGCGTAACGTGCGGTCTTGTCGTGGTTGTAGCCGCCATGGAGGTTGGCGCCCACTTCACCGACGTAATCCGCCTTGATGTCGATACCTTGGTCGATCAGCTTGGTCCGCTCGCCCCCCCAGTCACCCGTCATCCACTTGGAGTCGGCGCTGAATGCATCAGCTGCGTGTACGTTACCGGCCATGGTCAGCACCGCAACAGCCGACAATTGGCAGATAAGCTGAGCGTTGTTCTTCTTTTTCATCCCTACATCCTCGTCTTTATTGTTATTAACTGTTTTTATCTAACGCGGTTTACAGCGGTTGCGACGGATGTCCCCATCCGCCGCGAATCCCCCACAACTTGATCTTCAGCGCCCTTTGAACTGAGCGACGTTGTCGCTGTGAGTCCCGGTTTTCGCTTGACCGGCCGTCCCCAGGCGTTCGCCCGTCTTGGCATCGAACAGCAGCACTTTCGATGGGTCGAATTGCAAGGTCAGGGTCTCGCCCACGGCCGGCGCAACATCCGGCGCCAGACGGCAGCAGACTTTGGTTTCGTTCAAATTGACGAACACCAACGTATCGGGACCGGTCGGCTCGGTAACCTGGACTTCGGCGCGAATGGTCGGCAAACCATTGGCCTCGCCGTTCGCCAAGACAATTTGCTCCGGGCGCATGCCGAGGATCACTTCGCGGTCCTCAAGACCGGCGTCCTGCATGCCCAGCGGCAGCTCGCAACGCGCCTGGCCGCTATCGAGCAACGCCAACAGACGGCCGTCCTTGCGCTGCAAACGCAGTGGGATGAAGTTCATTGGGGGCGAGCCGATGAAGCTGGCAACGAAGAGGTTGGCCGGATCGTTGTAGATCTGCTTCGGCGTGCCGAACTGCTGGATGATCCCGTCCTTCATCACCGCCACTTTGTCGCCCAGAGTCATGGCTTCGATCTGGTCGTGAGTCACGTAGACCGTGGTGGTTTTCAGGCGTTGGTGCATCAGTTTCATTTCGGTGCGCATCTCGACCCGCAGCTTGGCGTCGAGGTTGGACAACGGTTCGTCGAACAGATAAATCTTCGGCCGCCGCGCCAGCGCACGGCCCATGGCCACGCGCTGTTGCTGACCACCAGAGAGCTGGCCGGGCTTGCGGCTGAGCAGGTGTTCGATTTGCAGCAGCTTGGCGACCCGCGCCACTTCTTCGTCGATTTCAGCCGCCGGCATTTTGCGGATCTTCAGGCCGAAGGCGATGTTGTCGCGCACGCTCATGGTCGGGTACAGCGCGTAGGACTGGAACACCATGGCGATGTCGCGATCCTTGGGGCTCATGCCGCTGATGTCAGCGTCATCCACCAGAATCGCCCCGCCACTGATGTTTTCAAGGCCGGCGATGCAGTTCATCAAGGTCGACTTGCCGCAACCGGACGGGCCGACGAGGATCAGGAATTCACCGTCATCGATCTTCAGTTCGATGTTTTTCAGGGTGTCCGGCAAGCCGCTGCCGTAGGTTTTGTTGACGTTGCGTAATTCGAGAGTTGCCATGTTCTACCCCTTGACCGCGCCGGACGTCAGCCCACGCAGGAAATACTTGCCAGCGAATATGTAGACCAGCAGTGTCGGCAGCCCGGCGATCATCGCCGCCGCCATATCAACGTTGTATTCCTTGACCCCGGTGCTGGTGTTGACCAGGTTGTTCAGGGCCACGGTGATTGGCTGGGCATCGCCACTGGCGAAGACCACACCGAACAGGAAGTCATTCCAGATTTGGGTGAACTGCCAGATCAGGCAGACCATCACGATCGGAATCGACATCGGCAGCAGGATCTTCCCGAAGATCGTGAAGAAGCCCGCACCATCCAGCCGCGCCGCCTTGACCAGCGCATCCGGAATGCTCACGTAGTAGTTACGGAAGAACAGCGTGGTGAACGCCAGCCCGTAGACGATGTGCACCAGCACCAGCCCTGTGGTGGTGTTGGCCAGGCCGAGTTTGCCGACGGTGAACGAGGCTGGCAGCAGCACGGTCTGGAACGGCAGGAAGCAGCCGAACAACAGCAGGCCGAAGAACAACTGCGAACCACGGAAGCGCCACATCGACAGCACGTAGCCGTTCATTGCACCGATGAAGGTCGAGATCAGCACCGCCGGCACGGTAATTTTCACCGAGTTCCAGAAGTAGCCACCTACCACGTCCCAAGCCTTGATCCAGCCAATGCCATCAATCACTTGCGGCCAGCTCAAGAGGTTGCCGGTGCGGATGTCTTCCGGGGATTTGAAGCTGGTCAGCAACATCACCACCAGCGGAATCAGATACACCGCAGCGGCCAGCAACAAGGTCGCGTAGATCGCAATGCGGCTAAAGCTCAAGGCTGGTTTGCCAAGTTGATTACTCATGGCGTTTGCCTCGCAGTTCGGAGTACAGGTACGGCACCAGAATCGCCAGGATCGCGCCGAGCATCATCATCGCGCTCGCCGAACCGATGCCCATCTGGCCACGGCTGAAGGTGAAGGAATACATGAACATTGCCGGCAAGTCGGAGGAATAACCCGGACCGCCCGCGGTCATCGCCGCCACCAGGTCGAAGCTCTTGATCGCGATGTGCGCGAGGATCATGAAGGCGCTGAAAAACACCGGACGCAGGCTTGGCAGGACGATCTTCAAATAGATGGTCGGCAGGCTCGCACCGTCGACTTGAGCGGCACGGATGATCGACTGATCGACACCGCGCAGGCCGGCCAAAAACATCGCCATCACAAACCCGGAGGCTTGCCATACGGCAGCGATCACCAGGCAGTAAACCACGCGATCCTGATCCACCAGCCAGTCCAGGCGAAAGCCTTCCCAGCCCCAGTCACGCAGCATCTTGTCCAGGCCCAGGCCTGGGTTGAGCAGCCATTTCCAGGCAGTACCGGTGACGATCATCGACAGCGCCATCGGGTACAGGTAGATGGTGCGGATGAAGCCTTCCTTGCGAATGCGCTGATCGAGCAGCACCGCCAGAAACACCCCGAGCACCAGGCTGATACCGATGAACATGCCGCCGAAGACCGCGAGGTTCTTGCTCGCGACCCACCAGCGGTCGTTCTCCATCAACCGGACGTATTGCTGCAGGCCGACCCACTTGTAGCTCGGCATGAAGCTGGAGTTGGTGAAGGACAAAACGAATGTCCAGATGATGTAACCGTAAAAGCCAACCAGGACGATCAGCATACTCGGCGCCAAAACCAGTTTGGGAAGCCAGCGCTGCAGTGCGTCGAACGGTGAGGCTTTGCTGAAAACCGCCACAGAGCTCATCGGGATAATCCAGTTGAAGAAGTGAAATCCGGACCGAGCGCCCCCACAACACGAGCCATGGCCCGTGCAGGGAGACGAAGATCTGGGGTTGGCCGCAGGTCGGGCCCGCGGCGGTCCTGGTGTTACTGGGCGGCTTTGATGGCCGATGCCAGTTGGGCGCTGGCCTTGGCCGGGTCAGCGCTCTTGTCGTTCATGAAGTTGGTCACCACATCGAAGATCGCGCCTTGCACAGCCAGGGAAGTGGCCATGTTGTGCGCCATGCTCGGTTGCAGGCCGCCGGTCTTCTCGTCAGCCAGGAAGTCCTTGGCCGACGCCTGGGCGCAGGAGTCGAAGCCCGACGCGCTCATGTCATTGAGCATGTCGGTGCGCACCGGGATCGAACCTTTGTTGATGCTGAAGACCTTCT
The DNA here is from genome assembly GCF_039908645.1 of Pseudomonas helvetica. Lineage (NCBI taxonomy): Bacteria > Pseudomonadati > Pseudomonadota > Gammaproteobacteria > Pseudomonadales > Pseudomonadaceae > Pseudomonas > Pseudomonas helvetica. The sequence goes on from NZ_CP150917.1 coordinate 4,862,766, forward strand.
GGAAGTCTTTACCCAGCGCGACCTTGGCCAGGTCTTGCTGAGCGGCGATATCGCCGGTGCGATCAGCCTTGAGCTTGAACACCGCCAGAGAGTCGATGTTGTAGGTGAAGGCTTTTTCAGTGCCAGGGAACGGCACGCACTGATAGTCCTTGCCCGCTACCTTGTGGGCGGCGGTCCATTCGCTCTTGGCCCAGTCACCCATCATCTGCATGCCGGCCTTGCCGTTGATCACGTCGGCGGCAGCGATGTTCCAGTCACGGCCCGCGCGGTTGGGGTCCATGTAGCCGGTGAGTTTTTTCAGCTCGGTGAAGGACTTGACCATTTCCGGGCCGGACAGGGTTTTCTGGTCCAGATCGACCAGGGCTTTCTTGTAGCCCTCAGGGCCCATGACCGAGAGCACCACGTCTTCAAACACGGTGCTGTCCTGCCAAGGCTGACCACCGTGGGCCAGGGCAATGAAGCCCGCAGCTTTCAGTTTGTCGCCAGCGGCATAGAACTCTTCGAGGGTGGTCGGGGCTTTGTCGATACCGGCTTTCTTGAAGACCGCCGGGTTGATCCACAGCCAGTTGACGCGGTGAATGTTCACCGGAACGGCGACGTAATCGCCTTCGTATTTGACGGTATCGGAGACTTTCTTCGAGAGCAGGCCGTCCCAGTTTTCAGCTTTGGAAACGCCTTTCAGCGCATCGGTGCTGAGCAGGCCAGTGCTGCCCCACTCCTGGATATCCGGACCTTTGATTTGCGCAACGCCTGGCGGATTACCCGCTACGGCGCGGCTTTTGAGTACGGTCATGGCCGTAGCGCCACCACCGCCGGCGACTGCACCGTCCTTCCAGGTGAAGCCGTCTTTTTCGACTTGAGCCTTGAGGACATCGACCGCTGCTTTTTCACCACCCGAAGTCCACCAGTGCACGACTTCCACGGAACCTTTGGAATCGGCGGCAAGGGCGCTGAGAGGAAATGCAGTCAGGGGAAACAGCGTGGCAAGAGAAACGACAGTGGCGAGGCGAGAAATCGCATTCATCTAGCAGTACCTTTCTTGTTGTTATGCATGCAAGTCTGGTGCTTGCGCTGCAAATGAGTTTAAACAGCGTAGATCGCTTGGCAGGTAACGAAGCGACGGCAAAATGTCACCGCATGGTTACATAAGTACCGAGACAGAGCCTTGAGCCAATGCACTGGCCATGCTCGGCGCCAGCGGCAAGCGTGGAATCAACACCGCTTGCCAGGCGTGATAAAGATCTGGTTTGCCACCCCAGATCTCGGCGCTCGGACGGTTTTGCGGGTCGAGTTCGTGGTGCCAGCTGCCGTGAATCCGGTCGATCAAGTTGCGGTCGCTGAACTCCCAGAAACGCCGGTACCAGGTTTCGTATTGCGCCTCACCGGTACGCTTGAGCAAGGCACTGGCGGCGGCACTGGCTTCGCAGTGAACCCAGTGCAAACGCTGGCGCACGACCGGGCGATTGTCCCAGTCGAGGGTGTAGACAATGCCTGGCGCGCCATCGACGTCCCATCCGTGAAGGCAGTTGTTGGCGAAGAGTTGTTGCGCGTCGCTCACCAGCCAACCGGGGGTTAACATCCCGGCCTGCCCGCGTGCAGCCTCCAGGTGCAACAGCAGTCGTGACCATTCGAAACCATGGCCCGGCGTGGTGCCGTACGGTCGGAAGTGGTCAGCCGGATTGGCCTGGTTGTAGTCGCGCAACGGTTGCCAATCGCGATCAAAATGCTCGACCACCAAATGGTCGTTGGACGCTGCGTGCCGGTGAATCACCCGTTCGACAATCCGCAGGGCGCGGTTCAGCCAACGGCTGTCCTGCGTGACATCGGCCAGCGCGAGAAAGGCTTCGGTGGCGTGCATGTTGCTGTTGGCACCGCGATAGGGTTCCTCTTCGCTCCAGTCGCGATTAAAGGATTCGCGCATCGCGCCCTCCTCTTCGCTCCAGAAATGCTGCTCGATAATCGCGATGGCATCGTTGAGCAACGCCTCTGCACCGGGCCTTTGGGCAATCACCGCAGAACTCGCCGCGAGTGCCACGAAAGCATGCAGATAAGCGGCCTTGCCGGTATCGCCATCACGGTGATCGGGGGCCGCAAACCAGCCACCGAATTCGGCGTCACGCAGCGGGCCATTGAGGGCATTGATGCCGTGATCCACCAGCTCGGCAAACCCCGGTAAGCCTTGGATGTGGGCCATGGCGAAGCTGTGGGTCATGCGGGCGGTGTTCATGGTGTGGGCCTGGGCGTCAGCCGATAATTGGCCGTGTTCGTCCAGGTTGCCGAAGCCTTCGGACAGCTTCGAGGCCTTGGCGAAAGCCAGCAGGCGCAAGCCTTCATCGGCCAGCCATTGCTGATGGGCAGGTGCGTTCAGCCAACTGCTGAAAGCAGGAGGGGCGGTGTTCATGGGATGCCTTTTTTGTTGTTATGACTGAGGGGAGTCTAAACAACGGGCGGTGGCGGGCAGGTAACGAAGGGGGCCGGGTATGTCACTGACTTGTGACATTGATCGTTCCCACGCAGAGTGGGAACGATCATCAATCTCTGGGTAGCTGCAACGTTACCCGCAGTCCGCCCTCGCGCAAATTCTGCAGGCTGACTTCTCCACCATGGCTATGGGCGATATTGCGCGCAATGCCCAACCCCAACCCGTAACCCTGCTGCTGTCCGGCCAGACGAAAGTGCGGCTCGAACACTTGCTCCAGTCGCTGCTCAGGCACGCCCGGGCCTTCGTCGTCGACGTGCAAGATAAACGCGCTGTCATCATCATCGATGTGCAGATGGGCGTTCTGCCCATACTTGAGGGCGTTGTCGATCAGGTTGCCAATACAGCGCTTGAGCGCCAGCGGCTTACCCGGATACGGCGCCAGCGCCCGGCCTTGCTGGGTTACGCGACCATTGCCGTTGGGCGCCAGGTAAGGCTCGACCAGGCAATCGAGTACATGATTGAGGTCCACCGGCTCGATGTTTTCGTGAATGTCGGTGTCCTTGACGCATTGCAGCGCGCCTTTGACCAGCAGCTCCAATTCATCCAGATCACGCCCGAACTTGGCTTGCAGCCGCTCATCTTCCAACAACTCGACCCGCAGGCGCAGACGCGTGATGGGGGTGCGCAAGTCATGGGAAATGGCGCTGAACAACTGGCTGCGCTCCGTCAGGTAGCGGCTGATGCGCTCGCGCATGGCGTTGAAGGCGCGGCCGACTTCGACCACTTCACTGCCACCGCCCTCGGCCACCGGCTCCACTTCGGCGCCCAGCGACATGTCCCGTGCGGCCCGTGCCAGACGCTTGAGCGGCCGGCTCTGCCAGTGCACCAACAGGCCAATAAACAACAACAGAAAACCGCTGGTGAGCACGATGAACCAGACCTGCTGCGACGGCAGGCCCTGCTCTTCCAGACTGGTATAGGGCTCGGGCAACAGCGAAGCGATGTACAGCCATTCGCCTTGGGCCAGTTTGATTTGGGTAACCAGCACTGGTGGATTGACTGGCTCCAGGGTCAGCGCGTAATGCGCCCAGGACCTCGGCAATTCGTCGAGTTTCAAACCGCCATTGAAGATCCGCAGATCGTCCGGGCTGACGAATTGCACCGAGATATTGGTGTCCGCGCCCAGCGATTCGCGCAACACGTCATCCACCGCCGCCAACACTGCTTGTTTGCGCGGGGTCGGCGGCAACAGCTGCATTTCCAGCGGTTTGTCGTTGAGCGTCACCACGAAACGAGTACCGCCCATGCTGCGCAACTGGTCGAGAACCAGCGGCCGGTACGCCACCGGCAAGGAACGAAAGTAACTGACGCTGGCGGTCATCGAATGCGCCAGGCTGCGGGCCGCGGTGACCAGTCCTTCCAGCTGCGTTGCACGCAATTGCGAAACCCAGATCACGCTCGACAGCGTCTGCGCGAACAACACCGCCAGCAGGGTCAGCAACAGCATCCGCCCAAGCAGCGAACGCGGCACCGGCACCCGCCGTATCAGGCGAGTGAAGAACTCAGTGGCCATTGCTGGCGACTACATTGGCGGCCAGTTGATAACCACTGCCGCGTACGGTGCGGATCAGGCGAGGAGGTTTGTCGGTATCGCGCAGACGCTGACGCAAACGGCTAACGGCCATGTCGACGATGCGATCGAGCGGCATCAGGTCGCGGCCACGAGTGGCATTGCCGATGGTGTCGCGGTCGAGGATTTCCTGCGGGTGATCGAGGAAGAGTTTCAGCAGTGCGAAATCGGCGCCGGAGAGAATCACCTCTTCGCCATCGGTGTGAAACAGCCGGTGGCTGACCATGTCCAGCCGCCATTCATCGAAGGCCAACACCTCGCCGCCAGAGCGCTCCTGACCGAACTGGGCACGTCGTAGCAAGGCTTTGATTCGCGCCTGCAACTCACGAGGGCTGAAGGGTTTGCCAAGGTAATCGTCGGCGCCGAGTTCCAGGCCAATGACCCGGTCGGCCTCGTCGGAACTGGCGGTGAGCATGATGATCGGCACCTGGGCCTGACGCGGGTGCTGGCGAATCCAGCGACACAGGCTGAAGCCGTCTTCGTCGGGCAACATCACATCAAGGATCACCAGATCACTCGGCGCCTCGTTCAACGCCTGGCGAAAACCGGCGCCGTCGGGCGTGGTCCGCACCTGAAACCCTGCGCGGCTGAGGTAGGTGTCCAGCAACTCGCGTATCTCTTGATCGTCATCGACCAACAAAATCGACTTGTTGACTGAGCTCACGGGGCGGCATCCTTGTTGTTAGTGTTGGGGCGGATTATGCCTGATCAAAAATGCATCGCGAACGAGCTTTTGTGGCGAGGGAGCTTGCTCCCGCTGGAGTGCGAAGCGCTCCTGAACCCGGCGAACGCGGATTATCCGAGAACCGCAGTGTCAGGTTTTGCGACTGCTTCGCCGCCGAGCGGGAGCAAGCTCCCTCGCCACAGGTATCAAGCCTGTTCCAGTGCCACTCCCGCGCCGGTCAAACCGGAATACGGTGCGGTCACCAGCCAGACCGGAATGCCCTTGAAGTACTCACTCATGCAGCCCTTGTCGGCGAAGCAGCGGGCAAAACCGCTCTTGAGAAAGAAATCGGCAAACCGTGGAATCACTCCGCCGACGATGTAGACACCGCCACGCCCACCGACGGTCAGCACGTTGTTGCCGGCCACCCGACCGAGCCAGCAGCAGAACTGCTCAAGCACTTCCACGGCAATCGGGTCGCCCGCAAGTCCGGCGGCGGTGATGGCTTCCGGGGTATCGAGCACAGGTTCATGCCCGTCGACAGCACAGATCGCCCGATAGACGCGCGGCAAACCGCTGCCGCTCAGCGCTGTTTCGGCACTGACGTGACCGATCTCGTTGTAGATGTGCTGCCACAGTTGGGTTTCTCGCGGACTGCTCAGTGGCAGGTCGACATGTCCACCCTCCCCTGGCAATGCGGCCCAACGGCCTTCGCCAAGATCCAGCAAGGTGCCGACCCCAAGGCCAGTACCGGGACCGATCACCACGGCCGGGCGCAACGGCTCCGGCGTGCCTTCGCAGACCACCCGGAACTCGCCTGGTTGCAGGCGCGTCATGCCCAGCGCCATGGCCGAAAAATCGTTGACCAGCAATAGCCGGTCGACCTGCAAGGTCTGGCAAAAGGCCTTGCGGCTCAGCCGCCAGTGGTTGTTGGTAAAACGGAACTCGTCGCCGCTGACCGGGCCGGCTACCGACAAGCACACCGCGCCTATCGAACCGGGCGCCAGGCCGAGGCCGCTCAGGTAGACGCCGATGGCGTCTTCCGGGCAGGCATAGTCGGCCGTCGCCAGCACCTGGATCGACTCCAGTTGCTGGTCTTTCCACAACGCAAAACGCGCATTGGTTCCACCAATGTCACCGACCAGCGCTAGTTTCACTTAAGGGTCTCCAGGGCAGAGGTAAAGGCGCTGGCGCCCTGCTCTGCCGAGCTGAAGGCCATGCGCATGAAGCCAAACAACTCGCGACCACAACCAATGCCGTTGTCCAGCAGGCCTTTGGCCGGTGTGCGAGCGGCAAATTCATCGGCGTCCACCAACAGCTGCAAGGTGCCTTTGACGCCATCGACGCGGATGATATCGCCCTCTTGCACGCGAGCCAAAGCACCACCGACAAAGGCTTCCGGGCTGACGTGAATCGCCGCAGGGATTTTCCCCGACGCGCCGGACATCCGCCCGTCAGTCACCAGCGCAACCTTGAAGCCGCGGTCCTGCAACACGCCAAGGAACGGCGTCATCTTGTGCAGTTCCGGCATGCCGTTGGAGCGCGGGCCCTGGAAGCGCATCACCGCGACAAAGTCCTTCTCCAACAGGCCGGCCTTGAACGCATCGGCCAGGTCCTGCTGATCCTGGAAGACCATCGCCGGTGCTTCGACCACTTGATGTTCCGGTGCCACGGCCGAGACTTTCATCACCCCGCGACCGAGGTTGCCTTCCATCACCCGCAGGCCGCCTTCTGGCGAGAACGCACGGGCGACCGGACGCAGGATGTTTTCATCGAGGCTTTCGATCGGACCTTCGCGCCAGACCAGCTCACCGTTTTCCAGGAACGGTTCCTGGGTGTAGCGGCTCAGGCCATGGCCGGCCACGGTGTTGACGTCTTCGTGGAGCAGACCGGCTTCCAGCAGTTCGCGGATCAGGAACGACATGCCGCCCGCGGCCTGGAAGTGGTTGATGTCGGCCTTGCCGTTCGGGTAGACGTGGCTCAGCGTCGGTACAACCTCGGAGAGGTCGGCCATGTCCTGCCAGGTCAGTTGAATACCGGCTGCCATGGCGATGGCCGGCATGTGCAGGGTGTGGTTGGTCGAGCCGCCCGTAGCGTGCAGCGCAACAATCGAGTTGACCAGCGAACGCTCGTCGACAATTTCGCCGATCGGCATGAAGTTGCCGCTTTGCTTGGTCAGGCGGGTGATCTGGTGCGCAGCTTCACGGGTCAGGGCATCACGCAACGGGGTGTTCGGGTTGACGAAGGACGCGCCCGGCAAGTGCAGGCCCATGACTTCCATCAGCAACTGGTTGGTGTTGGCGGTGCCGTAGAAGGTACAGGTGCCAGGGCTGTGGTAGGACTTCATTTCCGACTCCAGCAGCTCTTCGCGGCTGGCCTTGCCTTCGGCGTAGCGCTGGCGCACGTCGGCTTTTTCCTTGTTGGAAATGCCCGACACCATCGGCCCACCCGGAACGAAAATCGTCGGCAGATGACCGAAACGCAGCGCGCCCATCATCAGGCCCGGCACGATCTTGTCGCAGATGCCGAGCATCATTGCCGCGTCGAACATGTTGTGCGACAGCGCGACAGCGGTCGACATCGCGATCACTTCACGACTGGCAATGCCCAGTTCCATGCCCGGCTCGCCCTGGGTCACGCCGTCACACATGGCCGGTACGCCGCCGGCGAACTGGCCGACCGAACCGATCTCGCGCAATGCGTGTTTGATTTGTTCCGGGTAGTGCTCGTACGGCTGATGCGCCGAGAGCATGTCGTTATATGACGAAACAATCGCCACGTTGGCGGCGTTCATCATCCGCAGGCTTTGCTTGTCTTCGGTGCCACATCCGGCCACGCCGTGGGCGAAGTTGGCGCATTGCAGCTTGCCGCGCATCGGGCCATCGCTGGCGGCGCCGCGAATCAGTGCAAGGTAGGCCTCACGGGTAGCGCGGCTACGGGTGACAAGCCGTTCAGTGACCTCAAGTACGCGGGGATGCATGTGTAGAACTCCAGGCTAACGGATGTGGCGACCTGTTCGTGTCTATGCTGATCAAGAGGCATCGACGCGTGACGCGCTGACGGTTTTCTTGACCACTCGGACCAGTTGATTCAGGTCACTCGTTGTAGATAAAACAAAATATTGCCACTAAAAAGGCTTGTTTTCTATTTTTTTGCGAATAATCTTGTAATTCCAACAACAAATATGACGAAGGCGCTTTTCATATGACTCTACGAATTGCAATCAATGGTTTTGGCCGCATTGGCCGCAATGTCCTTCGCGCACTGTATACCCAAGGCTACCGTCAGGATTTACAGATCGTCGCCATCAACGATTTGGGCGATAGCTCGATGAACGCCCACCTGCTCAAGTACGACACCGTGCACGGCACCTTCGATGCCGACGTGCAGCACGATCAGGAAAGCCTGACCGTCAACGGCGACCGGATTTCGGTCAGCGCCATTCGCAACCCGGCCGAATTGCCGTGGGCTGCTGAAAAGGTCGACGTCGTGTTCGAATGCACCGGCCTGTTCACCGACCGTGCCAAAGCCGCCGCCCATATTAGCGCTGGCGCGCGCAAAGTGATTATCTCGGCCCCGGCCAAAGGCGCCGACGCCACCGTGGTGTACGGGGTCAACCACGACATCCTGCGCCAATCGCACCAGATCATTTCCAATGCGTCGTGCACCACCAACTGCCTGGCCCCGGTGGCTCAGGTGTTGCACCGCGAGCTGGGCATCGAGAGCGGTCTGATGACCACCATCCACGCCTACACCAATGACCAGCATCTTACCGATGTCTACCACGTCGACCCGTATCGTGCGCGTTCGGCCACCCAGAACATGATCCCGAGCAAGACCGGCGCCGCCGAAGCGGTGGGCCTGGTGCTGCCGGAACTGGCCGGCAAACTGACCGGGATGTCGGTGCGCGTGCCGGTGATCAACGTGTCGCTGGTGGACCTGACCGTGCAGCTCAAGCGTGAAGCCAGCGCTGGCGAGGTCAACGCATTGCTCAAAGAAGCCAGCCAGCACTCGAAGATCCTTGGTTACAACACCCTGCCGCTGGTTTCCAGCGACTTCAACCACAACCCGCTGTCGTCGATTTTCGATGCCAATCACACCAAGTCCAGCGGCAAGCTGCTCAAGGTGCTGGCCTGGTACGACAACGAATGGGGCTTCTCCAACCGCATGCTCGATAACTGCCTCGCCCTGTGCAACGCCGAATAAGGCCGATTGCCCCTACAGTAACGCGGGAGCAGCAGCCGATGATCGGTATCAGCTTTACCCAAAAAACCATGGCGGCGCGCAAACGCATCGCCCTGGTTGCCCATGATCACTGCAAAGTGTTCTTGCTGGACTGGGCCGAGCGGCAGAAGGACAAGCTCGCCCAACACGAGCTTGTGGCCACCGGCACCACCGGGATGCTGTTGAGCAAACGCCTGGGCCTGCCCGTTGAAAGCATGATCAGTGGCCCGTTGGGTGGCGACCAACAACTGGGGGCGCGAATCGCCGAGCAGCGGGTCGACATGCTGGTGTTCTTCTGGGACCCGTTCGAGCCGCAACCTCACGATCCGGACATCAAGGCATTGCTGCGGGTCGCGGCGGTCTGGAACATTCCAGTGGCCTGCAATGAATGCAGCGCCGATTACCTGCTCAGCAGCCCGCTGATGGATCAGCCGCACGCGTACCGGATCCCCGATTACCCGGTGTACCTGCAAGGCCGCAAATAATTCTCACCGGTAGCGCTTGACCTTTCAAGCAGATGATAAGCATTATCATTCGCTTGAAATGGATCAGGTCCTACTGTGAGTCAATCGCGCTTCAACCATGTCTTCCTCGCGCAGCGAGTCTCGCTGCTGCGGACCCTGGAGCGGATGGTCAACAACCACAGCACCGCCGAGGACCTTTTGCAGGAAACCTACCTGCGAGTGGCCCGCGCGTTGAGTGAACGGGCCATCGATCACCTCGAACCTTTCGTGTTTCAAACTGCCCGCAACCTGGCGCTGGACCATTTGCGCGCACGGCGCATTCAGTCCCGAACGATGCTCGAAGACGTTCCGCTGAACGTCGTGCAAAGCATCGCGGCGCCGCTCAGCAGTGCCGAGGACGCCGCCCATGCCGAACAGTTGCTCGAACGCTTGAACATCAGCCTCAGCCAACTCAGCCCGCGCCAACAGCAGATCTTCATCCTCAGCCGCCTGCACGGGCACAGCTATCTGGAGATCGCCGAACAGCTCAGCGTGTCCTTGAGCACCGTGCAAAAAGACCTGAAGCTGATCATGGCAATCTGCGTCGGTGTCGCTGATCGCCTCAACGAGCACTGAGTCTGCCAGCCATTATTTTGCACAACGACGTCATGACTCAGGCTTTGCTACCCTTAGCCGTCGTTTGCACTCCCCCTATCAAAAACCAGCCGCGCGCAGACGCAGCCGAGGAACACCCGTGACGGACAGCCCACCTTCCCACCCGCCACTCCCGGCGCGGGACTCAGCCAGCACCAGCGCCATGGACCAGGCGCTGGACTGGCTGATCGTGCTGGACAGTCCGAGCGAGCAACAAAGCCGCGAATTCCACGACTGGCTTGCTGCCGACCCGCGCAACGCCGAAGCATTCGCCAAGGCCCAGGCGATCTGGGACGGGCCGCAGGTCGCGCAAGCCGCGCTGGGTTTGAGCACGACCAAACGCAAGGTCTCAAAACTTGAGCGCCTGCGCCCGCACTGGAAACCGCTGGCCATGGCGGCAGTGTTGATCCTCGGGCTGTTCAGCTTCAGCAACCTGCCGATGCGGATTCAGGCGGATCATCTGACTGTGGTCGGCGAGCGTCAGCGCCTGCAACTGGAGGACGGTTCAAAAGTCCTGCTCAATACCAATTCGGCGTTCTCCAGCACCATCAACGACCAGCAGCGCATTGCCCGCCTGTATCAGGGCGAGGCCTATTTCGAGGTGGCGGCCAATCGCGGCCTGCCACTGGAAATCGACGCCGGCCCGGTCACGGCCAGCGTGCGCGACACCACGTTCGCCGTGCGTTACCTGGACGGCATTGCGCAGGTTCGCGTGCAACGCGGCGACGTCGACTTGCGCACCACCCACAGCAACGCCCGCGTGCGCCTGAGCGCGGGCGAAAGCATTCGTATCGGCCCTAATGGCTTCGATCAACCGGCCAGACTCGACCCGGCGACCGATCTGGCCTGGGTCCAGGGCCGACTGGTGTTTGAAAACTGCCCATTGAGCCAAGTGCTGGCCGAGTTGCGCCGCTACTACCCAGGCTGGATCATCAACACCAATGAACAGTTGGCCAACGTCGCGGTGACCGGTAATTACCGTCTCGACCAACCGCTGGACGTGGTGCGCTCGCTGGCCCACATCACCTCGGCCAGGCTCGAGGAATTTCCGGCACTGGTGATCCTGAACTAAATGAGAATTATTTTTACTCGATAGCGTTTCATCGTTCGTCTCGTTATAGCCAATGCAATTGATTCGCATCTCTGATGTGAGTCTGCACCTATAAGATTCGTGCGACACGGAGCGCTATCGATGTCCTCTCGCCTTACCCGCCGGTCCTCTTCACCTTCCTGCGTGCTGCCCCTGCTGACTGCCGCCATTCTGTTGGCCGGCACGGCACAGGTCTCGGCCGCCACCGTCGAACAACCGAGCCGCAACATGGGCGACTACTCGTTCGCGATTGCCCAGCAGCCATTGGTGTCGGCACTCAATGCCTTTACCGCCGTAACCGGTTGGCAGGTCGGCTTGCCGGCCGAACTGGCCGAAGGCGTTGCCTCGCCGGGCGTACACGGCTCGCTGCCCCCGGATAAGGCCCTCGATCGCCTGTTGGTGGGGACCAACCTCCGCTATCGCAAGTTGGGCAATCACAACATCGTGCTGGAAAAACGCAGTGTCGACGGCACCCTCGCCCTGCAACAAATGACCATCAGCGCCACCCGTCAGGAGCAGAGCGTCGACAGCGTACCGAGCACCGTCACCGTGCACACGCGCGAAGAGTTGGACCACGACAACGTCAACACCATCAAGGAACTGGTGCGTTACGAACCGGGTGTTTCGGTCGGCGGTACCGGCACCCGTGGCGGCATCAGCGGCTACAACATTCGCGGTATCGACGGTGACCGGATCCTGACCCAGGTCGATGGCGTCGAAGTGCCCAACGGTTTCTTCAACGGTCCGTACGCCAAGACCCAGCGCAACTACGTCGACCCGGAAATCATCAAACGCGTGGAAATCCTCCGCGGCCCGGCGTCGGTGCTCTATGGCAGCAACGCCATTGGCGGCGCGGTCAGCTACTTCACCCTCGACCCGGACGACATCATCAAGCCCGGCAAAGACGCCGGCGCCCGCCTGAAAACCGGCTACAACTCTGCCGATGACAGTTGGCTGAAATCCGCAACCGTCGCCGGGCGCGCCGAACAGTTCGATGGCCTGCTGCACTTCAGCCGGCGCGACGGCCATGAAACCGAATCCTTCGGCAGCAACAACGGCACGGGGCTCAATCGCACCGCCGCCAACCCGGAAGACGTGCGCACCACCAACGTGCTGGCCAAAGCCGGCTGGAACTACGCCGATGATGCGCGCCTGGGCCTGACCTATGAGAAGTACAAGGACGACCGCGACACCGACCAGCAAAGCGCCGTCGGCGGTCCTTTTGACAAAGGCAAGCCAGTGGGCATGTACCGCTCGCGCACCGGCAACGACACCATCACCCGCGAACGTTTCGGCCTGGAAAACAGCTTCGCCCTCGATGCCTTGCTGGTCGATCACCTCAAGTGGAGCCTGAACTACCAGATTGCCAAGACCGATCAGAGCACCCTGGAAAACTACTTCCCGTTCAGCCGCAACGTGATGCGCAGCCGCGAAACCCTCTACGAAGAAAAGCAGTGGGTATTCGACGCCCAACTCGATAAGGCCTTCAGCCTCGGTGAAACCGACCATTTGCTGACGTACGGCACCACCATCAAGCAAGAGAAAGTCACCGGCTCGCGCAGCGGCAGCGGAACCTGCCTGGCCGTTGGCCGTGGTTGCACAGCGATCGGCGCGATCAGTCCTAGCGATGTGCTAAAGAAGTCCAGCGACTTCCCGGACCCGACCATCAACACCTACAGCCTGTTCGCCCAGGATCAGATCCGCTGGAACAAATGGACCTTCCTGCCGGGCCTGCGCTACGACTACACCCAGCTCAAGCCGCATATCACCCAGGAATTCCTCAACACCGTGGCCGCCGACGGCAAAGGCTCAGTTAGCGACGAGAACAAAACCTGGCATCGCGTATCGCCCAAGTTCGGCCTGACCTACGCCCTGACCGACAACTACACTTGGTACGGTCAGTACGCCGAAGGTTTCCGCACCCCGACCGCCAAGGCGCTGTATGGCCGTTTCGAAAACACCACCACCGGCTACCGCGTGGAGCCGAACCCGAATCTGGGGCCGGAAAAAAGCCAGAGCTACGAGACCGGCCTGCGTGGCAACTTCGAGTCCGGTCACTTCGATGTGGCGGTGTTCTATAACAAGTACCGCGACTTCATCAACGAAGACGCCGTCACCCCGGGCTACAACGAGCTGACGTTCCAGAGCAACAACATCAAGCACGCGACCATCAAGGGCATTGAGCTCAAAGGCCGTCTGAACCTCGACACCTTCGGCGCACCGCAAGGCCTCTACACCCGGGGTTCGGTGGCTTATGCCCACGGTCGCAACAACGACACCGGCGAGCCGCTCAACGCAGTCAACCCGCTGACCGGCGTGTTCGGCCTGGGTTACGACCAGGACAACTACGGTGCCTTGCTCAGCTGGACCCTGGTGCAGAAGAAGAACCTCGTCGACAGCAGCAGCTTCAAGTCGCCGGATGGCGTCAGCAGCCAGTTCAAGACGCCGGGCTATGGCGTGGTCGACCTGAGCGGTTTCTACAAAGTGACCGACGACGTCACCGTCAGCGCTGGCGTGTACAACCTGGCCGACAAGAAATACTGGCAGTGGGACAACGTGCGCGGTTACGACAGCGTCGGTGAAGCCGCCGTGATCAGCCCGGCCAACCTTGATCGCCTGACCGAGCCGGGCCGCAACTTCGCGATCAACCTGATCTGGGACATCTGACTGATGGAGCCTTGCTGCGCTTTTGGACGAAAGCGCAGTGAGGATTTTTTACGCTGCCGCGTCGTCTGGTTCGTCCAGTTACAACGCGCCTTTCATTCTCAAGGACCTCTTCATGACCGCTGCCCACACCTCTGAACGCCCGAGCCTGCGCTCGCAACGCCTGAACCAGATCACTAATGAGCCACACAGCAAGCTCGACGCGCTGGTGAAAGCCCATGCACCGTTCGAATCCCAAGCCAACTTCGCCCGCTTCGTGGTTGCCCAGTACCTGTTCCAGTCAGAACTGGTGTCGCTGTACAACGATGCCGAGCTGATCGCCATCGTCCCGGACCTGCCGCAGCGTTGCCGTGCCGACGCCGCCAAGGCTGACCTGGCTGACCTGGAAACCGACGTCCCGGCCCCGGTGGCCGGTGCCGTGAAAAACCCGGGCAAGGCCGAAGCCCTGGGCTGGATCTTCGTCTCCGAAGGGTCGAAACTCGGTGCCGCGTTCCTGATCAAGCGTGCCGTTAGCCTGGGTTTGAGCGAAACCTTTGGTGCCCGTCACCTGGGAGAACCTGCCGGTGGCCGCGCCGAAGGCTGGAAACGCTTCGTCAAAACCCTCGACGGTCTTGAGTTCAGTGCCGAAGAAGAAGCCGCAGTCGAGAAAGGCGCCATCGACGCCTTCAACCGCTTCACCGTGCTGCTGGAACAGGCTTACGCCACAACCCCTGAATTGGCCTGATTCAATCTTCCAGGCTCAACTGGCCTTGCTTTCTGTAGGAGCGGGGGGGCGCCTACAGATTGTGATCTTTTGTTCTATTATCGGTGCTCTCTTCCGGAGGGCCTTCGATGACTGATTTCCTGACGTCCATTCAAGCCGCGCTCGGCTTGCCCGCTACTGCGATCACCTTTACCTCCAAAGGCGCCCTGCCCTCGGTGTTTGCCGTGACGGACCTCGCCAGCGCCAGCATCGCGGCTGCCGGCCAGGCCGCCTGCGAATTGCTCCGGCAACAGACCGGTCGGTTACCGGCCCTTGAAGTCGACCGTCGTCTCGCCTCCTTCTGGTTTGCCACATCGATCCGCCCGATCGACTGGAACGTGCCACCGCTGTGGGACCCCATCGCGGGTGACTACGCGACCCAGGACGGCTGGATTCGCCTGCACACCAATGCCCCCCATCACCGCAGCGCCGCCGAGCAGGTGCTGGGACACTGCTTTGATCGTAGCGCGATGGCCGCCAAGGTCGCTCAATGGAGCAAAAGAGATCTGGAACACGCGATAGTCGAGGCTGGTGGTTGCGCCGCTGAAATGCGCTCATGGCCACAATGGCAGTCACACCCTCAAGGGTTGGCGGTCAACGCCGAGCCACTGATTGATTTTTCCGCCGGCAACAGCGAACGCTCGAAAGCCTGGCAAGGTTCGGTCGCACAACCGCTGGCGGGCATCAAGGTGCTGGACCTGACCCGCGTCCTCGCCGGGCCCGTTGCCAGCCGCTTCCTTGCGGGACTGGGTGCCGATGTGCTGCGCATTGATCCACCGCAGTGGAACGAACCAGGTGTGATTCCGGAAGTCACCCTGGGTAAACGCTGCGCCCGCCTCGACCTGCACAACAGCGTCGATCGCGGGGTATTCGAAAGCCTGCTCAAGGACGCCGACATCCTGCTCCACGGTTACCGCGCCAATGCCCTCGAACACCTCGGCTACGGCACCGCCGAGCGGCAGGAACTCGCCCCCGGCCTGATCGACGTTTGCCTCAATGCGTACGGCTGGAGCGGCCCTTGGCAAAACCGTCGTGGTTTCGACAGCCTGGTGCAAATGAGCAGCGGCATCGCCGAGGCCGGGATGGGGTGGAAGCAGGCGGACAAACCGACACCCTTGCCGGTTCAGGCGCTGGACCACGCCACCGGTTACCTGATGGCGGCCAGTGCGATCAAGTTGTTGGCTGAGCGGTTGAGTAGCGGACGCAGTGGCTCGGCACGATTGTCTCTGGCGCGCACGGCAAAGTTGCTGGTTGAACAGGGTCCGGGAACGGATGAGGCCTTGCGGCCTGAAGATGACAACGATCAGGGAATGGTGATCGAACAGACACCCTGGGGCCCGGCGCATCGGTTGCATGTACCGCTGAAAATAACCGGCACGCCGTTGCAGTGGGCCATTCCGGCCGGGGAATTGGGGTCACATCGGGCGCAGTGGTGAGCTCCCATGATTGTTCCCTCACTCTGCGTGGGAACAATCATCCAACCGGTTTCAGTCAGCCCGACTCAACGACGTCCACAGCAGCTGCGCCGCATACGCCCGACACGGTCGCCAAGCCTCGGCACGGGCCAACAACTCGCGCGGCGTCACCGGCCCGCCTTCCAGCGCCGCCAGCGCGTTGATCAATCCCACATCGCCTGACGGAAACGCATCCATCTCGCGCATCTGTCGCAACGCGATGTACTGCGCCGTCCAGTCGCCAATCCCCCACAATGCCAGCAATCGCGCAATACCGTCGCCCCGACCCGGTTCAAACAACAAGGGATCGTCAAGCAATGCCTGCGCCACGCCAGACAGCGTCCGCCCACGGCTTTTCGGCATTCCCAACGTTGCCAGATCCGCTGTCGCCAGCACCGCCGCTTGAGGAAACACATGAGTCAATCCTGACAGCGGCGCAGACAACGGTTCGCCATACTGCGCCACCAACTTACCCGCCAGCTTGATCGCGGCGCCGACCGTGATCTGCTGGCCCAGCACTGCACGTATCGCCAGCTCCAGTCCGTCCCAGGTCCCCGGCACCCGTAAACCAGGACGCTCGGCAATCAACCTTGCCATCAACGGATCAACCGCCAGTTGCTGGTGGATAAGCGGCAAGTCCACGTCCAGATCGAACATCCGCCGCAACCGCGTAATGATCTCGGGCACGACTGACGCATCGGGGAAGCACAGCCTCACCTCCAGCGCATTATCAGCCGCTGGCGTAATCGAAAACGTGCCGTGCACACCGTTCAGGCTGATGCTGCGCGAGTACACACCATCGACCACCGACTCCATCCCGGCAATCGCCCGCGCCGACAAAAAGCCGAGCATCGCCGGCCAGTCATAAGGCGGCTGATAGTCAAGCAACAACCTCACAGCAACAGCCCGCCGAGTCGAAGCGTTTGCGCCGGTTGCGACATCCTTACCTCTCATCTCGAGTCGACTGTTTGTCATGTTTTGAAACCATAACAAGTGTTCAATTCATTAAATAGGCAACGTGATATGACGCTAATAAAATAACGGCAAAAAACAATGCTTATTCAGAATGCTCTCATCTATGCCATGAAGGCACTTTGCCGGTTTTGTGGGGCATTCCAGATACATAAATTCTGTACTGAAAACAGATGTGCAAAATTTGCGCACTCTGGAAAAACAACTAGCTTCAAGGCTCGCAGCGATTAGCAGCCATCCCCGGTTAATTTATAGAAAGCCCTCTGGAACAGGCTTCTTGTGGCACACACGCTCTATTCAGGAAGTATTCACACATCAGTCATTAACAATGGAATGTGGCCATCAACTGATCCAGATCAGCTGTCCTGTCAGCGAGCGGATTTAGAGTGTGGCTCTCTCTTCTCCGGCAATGGAGTCATGCATGTCTGAATCTTCCGGAAAACTACGACTCGGCGCCTTAGTCGCCCTGGTAGTAGGTTCCATGATTGGGGGCGGGATATTCTCTTTACCGCAAAACATGGCCGCCAGTGCCGATGTCGGCGCAGTGCTGATTGGTTGGGTCATTACCGCCGTGGGCATGTTGACCCTGGCGTTCGTCTTCCAGACCCTCGCCAATCGCAAGCCTGACCTCGATGGCGGTGTCTACGCCTACGCCAAGGCCGGTTTCGGCGACTACATGGGTTTCTCGTCCGCCTGGGGTTACTGGATCAGCGCCTGGCTGGGTAACGTGGGGTACTTCGTACTCCTGTTCAGTACCCTCGGCTACTTCTTCCCGCTATTTGGGGAGGGAAATACGCCTGCGGCGGTGATTGGCGCTTCGCTGCTGCTGTGGGCCGTGCACTTTCTGGTGCTGCGCGGGATCAAGGAAGCGGCGTTCATCAACCTGGTGACCACCGTCGCCAAAGTCGTGCCACTGGTGCTGTTCGTCTTGATCGCGATCTTCGCCTTCAAACTCGACATCTTTACCGCCGACATCTGGGGCCTGAAAAACCCTGATCTGGGCAGCGTGATGAACCAGGTGCGCAACATGATGCTGGTCACCGTCTGGGTGTTCATCGGCATCGAAGGCGCGAGCATCTTTTCGGCCCGGGCGGAAAAACGTTCGGACGTCGGTAAAGCCACCGTCATTGGCTTCATCACCGTGCTGTTGTTCCTGATGCTGGTGAACGTGCTGTCACTGGGCATCATGACTCAGCCGGCGTTGGCCAAACTGCAAAACCCGTCGATGGCTGCCGTACTCGAGCACGTCGTCGGTCACTGGGGCGCGGTGCTGATCAGTGTCGGCCTGGTCATCTCGTTGCTGGGCGCATTGCTTTCGTGGGTGCTGCTGTGTGCGGAGATCATGTTCGCCGCCGCCAAAGACCACACCATGCCGGAGTTCCTGCGTAAGGAAAACTCCAAACAGGTACCGGTCAATGCCTTGTGGCTGACCAACGCGATGGTGCAGATTTTCCTGGTCATCACCCTGTTCTCGGCCAGTACTTACCTGTCGCTGATCTACCTCGCCACTTCGATGATTCTGGTGCCTTACCTGTGGTCGGCGGCCTATGCCCTGCTGCTGGCGGTGCGCGGCGAGAGCTACGAAAACGCCCTGGCCGAACGCCAGAAAGACCTGGTCATCGGCGCCATCGCGCTGATCTATGCGATCTGGCTGCTGTATGCAGGCGGCATCAAATACCTGCTGCTGTCCGCCCTGCTCTATGCCCCCGGCGCAATCCTGTTCGCCAAGGCCAAGCGCGAGTTGGGCAAAGCGGTTTTCACCAACGTCGAGAAGCTGATTTTCACCGCGGTAGTCATTGGCGCCCTGGTGGCGGCCTATGGACTCTACGACGGCTTCCTGACCCTGTAGCACCTGAACCATTCGACTGTTTTGTTATCTGGAGGATCTGAAATGACCACGGAAAAAGTGAAGTACGGCGTACATTCCGAAGCCGGCAAACTGCGCAAAGTCATGGTGTGCTCCCCCGGTCTGGCTCACCAGCGGCTGACCCCGAACAACTGCGACGAACTGCTTTTCGATGATGTGCTGTGGGTGGCCCAGGCCAAGCGTGACCATTTCGACTTCGTCACCAAAATGCGCGAGCGCGATATCGACGTGCTGGAAATGCACAACCTGCTGACCGACATCGTCGCCAACCCAGAAGCGCTGGACTGGATTCTGCAACGCAAGATCACCGCCAACTCGGTGGGTGTCGGCCTGGTCCACGAAGTCGACGCCTGGTTGCGCAGCCTCGAGCCGCGCAAGATCGCCGAATTCCTGATTGGCGGCGTGTCGGCCGATGACCTGCCCAACAGCTTCGGTGGCAAGACTATCGAAATGTTCCGCGACTTCCTCGGCCACTCCAGCTTCATTCTGCCGCCGCTGCCGAACACCCAATTCACCCGCGACACCACCTG
The DNA here is from genome assembly GCF_039908645.1 of Pseudomonas helvetica. Lineage (NCBI taxonomy): Bacteria > Pseudomonadati > Pseudomonadota > Gammaproteobacteria > Pseudomonadales > Pseudomonadaceae > Pseudomonas > Pseudomonas helvetica. The sequence continues at coordinate 4,882,122 of NZ_CP150917.1, forward strand.
CTGGATCTATGGCGGCGTCACGCTGAACCCGATGCACTGGCCGGCGCGCCGTCAGGAAACCCTGCTGGCCAGCGCCATCTACAAATTCCATCCGGAGTTCACCAACGCCGACTTCCAAGTCTGGTACGGCGACCCGGATCAGGAGCACGGCAACGCCACGCTGGAAGGCGGCGATGTGATGCCCATCGGTAACGGCGTGGTGTTGATCGGCATGGGCGAACGCACGTCCCGTCAGGCCATCGGTCAACTGGCGCTGAACCTGTTCAAGCACAAAGCGGTCGAGCGGGTAATCGTTGCCGGCCTGCCGAAATCCCGCGCGGCGATGCACCTGGACACGGTGTTCAGCTTCTGCGACCGCGACCTGGTGACGATCTTCCCGGAAGTGGTCAGCCAGATTGTGGCCTTCACCCTGCGCCCTGACGAAAGCAAACCGGGCGGTATCGATATCCGCCGCGAAGAAACCAGCTTCCTCGACACCGTGGCCGCCGCGCTCAACCTCAAGGCCCTGCGCGTCGTCGAAACCGGCGGCAACAGCTTCGCCGCCGAACGCGAACAGTGGGACGACGGCAACAACGTGGTGGCCTTGGAACCTGGCGTGGTAATCGGCTACGACCGCAATACCTACACCAACACCTTGCTGCGCAAGGCCGGGGTCGAGGTCATCACCATCAGCGCCAGCGAACTCGGCCGTGGCCGTGGCGGCGGCCACTGCATGACCTGCCCGATCATCCGCGACCCGATCGACTATTAACCTTCAAACCAGGGCCAGCGCTTATAAAGCGCCGGCCTTGGGGATAACCGAAATCCAAGGAGATCCACATCATGGCTTTCAACATGCGTAATCGCAGCCTGCTCTCGCTGATGCACCACACCAATCGCGAGTTGCACTACCTGCTGGACCTGTCCCGCGACCTGAAACGTGCCAAGTACACCGGCACCGAACAGCCGCACCTCAAAGGCAAGAATATCGCGCTGATCTTTGAAAAAACCTCGACCCGCACCCGTTGCGCCTTCGAAGTCGCGGCCCATGACCAAGGAGCTCACGTCACCTACATCGACCCGGTGTCGTCGCAGATCGGCCACAAGGAAAGCATGAAAGACACCGCCCGCGTTCTCGGGCGGATGTTCGATGCCATCGAATATCGCGGCTTCGAACAGGAAATTGTCGAAGAGCTGGCCACGTTCGCTGGCGTGCCGGTGTTCAACGGCCTGACCGCCGAGTTCCATCCAACGCAAATGATCGCCGACACCCTGACCATGCGCGAGCACAGCGACAAGCCGCTGCATGACATCAGCTACGCCTACCTTGGTGATGCGCGCTACAACATGGGCAATTCGCTGCTGATGATCGGCGCCAAACTCGGCATGGACGTACGCATCGGCGCACCGAAAGCGCTGTGGCCCCATCAGGACTTCATCGATCAGTGCAAAGCCTTCGCAGAAGAAAGCGGCGCACGCATTACCATCACCGAAGACCCTGCCGAGGCGGTCAAGGGCGTGGACTTCATTCATACCGACATCTGGGTGTCGATGGGTGAGCCGGTCGAAGCGTGGGACGAGCGCATCGAACAACTGCTGCCGTACCAGGTCAACGCTAAAATGATGAAAGCCTCGGGCAATCCCCGGGTGAAATTCATGCATTGCCTGCCGGCGTTCCACAACAGCGAAACCAAGGTCGGCAAGGATATCGCGGCGCGCTACCCGCACCTGGCCAACGGCGTTGAGGTAACTGAAGAAGTATTCGAATCGCCCGCCAACATCGCCTTCGAGCAAGCGGAAAACCGCATGCACACCATCAAGGCGATCCTGGTCTCGGCGCTGGCGGATATCTAACAGGCTGACGCTTCCTTCTTGTGGAAGCAGTTTTTGTGGCGAGGGAGCTTGCTCCCGCCGGCCGGTCCGCGCTCGGGCGCAGCAGTCGTAAAGGCTTCAATCGTGTCGCACCAGTTGCGCCGTATTCTGCCTGATTGCGACCGCTGCGCGCTCGAGCGCGAGCAAGCTCGCTCGCCACAAAAGCAGCTCCTACGGGATCACCGAATTTCAGAAGGAATGCATTATGCGTATCGTCATTGCACTGGGCGGTAACGCCCTGCTCCGCCGTGGTGAACCCATGACCGCGGACAATCAACGCGGCAATATCCGCGTCGCCACGGAACAGATCGCCAAGATCCATCCCGGCAATCAACTGGTGATCGCCCACGGCAATGGCCCGCAAATCGGTCTGCTGTCGTTGCAAGCGGCCGCCTACACCTCTGTCAGCCCTTATCCGCTGGACGTGCTGGGGGCTGAAACCGATGGGATGATCGGCTACATCATCGAACAGGAACTGGGCAATCTGCTGGACTTCGAAGTGCCCTTCGCGACCCTGCTGACCCAAGTCGAAGTCGACCCCAATGACCCGGCGTTCCAACACCCGAGCAAGCCCATCGGCCCAGTCTATTCCAAGGCCGAAGCAGAAAAACTCGCCGCCGAAAAAGGCTGGGCCATCGCCCCGGACGGCGACAAATTCCGCCGCGTGGTGGCCAGCCCGAAACCCAAGCGCATCTTCGAAATCCGCCCGGTCAAGTGGCTGCTGGAAAAAGGCAGCATCGTGATCTGCGCAGGCGGTGGCGGCATTCCGACAATGTACGACGAGCACCGCAAGCTCAAGGGCGTGGAAGCGGTGATCGACAAAGACCTGTGCTCGGCGCTGCTGGCCGAACAACTGGAAAGTGACTTGCTGGTGATCGCCACCGACGTCAACGCCGCGTTTATCGACTTTGGCAAGCCGACCCAGAAAGCCATCGCCCGGGCCCACCCGGACGACATCGAAAAACTCGATTTTGCCGCCGGCTCCATGGGGCCGAAGGTCCAGGCTGCCTGCGAGTTCGCCCGCAACACTGGCAAAGTCGCGGTGATCGGTTCACTCTCGGACATCGAAGCGATCGTCCAGGGTAGGGCCGGCACCCGAATCAGCACGGCTGAACCTGGTATCACTTACCTGTAAAACCAACCGGGCAGGACTTGAACCTGCCCCGTTTCAACGCCTTTGAAGGAGATGTCCATGGCCATATTTGAGCCCGGTCACTTGCACATCGAGCGCCATGCACTGAACAAGGACGACTTCAGCTACAACCTGTGCATCGACTATGCGATCGCCACCGACCCCAAGGAAGGTATAGGCATGCTTTTCACGGTGCATGGTTCGGTCGAGGGCAAGGACCTGAAGGAAGACTTCTTCCTGGCCAAAGACCAGGCCTTCGACTTTGCTCGACACGCCACGCGCATCGCACAGAAATACGGCATGCCCAAGACTGCCAACATCAGCTCGTTGCACAAGTACTACGACGAAATGTTCGAAGACGTACGCAAGCAGCTCGATGTGAAATCCGGAGATCCGGTGAAGCCCGAACACCTGTAATAACCCATAACCTGTGGGAGCAAAGCTTGCTCGCGATGCAGGCACCGTGGTGTAACTGATACACCGCGTTATCGTTCATCGCGAGCAAGCTTTGCTCCTACAATTTGATTACGAATTTCACCTGACACCCCGCTCCAAGGCATACTTGCCACCCTCCGCACTCCAGAACACTGAACCGTCCCATGCGTATCCACGTCAGCTTCATCGACCGCGTCGGCATCACCCAGGAAGTCCTGGCCTTGCTCGGTGGGCGCAATCTCAATCTGGATGCGGTGGAAATGGTGCCGCCGAACGTTTACATCGATGCGCCGACCCTTAGCCCGCAAGTGCTCGAAGAACTGAGCGATGCGCTGTTCAATGTGCGCGGCGTGCAAGCGGTGACGGTGGTCGACATTCTTCCCGGCCAACGTCGGCACCTGCAACTCGACGCGTTGCTGGCGGCGATGACCGACCCGGTGCTGGCCCTCGATAGCGCCGGCAACGTGTTGCTGGCCAACCCGGCACTGATCGCCTTGTACGGCCGTGAACCGGCCGGGGAAAGCGTCGCCGAGTTGTTCAGCGATCCGGCGCTGCTGGACACGTTGCTGGAAAACGGCTTCCGCCTGCCGTTGCGCGAGATCACCGTCAACGGCCAGACCTTGCTGCTGGACGCCACGCCCATCACCGATGCCGGCGCCCTGCTGACCTTGTATCAACCCAATCGCATCGGTGAACAACTCTCGGCGTTACACCACGATCACGCCGAAGGTTTCGATGCGTTGCTCGGCGAATCCCCGGCGATCCGCACCCTCAAGGCCCGTGCGCAACGGGTGGCGGCGCTCGATGCTCCGCTGCTGATCCAGGGCGAAACCGGCACCGGCAAAGAACTGGTGGCCCGTGCCTGCCATGCCATCAGCGCCCGACACAGCGCGCCGTTTCTGGCGTTGAACTGCGCAGCACTCCCGGAGAACCTCGCCGAAAGCGAGCTGTTCGGCTACGCCCCCGGCGCCTTCACCGGCGCTCAGCGTGGCGGCAAGCCAGGCCTGATGGAACTGGCCAACCAAGGCACGGTGTTCCTCGACGAGATCGGCGAAATGTCGCCGTACTTGCAGGCCAAACTGCTGCGTTTCCTCAACGATGGCAGCTTCCGTCGGGTCGGTGGCGATCGCGAGGTCAAGGTCAATGTGCGAATCCTCAGCGCCACCCACCGCAACCTGGAAAAAATGGTCAGCGAAGGCGCGTTCCGTGAAGACCTGTTCTACCGCCTCAATGTACTCAACGTCGAAGTCCCGCCGCTGCGTGAACGCGGTCAGGACATCCTGTTGCTGGCGCGCTATTTCATGCAGCAGGCCTGCGCACAGATCCAGCGCCCGGTCTGTCGTCTGGCGCCCGGCACGTACCCGGCCCTGCTCGGCAACCGCTGGCCCGGCAATGTGCGGCAATTGCAGAACGTGATCTTCCGCGCCGCAGCCATTTGCGAAAGCAGCCTGGTGGACATCGGCGACCTGGACATCGCCGGCACCTCGGTGGCCCGCGAAAGTGACGTGGATGTCGACAGCCTTGAACAGGCCGTGGAAGCGTTCGAGAAAACCCTGCTGGAAAAGCTCTACGTCAACTACCCCTCGACCCGCCAACTGGCCAGCCGCCTGCAAACCTCCCACACCGCCATCGCCCATCGATTGCGCAAGTACGGGATTCCCGGCAAGCCCTGACCCCCGATAACCGCCCCGTGGCGAGGGAGCTTGCTCCCGCCGGCCGGTCCGCGCTCGGGCGAAGCAGTCGTAAACCAGCAAACGCGAAGTATCTGCAGCAACTCAATTGCAAGTTTTAGGGCCGCTTCGCGCCCCGGCGGGAGCAAGCTCCCTCGCCACAATCGACCGCAAGGCACCCATTCTTCACGCCAAAAGCGACCTCCACCTGTACTGAATGCGCTACAGCGGAACGATTTCGCTACACACTCGATTAAACTGCGCTACGCAAGGCTTTGATCCCCATAGGCTTTTTTACACGCCTCAATCTGTAGCGATTTCGCTACAGTCGTGTTTTTCACCTCGCCCGCAATAATCATCAACCTATTGATTTATAACGAATAAAAAACGTTGGCCGCGTTCTTGCTACGTTCTTGTCAAGTCACTGAACATTCAGCTCTGCCCTGCACGAGCATTCAATCGCGTCCACCAGACGAATCTGGCCCCCTAGGAGTTTCCATGAGCGAGTTGCGTTTTACTGAAGATCACGAATGGCTGCGCACCGAAGCTGACGGCAGCGTTACGGTCGGCATCACCGCCTTCGCACAGAACGCCTTGGGCGACGTGGTTTTCGTACAACTGCCTGAGCTGCAGTCCTACGAACAAGGCGCTGAAGCGGCTACCGTGGAATCGGTAAAAGCCGCCAGCGGCGTGTACATGCCACTGGACGGTGACGTGCTGGAAGTGAACCCGGCGCTGGACAGCAGCCCTGAACTGGTCAACGAAGATCCGCTGGGCGAAGGCTGGTTCTTCCGCTTCAAGCCTACCGACGCCTCGGCTGTCGCCAAACTGCTGGATCAAGACGCTTACGACCGTCTGATCAAAGCCAACGCCGAAGCCTGAGGAGCCGCCATGACTCAAGTAAATCTAAGCACCGCCAACGAATTCATCGCGCGCCACATCGGCCCGCGCGCAGGCGATGAGCAAGCCATGCTCAACAGCCTCGGCTTTGACTCGCTGGAAGCCCTGAGCGCCAGCGTCATCCCCGACAGCATCAAAGGCACCAGCGTTCTCGGACTGGAAGACGGCTTGAGCGAAGCCGAGGCCCTGGCCTCGATCAAAGCCATCGCCGCCAAGAACCAACTGTTCAAGACCTACATCGGCCAGGGCTACTACAACTGCCATACGCCGTCGCCGATCCTGCGCAACCTGCTGGAAAACCCGGCCTGGTACACCGCCTACACCCCGTACCAGCCAGAGATTTCCCAGGGCCGCCTGGAAGCGCTGCTGAACTTCCAGACCCTGATCAGCGACCTGACCGGCCTGCCGATCGCCAACGCCTCCCTGCTCGACGAAGCCACTGCCGCTGCCGAAGCCATGACCTTCTGCAAACGCCTGAGCAAGAACAAGGGCAGCCACGCCTTCTTCGCCTCGATCCACAGCCACCCGCAAACCCTCGACGTGCTGCGCACCCGTGCCGAGCCGTTGGGCATTGACGTGGTGGTCGGCGACGAACGTGAACTGACGGATGTCAGCGCGTTCTTCGGCGCGCTGCTGCAATACCCGGCGAGCAACGGCGACCTGTTCGACTACCGCGAACTGACGGAACGCTTCCACGCGGTTAATGCGCTGGTCGCAGTCGCTGCTGACCTGCTGGCCCTGACCGTGCTGACCCCGCCGGGCGAGTTCGGCGCCGACGTGGCCATCGGCAGTGCGCAACGCTTCGGCGTGCCGCTGGGCTTCGGTGGCCCGCATGCGGCTTACTTCTCCACCAAGGATGCGTTCAAGCGCGACATGCCGGGCCGTCTGGTCGGTGTCTCGGTGGACCGTTTCGGCAAGCCGGCCCTGCGCCTGGCCATGCAGACCCGCGAGCAACATATCCGCCGCGAGAAAGCCACCAGCAACATCTGCACCGCCCAAGTGCTACTGGCCAACATCGCCAGCATGTACGCCGTGTATCACGGCCCCAAAGGCTTGAAGCAGATCGCCAACCGCATTCATCACCTGACCGCGATCCTCGCCAAAGGCTTGAGCGCACTGGGTCTGAACGTTGAGCAAGCAAACTTCTTCGACACCCTGACCCTGGCCACTGGCGCCAACACCGCTGCCCTGCACGACAAGGCCCGCGCCCAGCGCATCAACCTGCGTGTCGTCGATGGTGAGCGTCTGGGTCTGTCCCTCGACGAAACCACCACCCAGGCCGACATCGAAACCCTGTGGAGCGTGCTGGCTGAAGGCAAAGCCCTGCCGGACTTCGCCGCGCTGGCCGCCTCGGTGCAAAGCCGCATCCCGGCTGAACTGGTGCGTCAATCGCCGATCCTCAGCCACCCGGTGTTCAACCGTTATCACTCGGAAACCGAGCTGATGCGCTACCTGCGCAAGCTCGCCGACAAGGACCTGGCGCTGGATCGCACCATGATCCCGCTGGGTTCGTGCACCATGAAACTCAACGCCGCCAGCGAAATGATCCCGGTGACCTGGGCCGAATTCGGCGCCCTGCACCCGTTCGCTCCGCCTGCGCAAAGCGCCGGTTACCAGCAACTGACCGATGAACTGGAAGCGATGCTCTGCGCCGCCACCGGTTACGACGCGATCTCGCTGCAACCGAACGCCGGTTCCCAAGGTGAATACGCCGGCTTGCTGGCAATCCGTGCCTACCACCAGAGCCGTGGCGAAGAACGCCGCGACATCTGCCTGATCCCGTCGTCGGCCCACGGCACCAACCCGGCCACCGCCAATATGGCCGGCATGCGTGTGGTCGTCACCGCGTGCGATGCGCGCGGCAACGTCGACATTGAAGACCTGCGCGCCAAAGCGATCGAGCACCGCGAACACCTCGCCGCGCTGATGATCACTTACCCGTCGACCCACGGCGTGTTCGAAGAAGGCATCCGCGAAATCTGCGGGATCATTCATGACAACGGCGGCCAGGTGTACATCGACGGCGCCAACATGAACGCCATGGTCGGCCTCTGCGCACCGGGCAAGTTCGGCGGCGACGTGTCGCACCTGAACCTGCACAAAACCTTCTGCATCCCGCACGGCGGTGGCGGCCCGGGTGTTGGCCCGATTGGCGTGAAATCGCACCTGACGCCGTTCCTGCCGGGTCACGCGGCCATGGAGCGCAAGGAAGGCGCGGTCTGCGCGGCACCGTTCGGCAGTGCGAGCATTCTGCCGATCACCTGGATGTACATCCGCATGATGGGCGGCGCTGGCCTCAAGCGGGCTTCGCAATTGGCGATCCTCAACGCCAACTACATTTCCCGTCGCCTCGAAGAACACTACCCAGTGCTCTACACCGGCAGCAACGGTCTGGTCGCCCACGAATGCATCCTCGACCTGCGCCCGTTGAAAGACAGCAGCGGCATCAGCGTCGATGACGTCGCCAAGCGCCTGATCGACTTCGGCTTCCACGCCCCGACCATGTCGTTCCCGGTGGCCGGCACGCTGATGATCGAGCCGACCGAAAGCGAATCCAAAGAAGAACTGGACCGCTTCTGCGACGCGATGATCCGCATCCGCGAAGAAATCCGCGCAGTAGAAAACGGCACCCTGGACAAGGACGACAACCCGCTGAAAAACGCCCCGCACACGGCTGCGGAAATCGTTGGCGAGTGGACGCACCCGTACAGCCGTGAGCAAGCGGTGTATCCAGTGGCTTCATTGATCGAAGGCAAATACTGGCCACCGGTCGGTCGGGTCGACAACGTGTTCGGCGACCGCAACCTGATTTGCGCTTGCCCGTCGATCGAAAGCTACGCTTGATCTATGCAGGGGGGCGGATTCACCCGCCCCCCTCCGTAGGGACACGCCTCCCCCTGTAGGAGCAAGGCTTGCCCGCGATAGCCGTTACAGGGTCCACCTGATTGACCTCATCATCGTTCATCGCGGGCAAGCCTTGCTCCTACAGGTTAGCCCTGCGCCTATAACAAGAAACCGGAGAACAACCATGTCGTTAAGCGTGTTCGACCTGTTCAAGATTGGCATCGGTCCCTCCAGCTCCCACACCGTTGGCCCGATGCGCGCCGCTGCGCGCTTCGTCGAAGGCCTGCGTCGTGAAAACCTGTTGGCAGCCACCACCTGCGTCAAAGTCGAGCTCTACGGCTCGCTCGGCGCCACTGGCAAAGGCCACGGCAGCGACAAGGCCGTGTTGCTGGGTCTGGAAGGTGAACACCCGGACACCGTGAACACCGAGAACATCGCCGCTCGCCTGAATGAGATTCGCAGCAGCGGTCGCTTGAACCTGCTCGGTGAGCACGTCATTGAATTCAACGAAAAACTCCACCTGGCGATGATTCGCAAGCCATTGGCCTATCACCCCAACGGCATGATCTTTCGCGCCTTCGATGCGGCCGGCATCCAGATCCGCAGCCGCGAGTATTACTCGGTCGGTGGCGGTTTTGTGGTCGACGAAGATGCGGCCGGCGCCGACCGCATCGTCGAGGATACGACACCCCTGACCTTCCCGTTCAAAAGCGCCAAGGACCTGCTCAGCCATTGCGCCACTTACGGGTTGTCCATCAGTCAGGTGATGCTGACCAACGAAAGCGCCTGGCGCCCGGAAGCGGAAACCCGCGCCGGTCTGCTGAAAATCTGGCAAGTGATGCAGGACTGCGTGGCCGCGGGTTGCCGTAACGAAGGGATTCTGCCCGGGGGCTTGAAAGTCAAACGCCGCGCCGCCGCCCTTCATCGACAACTGTGCAAGAACCCGGAATCGTCGCTGCGCGATCCGTTGTCGGTGCTCGACTGGGTCAACCTGTATGCGCTGGCGGTCAACGAAGAAAACGCCAACGGCGGGCGCGTGGTCACGGCGCCCACCAACGGTGCAGCCGGGATCGTCCCCGCGGTATTGCATTACTACATGCGCTTCATCCCCGGCGCCAACGAAGACGGTGTGGTGCGATTCCTGCTCACCGCCGCCGCCATCGGCATTCTGTACAAGGAAAACGCTTCGATCTCCGGCGCCGAAGTCGGTTGCCAGGGCGAAGTCGGCGTGGCCTGCTCAATGGCTGCCGGCGCGCTCTGCGAAGTGCTCGGCGGCACGGTGCAGCAAGTGGAAAACGCCGCCGAAATCGGCATGGAACACAACCTCGGCCTGACCTGCGACCCGATTGGCGGACTGGTGCAAGTGCCGTGCATCGAGCGCAACGCCATGGGCTCGGTCAAAGCCATCAATGCGGTGCGCATGGCCCTGCGCGGCGACGGTCAACACTTCGTCTCCCTCGACAAGGTCATCCGCACCATGCGCCAGACCGGCGCCGACATGAAAAGCAAATACAAGGAAACCGCCCGTGGCGGTTTGGCGGTCAACATTATCGAGTGCTGATGCGAACGCATCTGCATCAGTGCAATTTTCAGGAGCTGCATATGTCCACCGAACAACTGTTGAAAACCCCTCTGCACGCGCTGCACATCGAACTCGGTGCGCGCATGGTGCCTTTCGCCGGCTACGACATGCCGGTGCAATACCCGCTGGGCGTGATGAAAGAACACCAGCACACCCGTGATCAGGCCGGGCTGTTCGATGTCTCGCACATGGGCCAGATCCGTCTGACCGGTGCCAACGCCGCCAAGGCCCTGGAAACCCTGGTGCCAGTGGACATCATCGACCTGCCGGTGGGCATGCAGCGCTATGCGATGTTCACCAACCAGAACGGTGGCATCCTCGACGACCTGATGGTCGCCAACCTCGGGAACGACGAGTTGTTCCTGGTGGTCAACGCCGCCTGCAAGGACCAGGACCTGGCGCACCTGCGCCAACACATCGGCGATCAATGCAGCATCGAGCCGTTGTTCGAAGAACGCGCCCTGCTCGCCCTGCAAGGCCCGGCCGCGGTGACCGTGCTCGCGCGCCTGGCCCCTGAAGTGGCGAAGATGACGTTCATGCAGTTCACCCGCGTGACCTTGCTCGGCGTCGACTGCTTTGTCAGCCGTTCGGGCTACACCGGTGAAGACGGTTTCGAAATCTCCGTGCCTGCCGCCGATGCCGAAGCCCTCGCTCGGGCCTTGCTGGCCGAACCGGAAGTCGCGGCCATCGGCCTCGGCGCCCGTGACTCGCTGCGCCTGGAAGCCGGCCTGTGCCTCTACGGCCACGACATGAACACCGACACCACACCGATCGAAGCCAGCCTGCTGTGGGCCATCTCCAAGCCACGGCGTGCCGACGGGGCGCGTGCCGGTGGTTTCCCGGGCGCCGAGACCGTATTCGCCCAGCAACAAAACGGTGTCAGCCGTAAACGCGTCGGCCTGCTGCCTCAGGAACGCACCCCGGTGCGCGAAGGTGCGGAAATCGTCAACGAAGCGGGCGAAATCATCGGCAGCGTCTGCAGCGGCGGCTTTGGGCCGACCTTGGGTGGTCCTTTGGCCATGGGTTACCTCGACAGTGCTTACATCGCACTCGATACCCAGGTTTGGGCGATTGTACGTGGGAAAAAGGTGCCTTTGCTTGTAAGCAAAATGCCATTTGTTCCACAACGCTACTATCGTGGTTGATTGACTGTTCCTATAAGTAACGCGGTTGCGTAACAGTGCACTAATCTGTAACGCAACCGCCATAAAACAGTGCATACCTGGATCAGGCACTTCGATTGTGAACTTGACTTATATCAATCGAAAACAATTGAACAACACTATCGAATAAGCCGCACTATCCATCCTGTGAAACAGTCATCAAGCCAAGCAATACGCGGCTTCCACGGGGCTTGTTTTTTCTCCCGTAGTTGGCGTAGAGTTTGTTCACTGTGTTTGCATGGGTCGCTTGGAATCGTGACCTGGGCAGTAGCCTACAAGTTAGCTACATCCCGTTCGACGCCTCTTACTCTCCTGCAACCAGCTCCAGTACTCTTTCATGAGAAAGAGGCTGTCATCAATTTTTGCGTCAAAGGAAATAAGAAATGTCCCAACGTCAGAGCGGCACCGTCAAGTGGTTTAACGACGAGAAAGGTTTTGGTTTTATCACTCCAGAAAGCGGTCCGGATCTGTTCGTGCATTTCCGCGCCATTCAAGGTAGCGGCTTCAAGAGCCTGAAAGAAGGCCAGAAAGTCACTTTCATCGCTGTGCAGGGCCAGAAAGGCATGCAAGCTGACGAAGTACAAGCAGAAGGCTGATCTTCTGTAACGAAAAAGCCCCTGATGCTGACATCAGGGGCTTTTTTGTGCGCGCAATTCCGTAAAATGGCTTCTTTTTCAGCCGAGAGCCACCCCATGTCGAAACACCTGCTAAGCCCTCAGGGTGAATTCCCCATCGCCGGCCTGGGCCGTCGCCTGGCAGCGATGTTCTACGACTTCTTGCTGTGCACTGCCCTGCTGATCGTTACGGGCGGTATCTACAAGATGGTGCAGATGGCAATCATCGGCGAAGAGCAGATGCGCGCCCTGACCGAGGCCGGCGCGCTGGATGGCGATCCGCTGTTCTCGACCATCCTGCTGTTCGTGCTGTTTGGCTTCTTTGCCAAATTCTGGACCTGGTCCGGTCAAACCCTCGGCATGCAGGTCTGGTGCATCCGTGTGCAGAACGCCGATGGCTCGGCGATCAGCCTGTGGCAGGCGCTGTTGCGTTTTGTGGTGTCGATCGCATCCTTGCTGTGCGCAGGCCTGGGGTTCTTCTGGGTACTCTTCGACAAACAGCAGCGCAGCTGGCACGACATGTACTCCAACAGCCAGTTGGTGCGGATTCCAAAGAAGAAAAAATAACCTGCCGAAACGCCAAACCCTGTGGCGAGGGAGCTTGCTCCCGCTGGGGCGCGAAGCGCCCCTAAAACTGCCAACTCGATTTGCCGGTTAAAAGTGCATGCAGGACGTTACGACGGCTGCGCCGCCGAGCGGGAGCAAGCTCCCTCGCCACAGATGATCAGGCGTTACCCGCCAGCTTCATTCATCCGCGCTGCCGCGGTGAAGTCGAGCATGCGCTTGAGCAGGCGAATCGCCTGAGGGATCAGTGCCGGCTCGACAAAGATCTCGCCCAGTTGGTACGGATCCCGAAGAAGCAAAAATAACCCGCCGAAACGCCAAACCCTGTGGCGAGGGAGCTTGCTCCCGCTAGGGCGCGAAGCGCCCCTAAAACTGCCAACTCGATTTGCCGGTTAAAAGTGCATGCAGGACTTTACGACGGCTGCGCCGCCGAGCGGGAGCAAGCTTCATCGCCACAGATAATCAGGCATTACCCGCCTGCTTCATCCGCGCTGCCGCGGTGAAGTCGAGCATGCGCTTGAGCGGGCGAATCGCCTGAGGGATCAGCGCCGGCTCGACAAAGATCTCGCCCAGTTGGCACGGATCCCGAAGAAGAAAAAATAACTCCCCTAAACGTCAAACCCTGTGGCGAGGGAGCTTGCTCCCGCTGGGGCGCGAAGCGCCCCTAAAACTGCCAACTCGATTTGCCGGTTAAAGTGCATGCAGGACTTTACGACGGCTGCGCCGCCGAGCGGAAGCAAGCTCCCTCGCCACAGATGATCAGGCGTTACCCGCCAGCTTCATCCGCGCTGCCGCGGTGAAGTCGAGCATGCGCTTGAGCGGGCGAATCGCCTGAGGGATCAGTGCCGGCTCGACAAAGATCTCGCCCAGTTGGTACGGATCCCGAAGAAGCAAAAATAACTCCCCTAAACGCCAAACCCTGTGGCGAGGGAGCTTGCTCCCGCTGGGGCGCGAAGCGCCCCTAAAACTGCCAACTCGATTTGCCGGTTAAAAGTGCATGCAGGACGTTACGACGGCTACGCCGCCGAGCGGGAGCAAGCTCCCTCGCCACAGATGATCAGGCATTACCCGCCAGCTTCATCCGCGCTGCCGCGGTGAAGTCGAGCATGCGCTTGAGCGGGCGAATCGCCTGAGGGATCAGCGCCGGCTCGACAAAGATCTCACCCAGTTGGTGCGGATCCCGAAGAAGCAAAAATAACTCCCCTAAACGCCAAACCCTGTGGCGAGGGAGCTTGCTCCCGCTGGGGCGCGAAGCGCCCCTAAAACTGCCAACTCGATTTGCCGGTTAAAAGTGCATGCAGGACTTTACGACGGCTACGCCGCCGAGCGGGAGCAAGCTTCATCGCCACAGATAATCAGGCATTACCCGCCAGCTTCATCCGCGCTGCCGCAGTGAAGTCGAGCATGCGCTTGAGCGGGCGAATCGCCTGAGGGATCAGCGCCGGCTCGACAAAGATCTCGCCCAGTTGGCACGGATCCCGAAGAAGAAAAAATAACTCCCCTAAACGTCAAACCCTGTGGCGAGGGAGCTTGCTCCCGCTGGGGCGCGAAGCGCCCCTAAAACTGCCAACTCGATTTGCCGGTTAAAAGTGCATGCAGGACTTTACGACGGCTACGCCGCCGAGCGGGAGCAAGCTCCCTCGCCACAGATGATCAGGCATTACCCGCCAGCTTCATCCGCGCTGCCGCGGTGAAGTCGAGCATGCGCTTGAGCGGGCGAATCGCCTGAGGGATCAGCGCCGGCTAGACAAAGATCTCGCCCAGTTGGTACGGATCCCGAAGAAGCAAAAATAACCCGCCGAAACGCCAAACCCTGTGGCGAGGGAGCTTGCTCCCGCTGGGGCGCGAAGCGCCCCTAAAACTGCCAACTCGATTTGCCGGTTAAAAGTGCATGCAGGACTTTACGACGGCTACGCCGCCGAGCGGGAGCAAGCTTCATCGCCACAGATAATCAGGCATTACCCGCCAGCTTCATCCGCGCTGCCGCGGTGAAGTCGAGCATGCGCTTGAGCGGGCGAATCGCCTGAGGGATCAGCGCCGGCTCGACAAAGATCTCGCCTGAGCCCTCACGCAGGCACTGAAGCGTGCGCTCAAGGGTGTTCATCGCCATCCACGGGCAATGTGCGCAACTGCGGCAGGCCGCGCCGTTGCCGGCGGTAGGCGCCTCGATGAAGACCTTGTCCGGGCACAGCTGCTGCATCTTGTAGAAGATGCCACGGTCGGTCGCCACGATCAGGGTCTTGTTCGGCAGGCTTTGCGCAGCGGCAATCAGCTGGCTGGTGGAGCCTACCGCGTCGGCCAATTCGATCACCGCTGTCGGCGACTCCGGGTGCACCAGAATCGCGGCGTCCGGATACAGGGCCTTCATGTCTTCCAGCTGCTTGGCCTTGAACTCTTCGTGAACGATGCAGGCACCGTCCCAGAGCAGCATGTCGGCGCCAGTCTTGCGCTGAATGTAGGTGCCCAGGTGTTTGTCCGGGCCCCAGATGATCGTTTCGCCGTTATCCATCAGGCTCTCGACAATCTCCAGCGCGCAGCTGGAGGTCACCACCCAGTCTGCCCGCGCCTTCACCGCTGCCGAGGTGTTGGCATATACCACCACCGTACGCTCCGGGTGCTGATCGCAAAACGCCGAGAACTCGTCGACCGGGCAACCCAGGTCCAGCGAGCAGGTCGCCTCCAGGGTCGGCATCAGTACGCGTTTTTCAGGGTTGAGGATTTTTGCGGTCTCGCCCATGAACTTCACACCGGCAACCACCACGGTCTTGGCCGGGTGAGCGTTGCCGAAGCGGGCCATTTCCAGGGAGTCGGAAACGCAGCCACCGGTTTCTTCGGCCAGGGCCTGAATGATCGGATCGCAATAGAAGTGGGCAACCAGCACCGCGTCCTGAGCCTTGAGCTCGGCGGCGATGGCGGCGCGGTAATGGGCTTGCTCTTCGGCGCTCAGCGGTTTGGGCTGTTTGGCGTCGAGGTGGGCTTGTACCAGAAGGCGTTCTGAAATTTGCGTCATGATCGCAAGACCTACGGGCGCTTTCGCGCGAAAGTCGAGTATACACCCGGCTCCGGACCACAGAAGGTACCGCCGGGAGAGTGAGTATTCATCAGGCATGGACAGCATTGAAGCTGCGCAAGGCTACAGAATATCCCCGAGATGCAAAAGATCATTCTGACCTGCGTCACGCGGTGCAACACCCGGATTGAGCCAGGCTCAAATCGCAGGCAAAAAAAAACCCGGAAATCCTCACTTACGTGGGCCTTCCAGATTTTTTAAAATGGTGGGTCGTGTGGGATTCGAACCTACGACCAATTGGTTAAAAGCCAACTGCTCTACCAACTGAGCTAACGACCCGCTGTGTGGTGGCGCGTATAATACTGATTTTTAAGGACTATTCAATACCTAATTTGAAATAAATCAAAAATAAACGGTTGGGTCGCTGATTCCGGCCGCCAGGAAGCCTTCTGCACGCAGACGGCAGCTGTCGCACCTGCCGCAGGCACGGCCGTTATCGTCCGCCTGATAGCAGGAAACCGTTAGTGCATAGTCGACGCCAAGCTTCACGCCCGCCTGGACAATTTGCGCCTTGCTGAGGTTTTGCAGCGGTGCCTGGATACGGAAACCGTTCCCCTCTACCCCGGCCTTGGTCGCCAGATTGGCCATGCGCTCGAAGGCTTCGATGAACTCGGGACGGCAATCCGGGTAACCGGAATAATCCACCGCATTCACGCCGATGAAAATGTCGCGCGCGCCGAGCACTTCGGCCCAGCCCAATGCCAGAGACAGGAACACGGTATTGCGGGCCGGCACGTAAGTGATCGGGATACCTTCACTCGGCGCCTCAGGCACATCGATGGAGCTGTCGGTCAATGCCGAGCCACCAATGCCGTTCAGGTTCAGGCCAATCACCTTATGCTCGATCACGCCCAGATCGCGCGCTACACGTTCGGCAGCCTGCAACTCGGCGCGGTGGCGCTGACCATAGTCGAAACTCATGGTGTAGCAGCTGTAGCCCTCAGCACGGGCCATCGCCACGACCGTTGCCGAGTCCAGACCGCCGGACAGCAGGATGACCGCGCGTTTTTCAGTAGTGTTCAGTTGTTCAGTCATTTCAGCGCCCCGGCTCGTCGTTCCAAAGATATTTGTGCAGCTGCAATTGCAGGCGCACCGGCAGGTTGTCCGCAACAATCCAGTCAGCCAGCTCGCGCGCGCTCAAGTCGTGGTGACTCGGCGAGAACAGGACTTCGCCGGCACGCTGGTCGAGACCGTACTGAATCAGCTTGGAGACCGCCCAGTCGTAGTCCTCGCGAGAGCAGATCACGAACTTGACCTGATCGTTGGCCGTCAGCAGGGCGATGTTCTCGTAGAGATTGCGGTGCGCTTCTTTCGACCCGGGTGTTTTCAGGTCAAGCACTCGGCTGACCCGTGGATCGACCGCTGAAATATCCAGGGCGCCACTGGTTTCCAGCGACACCTGGTAACCGGCGTCACACAGCTGCTTGAGCAAAGGGATGGCATTAGGTTGTGCCAGCGGCTCACCACCAGTGACACAAACGTAGCGCGGACGAAAACCGGCCACTTGCTCGAGGATATCCTCGAGCGGGCGAACGGTGCCGCCAGTGAAGGCATAGGCGCTGTCGCAGTATTGGCAACGCAATGGACAACCGGTCAGGCGCACAAATACAGTGGGCAGCCCGGCAGTCCGCGTTTCACCCTGCAACGAGTAAAAAACTTCGGTAATTCTCAATGTGTCTTGCATAGTCGCCACGGGCGTAACAGCTAAACAGGCTGTCCGCCTCCGTCAGGCACTTAAAGGAACCCCGCCAACGCGCAGATCCCCAAAAGCGGTGTTTCATAAAAAAGGGGGGTGAATTCTAACGAAAAAACCCGCGGCAAGCGCGGGTTTCTTGTAAACGGGTCAAACAGCCTTACATGCGCTGCAGATCGCGTTGGGCCAGCTGAGCGGCGGAAGTACCCGGGTATTGGGAAACCACCTGCTGCAGAATGCCTTTGACCTTGTCGGTATGACCCAGGCGGCGCTCTACATCAGCGAGCTTGTACAGCGAGTCAGGCACTTTGGCGTGCTTGGGGTACAGCTGCGAAACCTTGGCAAAAGCCTGACCCGCACCTTGCAGGTCGCCCTTGGCCAGGTTCACTTCGCCCAACCAGTATTGGGCATTGCCCGCGTACTGACTGTTCGGGTATTTGCGCAGGAATGCCGCAAACGCCTGGCTGGCCTTGTCGAAATCCTTGGCTTTGATCAGGTCGAAGGCCGCATCGTAATAGAGCTTTTCCTTCGCCGGATCACCCGGTTCGCTGCTGGCCGCAGGGGCTTGAGTAGCAGCACTCGCACCTGCAGCTGCACCGGCGGCATTATTCATATCGCCACCGGCTGGAGAATTTTGAGGAGCCGCAGCGGGTGCACCGCCGGTTCCAATACGCCGATCAAGATCCTGGTATCGCTCCAGGTTTTCCTGCTTCATGCGCGCTACATCATTTTGCAGAACTTCGATCGCACCTTGTTGGCGCGCGATTTGTTCCTGCATTTGTTGCAGTTGGTTGAACAGCACGCCCTGTGCCGAGGCAGGGGCCGTAACCCCTCCCCCGGCATAGGCGCCGTTCGTACCGTAACCCGCAGGCGGATAACTGCTCCCGCTATTGTTATAACCGGAGTTGTCATCGACCACAGGAACCGCAGCCCACACCGCAAGCGGTGCGAGACTGAGAGCCAGAACAGTTACAGCACGACGGCACGTTCGCATGACGAATTACTTACGCAGTTCGACGCGACGGTTTTGAGCCCAGGACTGCTCGTCGTGGCCAGTAGCAACTGGACGCTCTTTACCGTAGGAAACCAGTTCCAGCTGAGCTGGGGAAACACCTTGCAGTACCAGGTAGCGTTGAACGGCTTTCGCACGACGCTCGCCCAGTGCCATGTTGTACTCACGAGTACCACGTTCGTCGGTGTTGCCTTCCAGAACAACGCGAGCGCCGTTTCCTTTCAGGTCTTTGGCGTGAACGTCCAGAGCGCGCATGGCTTCTGGCTTCAGGTCCGAACTGTCGTATTCGAAGTAGAAGGTGGTGATTGCGCGCAGAGCAGCTTCTTCGCTCAGGGAGCCGTCAACTGCACCAGTGTTAGCGCCGTAACCAGCGTTTGGATCTACAGCGCCTGCACCGGCGTTGTCGCCGCCTTTGGACGAGCAACCTACAGCTACAGCCATGGCCAGGGCCAGCGCAGCAAACTTACCAAACTTCAGCATTTCCATCGTGAAACTCCTAATGAACCCCAATGTGTTAAGTAAAACGTGTAGCGCCGCGTCAGTTCAGGTAAGGGGACCAGGAAGGTTCTCTGACTTCGCCTTGAGCGGTAGGAAGCGGGAGCCTTACGCGTCCATTGATGGACACGAGCATCAAGACTCCCCGGCCCTGCTGGGCGGTGGCGTAGATTACCATGGTGCCGTTGGGCGCAACAGTGGCTGACTCATCTAGGTTGGTGTCTGTCAGGATCTTTACACTACCGCGCTGCAAATCCTGAGCCGCCACCCGGAAATTGGTGAAGCCATCCTGACGGTGAATCATGACAAGCGTCTTTTCGTCAGCCGACAGTTTCGGGTTGGCGTTGTAGTTACCGATAAAGGTCACACGCTCCGCACCACCACCATTGACGTTGGTCTTGTAGATCTGCGGCTTGCCGCCACGGTCGGAGGTGAAGTAGATGGTCGAACCATCCTTGCCCCAGAACGGTTCGGTGTTGATGCCAGGACCAGCCGTCACGCGATTGATCTGACGCGACCCCAGGTTCATCACGTAGATGTCCGGGTTGCCGTCCTTGGACAGCACAAACGCCAGGCGAGTACCGTCCGGAGACCAGGCTGGCGCGCCGTTGAGGCCTTCGAAGTTGGTGATCTGCTCGCGGCGACCGGTGTCGATGTTCTGCATGAAGATGCGCGGACGCTTCTGCTCGAACGACACATAGGCGATGCGCTTGCCATCCGGAGCGAAACGCGGCGACAGGATCGGCTCACGCGATTGCAGCAGGGTCACGGCACGAGCACCGTCGTAGTCCGAACGCTGCAGGGTGTAGCGCGTGTTGTTCACCGAAAAGCGCTCGGCCGTTACATATAGCAGGCGTGTGGAGAACGCGCCCTTGATGCCGGTCAGCTTTTCGAACGACTGGTCGGAGATGTAGTGCGCCATATCGCGCAGTTGATCGACGCCACCCGACACGCTACCGGTCAGCACTTGCTGCTCGGTCGCGACGTTGAACAGTGCGTATTGCACCTGCAGGCGACCGCCCGCCGGAACGATGCTGCCGACCATGATGTACTGGGCGCCCAGGGCCTTCCAGTCACGGTAGATGACTTCGCTGGCCGAAGTTGGCTGGCTGATCATGTTCTGCTTTGGAATCGGCGAGTAGTAACCCGAGTTGCGCAGGTCGTTACCGATGATTTCCGCCATGTCGTCCGGCAGGACGCTACCGCCCTGCCAGCCAAATGGAACAACCGCAATCGGTGTTGCCCGGTCACTGCCGCTGGTGACCAGAATGTTCTTTTCATCTGCTGCCGCTATCCCTGCCATGCAGCAAATAACGACAAGCATTCCTCGAAGAAGGTTTCTCACAAGGCTAGATCCTCAGGTGTGAATGTCATCTTGAATGAACGATAGGGAGCGAAATCGCTCGGCTTCATTCCCTGCATTTCTGTCAAACGTCCAATATTCTTGACCGCCGCTACAGCCGAAGCGTCAAACGGACCATCGCCACTGGACTTGGCCACGCTGACCGAAGTCACCGTACCATCGGGCAACATGCCGATTTGCAGCACAACCGTCATGCCTTTGCGTGCCGAAGGAGGACGAGCCCAACCTTCCGCTGCCCGAGCACGAATCAGATCATCGAAACTGCCCGCGGTTTCATCGCCCTGCTCATCGGCCAAGGCTTGCTGACGCTGCGGCGTGTCGGAAAGCAAATCAGCCAGGGCCTGAGCCTTTTTCTCTTCGGCAGATTTACGCGCCGCTTCCTGCGATTTTTTCTTCGCAGCATCGGCAGCAGCTTTCTTCTTCGCTTCCTCGGCGACTTTTTTCTTCGCCTCGTCCGCTTCAGCTTTCTTCTTGGCGTCTTCCGCGGCTTTCTTCTTCGCGTCTTCGACTATCTTTTTCTTCGCTTCTTCAGCGGCCTCTTTCTTGGCCTCTTCTTCAGCGGCTTTCTTGGCTTCTTCTTCAGCTTTCTTCTTGGCTATATCAGCCAATTGTTTCTGTTCGGCCTTTTTGGCTTCGGCGGTCTTCTTCGCTTCATCGGCTTTCTTGGCTTCATCAGCCTTTTTCGCCTCTTCCGCTTTCTTCGACTCGTCGGCCTTCTTGGCTTCCTCGGCTTTTTGAGCCGCCGCTTCTTTCTTTTGTTCCGCAGCCTTCACCGCTTCCTGCTCGACCTTCTTCTGTTCCATCTGTTCGACTTCGGTCTGGCGCGCAGCGGATTTCTGCGCTTCACCCGCAATCTTCTGATTGGTCTGGGTGGTCGCCCGACTTTTCGATTTCAGTTGGTACAGGGTCGCCTGGACGATCGGTTTGGCCGGCGGCAATTCCGGTGTCATGGAAAAACTGACGAACAGCATGCCAAACACCAGCACGTGCAGGCCGATCGCCCAGACACTAGGCCAGAAATAGCTTTCCGAGGCTGTCGGCTCTCGCTGTTGCTGCATCAGGGCGCCTCGGTAATCAAGCCAACATTACCGACCCCGGCTTTCTGCAACCCACCCATGGCGCCCATGACGGAGCCGTAATCGACGCTCTTGTCGCCACGAATGAAGACCTGGGTGTGCTTGCCGTTTTCATTACCGGCGCTGATGATCTTGGTCACGGCGCTGGTCATCTGCGGCAGGGTCATGGCCC
Source organism: Pseudomonas helvetica (assembly GCF_039908645.1). Classification (NCBI taxonomy): domain Bacteria; kingdom Pseudomonadati; phylum Pseudomonadota; class Gammaproteobacteria; order Pseudomonadales; family Pseudomonadaceae; genus Pseudomonas; species Pseudomonas helvetica. Next base: position 4,903,758 of record NZ_CP150917.1, read on the forward strand.
TGTCCTGCTGCTTATCGGTGTCGACTTCGCTGCCAAGGTTCCAGTAATAGGTCTTGTCAGCCTTGATCGAAATGGTCAGGACCTGGGTGTTGTTGTCTTGCGGCAAGGCTTCGCTGGAAACCTTGGGCAGATCAACTTTCACGCCCTGATTGAGCATCGGTGCGGTCACCATGAAGATAACCAGCAGTACCAGCATCACGTCGATGTAAGGCACCACGTTCATCTCGGCAACCGGCTTGCGCTTTTTGCGAGCTCGAGCGATTAAAGCCATTGGGAATTACCTGCTTATTCTTCGCTGGTGTGCACTTTGCGGTGCAGGATCGCCTGGAACTCGTCGGCGAAGGTGTAGTAACGGCTAAGCAAGGTTTCGCTGCGGGCAGAGAAACGGTTGTAAGCGATAACGGCCGGGATCGCCGCGAACAGGCCGATGGCCGTTGCAACCAGTGCCTCGGCAATACCTGGAGCCACGGTGGCCAGGGTTGCTTGCTGGGCAGTTGCCAGTCCACGGAAGGAGTTCATGATGCCCCAGACTGTACCGAACAGGCCGATGTACGGGCTGACGGAACCGACGGTCGCAAGGAACGGCAGGCTCTGCTCGAGCTTTTCTTCTTCGCGGGAAATGGCCACGCGCATGGCGCGCGCCACACCTTCCATGACCGCTTCCGGATCAACGCCTGGCTGCTGACGCAGACGGGAGAACTCCTTGAAACCTGCACGGAAGATCTGCTCTACGCCGGAATCCGGGTCAGGGTTGCTGCCGGCCTGACGGTAGAGTTTGGACAGGTCGATGCCGGACCAGAAGCGCTCTTCAAAGCTCTCCAGGGCACGTCGACCGGCGCGCAGCAAATTGCTGCGCTGAAAGATCATGATCCACGAGGTCACCGATGCGGCTACCAGGATCAGCATTACCAACTGCACCACAACGCTGGCATTGCTGACCAGGCTCCACATGGAGGAATGGTCGACGACGTTAGCTTCCACGCTTTATCTCCTGCTCTGAGTGTGTACCCGCGCCGCTCACGTCGGCAAAGGCCGCACGTAGAGCTTCGGGAATGGCCCGGGGTTTCAAACTATGGGTGCGCACACAGGCCACCAAAAACTGCCCTTCGCAGAGCAGTGCATTATCCGCGGCTCGCCTGACCTGCTGTTTAAAGCGCAGGCTGACGCGGTTCAATTCGATTACTTCTGCACTTACCAGAAGCTCGTCGTCCAGTCGCGCCGGCGCGTGATAGCGCGCTTCGCTGGAATGCACGACGAACAACAGGTCCTCACCAGCAAGCTGCGATTGGGCAAAGCCCAGATCCCGTAGCCGCTCGGTTCGAGCCCGCTCCATAAACTTAAGGTAATTAACGTAATACACGATGCCGCCGGCATCGGTGTCCTCGTAATAAACGCGACAACGATGTGCGAACGACTCAAGCCCGTTTTGCGCGCGCATACTCTAGTGGTTACTCCTCAGGTTGCCAATCCGGCCAGGCAACTGTTTTTTCATTCTCGAACGACTTTCGTGCGAAAGATCGGCAATCGCAGTCCCCTAGGACCGCACAAAGCCGAAATAAATCGGCACGCAGAGGTCGTCATTCGTCTACTGCATCAAGAAACTCGTCTGGCACGGGCATTTCACCTAACCGCGACGGGATATTCAAACCGAAATGCAGGTACGCATGCCGGGTCACGACCCGTCCACGCGGGGTCCGCATGATATAGCCCTGCTGAATCAGATAGGGTTCCAGCACATCCTCGATGGTGTGCCGCTCTTCGCTGATCGCCGCCGCGAGACTGTCCACCCCGACCGGGCCGCCATCGAACTTCTCGATCATGGTCAGCAGCAGACGCCGGTCCTGGTGATCGAAGCCACGCTCATCGACGTCCAGCAGGTTCAGCGCCAGATCGGCAATCGGTTTAGTGATATGCCCCTTCGCCCGGACTTCGGCAAAATCGCGCACCCGGCGCAACAAGCGGTTGGCGATACGCGGCGTACCACGGGCCCGACGGGCGATTTCAAAGGCACCCTCCGGGTCCAGCGGCAAGCCGAGGATGTTCGCCGAACGGCTGACGATGGTCGCCAGATCCGCCGTGCTATAGAACTCCAGGCGCTGAACGATGCCGAAGCGGTCACGCAACGGGTTGGTCAGCATCCCGGCACGGGTGGTGGCGCCGACCAGGGTGAACGGTGGCAGGTCGAGCTTGATCGAACGCGCCGCCGGCCCTTCACCGATCATGATGTCGAGCTGGAAGTCTTCCATGGCCGGGTACAGCACTTCTTCGACAATCGGCGACAGTCGATGGATCTCGTCGATGAACAGCACATCATGCGGCTCGAGGTTGGTCAGCAACGCCGCCAGATCCCCCGGACGCTCGAGGACCGGCCCCGAGGTGCTTTTGATCGACACGCCCATTTCCTGGGCAATGATGTTGGCCAAGGTGGTTTTACCCAGCCCCGGTGGACCGAAGATCAGCGTGTGATCGAGGGATTCGTTGCGCCCGCGGGCAGCCTGGATAAACAACTCCATCTGCTCGCGAACGGTCGGCTGGCCGATGTATTCGGCCAGGCTGACGGGACGAATCGCGCGGTCCTGGACTTCTTCGCGGTCACGGGGGCCACCCGTGGCGGCGATCAGACGATCAGCTTCAATCACTTAAATCATTCCCTTCAGGGCGCGACGAATCAGGTCTTCACTGCTCAAGCCTTTCTCCTTGATGGCAGAAATCGCCTTGCTGGCCTCCTGCGGCTTGTAGCCCAGGGAAATCAACGCACTCACCGCGTCATTTTCGGCGGTGGCCACGGGTATTGGCGCATCCGGCTGATTCGGCACCAGGGCGAACATGCTTGGCACGGTCTCCCAGGCCTTGAAACGATCCTTGAGCTCCACCAGCAAACGCTCGGCGGTCTTCTTGCCGACGCCCGGCACCTTGGTCAACGCCGATGTGTCCTGCGCCTGCACGCAGCGCACCAGCTCATCGACTTCAAGGCTCGACATCAAGGCCAGCGCCAACTTGGGGCCCACACCATTGAGGCGGATCAATTCACGGAAAAAATCGCGCTCACGCTTGCCAATGAAGCCGTAGAGCAGCTGGGCGTCTTCACGCACAACCAAATGGGTGTGCAAGGTGATCGGCTCTCCGACCGACGGCAGTCGATAAAGCGTGGTCATCGGCACTTCCAGCTCATAGCCCAGACCATTTACATCCAGTATCAGGTGCGGCGGCTGCTTCTCAGCCAAGGTGCCGCGCAAACGTCCAATCACGTTTCAAATCCTTAAGCGTTGGCCAGATCTGGCTGACGAGTACCAAAGTGAGCGTGGCGGCCGGCAAAACAGGCGCAAAACGCTCAACGGATAAAATGAGTGGGCTGATGCTATCAGATCAGAGGCGAAGGCGACCGCCACGACTGCGAGCCGTCCCCAGACCATGGGGTAACAGGCTGGAACGGGTGTGAGCATGACAAATGGCGATTGCCAGGGCATCCGAGGCATCGATTTGCGGTTTGCTGGTCAGTTTCAGCATGTGCATGACCATCATCTGCACCTGCTCTTTATTCGCCGCGCCCGTCCCGGTCACCGCCTGCTTGACCTGGGTTGCGGTGTATTCGGCAATTTCCAGGTTTTCTTCGGCGCCGGCAACGATGGCCGCGCCACGAGCCTGGCCCAGCTTCAGGGCCGAGTCGGCGTTACGGGCCATAAAGACCTTTTCGATCCCCATGGTGACCGGGCCGTAGGTCTGGATGACTTCACGCACACCGCGATAAACAATTTGCAGCCGTTCATGCAACTCGCCGCTGCCGGTACGAATGCAACCCGAGGCGACATACACGCAGCCACGGCCGGTATCGCGTACCACGCCGTAACCGGTAATGCGCGAACCGGGGTCGATACCAAGAATTAAAGTCATAACGCCTGCGGGTTTAGAGAGTTAGGCCAGCACAGAGCAGGCTGTGCCGAGTGCACATTTTGCGGCCCTGCCGAAAACCCTGTGGGAGCCGGGCTTGCCCGCGATAGCGGTAGAACATTCAACATCAATGTCGAGCCTGCCGACGTCATCGCGGGCATCGGAACGCCGCCCGGCCCGCTCCCACACCAGATCTGCGTCGCCCATCAGCCCAGCTGCGCGGCCACCGACTCTGGAATATCCGCATTGGAATAAACGTTCTGCACGTCATCCAGGTCTTCGAGCATGTCGATCAGCTTGAGGATCTTCTCGGCGCCTTCCAGGTCCAGTTCGGCACTGGTGGTCGGCAGCATGACGATTTCCGCGTCATGACCTTTGAAGCCAGCAGCTTCCAGAGCATTACGAACCGAGTAGAAGCCGGCGAACGAAGTGAACACGTCAATCGAGCCGTCTTCGTGGGTGACCACGTCATCGGCGTCAGCTTCCATGGCCGCTTCCATCAGCGCGTCTTCGTCGACGCCCGGCGCGAAGGAAATCTGCCCCTTGCGCTCGAACAGGTAGGCCACCGAACCGTCGGTCCCCAGGTTGCCGCCGCATTTGCTGAAAGCGTGACGGACAGCTGCTGCAGTGCGGTTGCGGTTGTCGGTCATGCACTCGACCATCACCGCTACGCCGCCCGGACCGTAACCTTCGTAGCTCAATTCGACCATGTCGTCGGTGTCGGCAGCGCCAGCACCACGAGCCACCGCGCGATCGATGATGTCACGGCTCATGTTCGCGCCAAGGGCTTTATCCAGCGCCAGACGCAAACGCGGGTTGGAGCCCGGATCACCGCCACCCTGACGGGCTGCGACAGTCAGTTCACGAATCCACTTGGTGAAAATCTTGCCCTTCTTGGCATCCTGACGTTCTTTGCGGTGCTTGATGTTCGCCCACTTGGAATGACCCGCCATAACTCGCTCCGAATTCTCTTTAAAACAATTCTCTATAAAACAATGCCCGCACGCCCATGAAGGCGAGCGGGCAACACAATCTGGATCTGACACCCTGGCGCATCGCTTGATGTGCCAGGGTGCTCGGTCTTACTCAGCCTTAGGCTGTTCGCGCAGGCGAATGTGCAGCTCGCGCAGCGCCTTGGCGTCGACCAGGCCAGGTGCCTGAGTCATGACGCAGGCAGCGCTCTGGGTTTTCGGGAAGGCGATCACTTCACGGATCGACTGGGCGCCGGTCATCAGCATCACCAGACGGTCGAGACCGAAAGCCAGACCACCGTGCGGCGGCGCGCCGTATTTCAGGGCGTCGAGCAGGAAGCCGAATTTCTCTTCCTGTTCCGCTTCGCTGATACCCAGCAGACGGAAGACCGACTGCTGCATTTCCTTGCGGTGGATACGGATCGAACCGCCACCCAGCTCGGTGCCGTTCAATACCATGTCGTAGGCACGGGACAGAGCGGTCGCCGGGTTGGCTTCGAGCTCTTCTGGCGTGCACTTCGGTGCGGTGAACGGGTGGTGCAAGGCGGTGAAGCTGCCGTCGTCGTTCTCTTCGAACATCGGGAAGTCGACAACCCACATCGGTGCCCACTCGCAGGTCAGCAGGTTCAGGTCGTGACCGACCTTGATCCGCAGTGCGCCCAGCGCTTCGCTGACAATCTTGGCCTTGTCGGCACCGAAGAACACGATGTCGCCATCAACCGCGCCAACGCGATCGAGGATCACATTGAGGTTGGCTTCAGGGATATTTTTGACAATAGGCGATTGCAGCCCTTCAACGCCCTTCGCGCGCTCGTTGACCTTGATGTACGCCAGGCCCTTGGCACCGTAGATGCCGACGAACTTGGTGTAGTCATCGATCTTGCTGCGCGGCATGCTCGCCCCGCCTGGAACGCGCAGAGCGGCGATACGGCTTTTCGGGTCGTTGGCCGGGCCACTGAAGACCTTGAAATCGACTTCCTTGAGCTGGTCGGCAACGTCAACCAGTTCCAGCGGGTTACGCAGGTCCGGCTTGTCGGAACCGTAACGACGCATGGCCTCGTCCCAGGTCATGTGCGGGAATTCACCGAATTCCAGACCCAGCACTTCCTTGAACAGGTTGCGGATCATGCCTTCGGTCAGACCCATGATCTCGGCTTCGTTGAGGAAGCTGGTCTCGATGTCGATCTGGGTGAATTCCGGCTGACGGTCGGCACGCAGGTCTTCGTCGCGGAAGCATTTGGCGATCTGGTAGTAACGATCGAAACCGGCAACCATCAGCAGTTGCTTGAACAGCTGCGGCGATTGCGGCAAGGCGAAGAAGCTGCCAGCGTGAGTACGGCTCGGCACCAGATAGTCACGTGCGCCCTCTGGGGTGGCACGAGTCAGGATCGGCGTCTCGACGTCGAGGAAGCCGTTCTCGTCCAGGTAGCGACGGATGCTGGTGGTCATGCGCGAACGCAGACGCAGCTTCTCGAGCATTTCCGGACGACGCAGGTCGATAAAGCGATAACGCAGGCGGGTTTCTTCGCCAACGTCGGAGAATTCGTTGAGCGGGAACGGCGGGGTTTCCGCTTCGTTCAATACTTCCAGCTCGTAGCCCAGCACTTCGATCATGCCCGAAGCCATGTTGGCATTACCGGCACCGGCTGGACGCAGGCGCACCTTACCGGTGATCTTGACCACGTATTCGCTGCGCACACGGTCGGCGGCGGCGAAGGTTTCGGCGCGATCCGGATCGAACACCACCTGGGCCAGACCTTCACGATCACGGATATCGAGGAAGATCACCCCGCCGTGGTCACGACGACGGTGGACCCATCCGCAAAGGGTAACTTCCTGACCTTCCAGGCTTTCGTTCAGTTGGCCGCAATAATGGCTGCGCATCATGGTAGTGGTTTCACTTCTCGTAATTCGAAATTCGTTTGGAGGCCTTGCCGCACCACCGCACTTCAATAAGGTGCCTGATGATGCAAGAGCTCACGCGTGTCGTTCAACTTAGTCAGCTTTGTCGCCGCCGGCCAGATTCTTCTTCGAACCGGTTTTGAAATCGGTCTCGTACCAGCCGGTGCCGCTGAGGCGGAAGCCTGGCATGGACAGCATCTTTTTCAATTCGGGTGCCTGGCAGGCAGGGCAGTCGACCAACGGTGCTGCGCTGATCTTCTGAATGGCTTCCAACTGATGACCACAGGAAGCACATTGATAGTCGTACATCGGCATGGGGTTGTCTCGGCAATCAGATTATCACCGCGCAAACGTCGGGTTTCGCGGCAAAGGGCGGGATTATATCCATTAAATCGAGCCTGTGCAGCCGTAACGCTGCACAGGCACGTGCTCATTCGGATGACGCCTGGTCACACGAGCCGTCCCCAACACCGAGCGGCACGTCATTCAACGCTACAGGCGTCCTCATTCAAACTGTGTACGACGCACACCACCCGTACCAGCCCGCTGAAATTTTTCACCCCGCCATGACGCAGGTGCACCTCTCTATCAACGTAGGAAAGCAAAGCGCTCACCGAGCAACAGTTGATTTTCGCCATCCTGGCCAAAATATCCCAATAGACCTGCTCAAGGCGCAAACAGGTGGCAAATCCATTCAAACGCACTGATCGGGACAATGGACGCGCCAACCCCATATCAAACTCCCGAACAAAAGGATCTCTCTTCCCCTCCTGCTTTCCATCTTGAAACCGAGCGACTTCGATTGTCCCTTGCCCTATTCCTCGACTCATACTGCTGACACTCCTTTGTCATACTTGCTTTCAACAAGAGCAACCCTCTGTTTCCTTATAGAAACGCAGGCGGATAGTTATATCCAGATGACTTTATGACCATCAACGTAGGACAAGCCAACAACCGTAGGGAGACCGTTAACACGGTCCTACATCTGCCTATAAAGCGGAATTTCAGCGCGGGAAAAGTCAGAACCACCGAGCGAATAAAGCCGAAAAAGGCTCGGACATCGCCCTATCAGAGAAGCATCTCAGACCACGGACAGGAGAAGCACTGACGGCGCCGGGCACCCTCTGACACTCGCGCACCTCTTTCCCCTCTATAGAAGAAAACACCCTGAATCCACGAACTCAAGGCGTTTTCTCTGCCCGCAGCAGGCCAAAAAACCGATCGAGCTCTCTAGAACAAGCCTTCAGGCAACACCTGCGACCAGCACGCACAAACCGCCATCCGCCTCCGCCGCCATGCCCCCTGCACTTGATTTGAGAAGGCCTGGGCTTTGCTGTTAAATAGAGGCGTGTCGCTGCCTCTATTTTCCTGGGTGCAGCGCATAGGCTGATAGCGGGTACGTGCCCAGCGCCTCCCATTGTTCAGAAGCGAACCGTGCTCAATCAGCTCTTCCTTGTGATCCGTCTTAACGTGAGTCAATCAAAATGTTGAAAATCGTCCACCTGCTAACGGGCGCAGCGGCTTTGCTGCTGTCCTTCATCCCTAGCTTGCGAACCGAAGCCGCACCTTACCTGCAACAACCTGACGCGCTGTACCTGGCGTTCTTCGGCTTGCTCAACCTGACCCTCGCGCCGGTTATTCCTTACTGGAACAAAGGTCCACGTCACCAACTGCAAAATCTGGTCAGTGCCTTGCTGGTGCTTGCCGTCGTCGTGCAAACCCTGACCCTCCTCGCACCGATGCCGGTCATTGGTGGTCAGCCCGCAGTCCTGCTTAGCCTCATCGTCGCCCTGATCGCCGTACTTCTGCACCTGGCCATCAGCTTTTATAAATCCTCTCCTGCTGCCGCTACGCAAAATTACGACATGACCAATCGTGATACCGGCACCGTCAAATGGTTCAACACCTCCAAAGGCTTCGGCTTCATTTCTCGCGATTCCGGAGACGATATTTTTGTGCACTTCCGTGCAATCCGTGGTGAAGGTCACCGCGTCCTGGTCGAAGGCCAGCGCGTGGAGTTTTCTGTCATGAACCGTGACAAGGGCCTGCAAGCTGAAGACGTGATCGCCGCGTTACCGCGTCGCTGATGTAAGTTCCACGCCCACACTAAAAAACCGCGATGCAGCCTGGCTGCATCGCGGTTTTTTATCGACTGCCGATGTGTCGCCCCGGCCGGCACTCAGTAATGCGGTGGTGGAGCCTCTTCTTCGAAGGACTCGAACTGCCCGGCCGCTTCTTCCTGGCGCTTGAGCAACGCTTCCATTTGCAACTGCAAGCGCTCGACCACCCGCTGCTGTGTCACCAGCACATCATTCATCGCTTCAATCGTGTCATCCTGAAACGCCAGACGACTTTCCAGTTCGGTAATGCGCTCTTCCAGGCTCATGGTTCAGCCCTCCAGAAACGTGAAGTCATCGGTCAAGACCAAACGCAGCCGTTCGCGAATTACTGCCACTTCTTCGGCACTGTAAGGCTTGGCCGGGTGTTTGCCCCAAACCGGGGCTGGCCAGGCGGCATCATTGCGCTTACGCACAATGACATGCATGTGTAGCTGACTGACAACATTCCCCAGGGTCGCGATATTCAACTTGTCGGCGTCGAACGAATCCTTGAGCGTTTCGGCCAACTCGGTTGTTTCCCGCCACAACTGCTGCTGGTCGGCGACATCCAGTTGAAACAACTCGCTGATATCCTCACGACGCGGCACCAGGATAAACCAGGGGTAATTCGAATCATTGGACAGCAACAACCGACTTAGTGGGAAATCCCCAATCGGCAGGGTGTCTTGTTCAAGTCGTGGATCTAAGGCGAACACCGCGCGCACTCCCGCACTTTGCATGAGACTCAGTTTAGCGCCCAGCCCGAAGGCTAATCGCCCGTATATAACAGCAGCATACCCGCGAACGCCGCACGGATCACTGCGAAAAAACAGGGCACACAGCCCCGAGCCGGACGACCCGATACAAACGCTCAACGCACGAACGCCCCGGTACTGAACATTTTCATTCTCGACGCACCACCTCAGCACCAGACCTCGGCGCTTCGTCAAAAAATCAACGACCTATCAGTGGATGTAGATCTGCATTCGAGGTCTTCGCTGTACGAATTTCGTACAGTCTTGAAAATTTTTTGCACCAAATCTGCACACTGCGTCTACGCTGAAAACGTCGAGCATCCGCCGTCTACTCACCCGCGAGGGTGGAGCAGTAACATTTGTGTGCTAATACTCATGCTCTTTGATGGTGCAACACTAGAAGAACCGCGGCGTCAAGCTCAAACAGATCAGCCCTGAAAGCCCCGGTTTTATGCGGCTTTAGTCATTAAGGCAGGTTTTTTTGAAAAAACCGGCAACAAAAAGCCGATTTGTGCACGCTTGTTGCATTCATACACACATCGCCTGTAAGGCATCCGCTGGAAGTCGGAACCTAAAGGCTCATAACAATAGCGGCATGGCTGCCCAGGGAGCTTCAAGTGCAAGACAGGGATTTCTTTTTCTGATACTGAAGCCTTGGAAAACAACGCTGAAGTTGTCAGTCCGAAGGCAAAAAAATTGTGAAATTACGACCTCTACAGCGCATTTTGCGACAGGGCCGTAAAGAAGCTGAAAGGTTAGATACGCAAGTATCGCCAACATTGTCGGCGTGATATAAGTTTGCGCCGACACAAAAAGAAAGAGCCGCCCAGATAATAAATCAGGTGGGACGGCAGTACTCTTCTAAAACCAAAGGAGCAAATCACGATGCGCGTGATGAAGTGGAGCATGATCGCCCTGGCTGTTACTGCAGCTACCGGCGCCCAAGTCGCTATGGCCGACCCGTTTGTAACCGACCAGGCTGACGCAAAAGGTTTCGTTGAAGGCGCCTCCGCTGGCGTGGTACTGAAGAACTACTACTTCAACCGTAACAACAAAAATGGCGCTGAAGACCAGAAAGACTGGACTCAGGGCGTACTGGGCAAGTTCAACTCTGGCTATACCCAGGGTACGGTTGGTGTGGGCGTTGAAGCCTACGGCGATGCCGCCTTTAAACTGGACGGTACTGACGCGCAATCGGGTACGGGCAACATGAGCCGCACCACCTTCCGCGACGCAAACGGCAAAGTTATTGGCCACGACGTCAATAGCCAAATGGGTAAAGCGGGTGCAGCACTGAAGGTTCGCATCTCCAAAACCGAGCTGAAAGTGGGTGACTTCACACCTTCCACCGCCCCGGTATTCGCTGTTGGCGGCTCCCGCATGTTCCAACAAACCGCTAGCGGTTTCCAACTGCAGAGCAGCGAGATTAAAAACCTCGATCTCGAGGCCGGTCACTTCACCGGTGGTAGCAGCCAGGACCAAACCCGTCACAATGGCGAGCTTTGGACCCAGTACGCTGGCACCAAGGTCGAAGCTGCTGATTACTTGGGTGGTAAATACGGCATCAATGACAACCTGAGCGTTTCGCTCTACGGTGCCAAGTTCCAGGACACCTGGACCCAGTACTACGGCAACGCGAACTACACCATTCCGTTGGCGACTGACCAGTCCCTGAACTTCGACTTCAACCTGTATCAGACAAACGATACCGGTGCAGCGAAAGCAGGCAAAATCGACAACACCACCTACTCGCTGGCAGCGGCCTACTCCTTCCTGAAGGCGCACACCGTTACTCTGGCGTTCCAGCAAGTTCACGGTGATACACCATTCGACTACATCGGTGTAGGCGATAACAACCGCGGTGGCGACTCGATCTTCCTGGCCAACTCGATTCAGTACTCTGACTTCAACGGCCCTGAAGAAAAATCCATCCAGGTACGTTATGACCTGAAAATGGCTGAGTACGGCGTACCAGGCCTGAGCTTCATGGCTCGTTATGCTCACGGTCAAGGCATCGACGGCACCAAGATGGCTGCTGACAGCCCTTACCGCCTCTACGGCTACGGCGAAGACGGTCGTCACAACGAGACCAACCTGGAAGCCAAATACGTTGTCCAGAGTGGTCCTCTCAAAGACCTGTCCTTCCGTGCTCGCCAAGCTTGGCACAGAGGCAACAACGACCAGGCCGAAGGCAATATCGACGAGTTCCGCCTGATCACCGAGTACCCAATCAACATCCTGTAATCGCTACGACTACAGTTGTTCGGTTGATATAAAAAAGGCCCATCAGTGATGGGCCTTTTTTTTATGACTGCTTGATGACAACATGAAATTAGCTACCAATAAATAGCCTGCTAATAATAAGCCCGCACTCTATTCCGCTTTCAGAACAACAAAACAGCAGACTGTAAAAACACTCAAGGGGCTTATCGCCCCTTGAGTTCGTTACCGATACTTGACCAACAGGCCAAGTAATAATCCGCTACTTGTTACGCCGTTTCCTGAACCATACGAATCATTCGTTGCGGGTACGGGATATCAATACCTGCCGCCTTCAGACGATCACGGGCGTGTTCATTGAACATGAACATCACATCCCAGTAGTCCGCCGTTTTCACCCAAACGCGCAGGGAAACCGTAATCGAGCTATCGCCCAGGGTCGACACTACCGCTACCGGCGCAGGATCAGCCAACACGCGCTCATCCTTGGCCAACTCCAACAGCACCTCACGCGCCTTCTGCAAATCGGCGTCGTAATTCACAGCGATGTCAAACACCACTTTACGGGTCTGTTGACGGTTGTGGTTGGTGATGATGCCGTTCGACAGATTACCGTTAGGCACGATGACGGTTTTGTTGTCACCGGTGCGCAGCAGGGTATGGAAGATCTGAATGCTGTCGACGGTGCCGGTAATGCCCTGTGCTTCGATCACATCACCGATACGGAACGGACGGAACAACAGAATCAACACCCCGCCAGCGAAGTTCGCCAGACTGCCTTGCAACGCCAGACCGATCGCCAGACCGGCAGCACCAATGGCGGCCACGAACGAGGTGGTCTCAACACCGATCATCGACGCGACGCTGACCATCAGCAGCACTTTGAGGATGATGTTCGCCAGGCTGCTCATAAACCCCTGCAACGCCAGATCGGCGTTGCGCAGGGCCAGCAGCTTGCCAACCTTGTGGGTCAGCTTGTTGATCAGCCACCAGCCAATGGCCAGGGTAATGGCCGCCAGCAGCACACGGCTGCCGTATTCCATGATCATCGGGATCCAGGCCTGGGAAGCCTTGACCAGGTTGTCCACTTCAGCATTTATGTCCATCTATCTCTCCTGATTCCCGGCTACCCGGCACGTAAAAACTGCACGGCAGAAAGACCGAGCCAAGGATGATGGCTCAATCGTTTCTGCCGTTACATGGGCCTCGGACGTCATTAACGCCCGGAGGTTCCCTGAAGACTGATCAGTCGCGGAAGTTGTTGAACTGCAGCGGCATGCCAAATTCCTTGGCGCGCAGTGCCGCAATGGCTTCCTGCAGGTCATCACGCTTCTTGCCGGTGATCCGTACCTGCTCGCCCTGGATGGCGGCCTGGACCTTGAGCTTGGCGTCTTTGACGTGAGCAACGATCTTCTTCGCCAGCTCCTTGTCGATGCCTTCCTTGAGCACGGCATCCTGCTTCATCAGCTTGCCGGAAGCATAGGCGTCTTTTACCTCAAGGCACTGCACATCGATCTTGCGCTTGACCAGTGCCAGCTTGAGGATCTCGATCATCGCTTCCAGCTGGAAGTCGGCCTCGGCAGTCAGATTGACAGTCAGGTCCTTTTCCTTGAACTCGAAGCTGCCCTTGCCTTTCAAATCATAACGACGGTCGAGTTCCTTGACGGCGTTCTCGACCGCGTTGGTGAGTTCGTGTTTGTCCAGTTCGGATACCACGTCGAACGACGGCATGTAATCTCTCCAATAAAAAAGGGCGCGCTCAATAGCGATGGAACACGCCTGGCTTGCGGTTAAAATCCGCGCTGATTATAACGGGTCTTTACCTTCCTACGCTGCGAGCCTCACATGCGCCTGCCAATCCGAGCAAAAAACTGATGTCGACCACCTGGCACGTCCTTGGCGCCGGCAGCCTGGGCACCCTGTGGGCCACGCGCCTGGCACGGGCTGGCCTGCCGGTGAAACTGATTCTGCGCGACACGGCGCGCTTGCAGGCCTATCAGGCCGCTGGCGGGCTGACCTTGGTCGAACAGGGCGAAGCGCGGCAGTATGCGATCCCCGGCGAAACTGTCGACAGCGCGGGCCCGATAGACCGCTTGCTGGTGGCCTGCAAAGCCTACGACGCCGAAAGTGCAGTCGCGCAACTGGCAGCGCGTCTTGCACCCAATGCCGAGCTGATTCTGTTGCAGAACGGCCTCGGCAGTCAGGACGCCGTTGCCGCACGTGTCCCGCAGGCACGCTGCATCTTTGCCTCAAGCACTGAAGGCGCGTTTCGCGATGACGACTGGCGCGTGGTGTTTGCCGGCCATGGGTACACCTGGCTCGGCGATGCCAGCCACCCTACCCCGCCGATCTGGCTGGATGACCTGAGCGCCGCCGGCATCCCGCACGAATGGAGCACAGACATTCTGACCCGCCTGTGGCGCAAACTGGCGCTCAATTGCGCAATCAACCCCCTGACCGTGCTACATGACTGCCGCAACGGCGGTTTGCAACAGCATCATTGCGAGGTCGCCACTCTCTGTGCCGAGCTGAGCGAGCTGCTGGAGCGTTGCGGTCAACCTGCCGCCGCACACAACCTGCAGCAGGAAGTCGAGCGGGTGATTCAAGCAACTGCGGCCAACTACTCGTCGATGTACCAGGACGTCGCCAGTCAACGCCGAACCGAGATCAGCTATCTGCTGGGGCATGCCTGCACTGCTGCGTCGAGACACCAACTGGTGCTGCCGCACCTCAATCAATTGCAGCAGCGGCTGATTACGCACCTGCACGCACGCGGATTGCCCAGCGACTGAGCAACGGCTACGCTGCCTTCCTGTTCCTTTTTAGCGACGACACCGATGCCATTGCGCCAGCGCCTTGAAAACCTGCCGGTCGGCCAGAAACTGCTGGCCGCCCTGTTGGTGCTGTTGACCACCGTGTTGCTGGTGGCCAACCTGACCTTTATCAGCGCCGCCTATTGGATCTCTCAGGAAAGCATGGCCCCGCAGGCCTTGCAGACCATCGGCCGGCTGGTGGCCAACCCGTCCATCGCCGACCAGGCGCTCAACTCTCCCGAAGAAGCCCAACGGCTGCTCAACGAACTCAACAGCTATTCACCGCTGCGAGCCGCAGCGCTGTATGACGGCAAAGGCCTGCGCCTGGCGCAGGTGCAGCACGGCGACAAACTCAAGCTGCCCGAGCACTATCGAAATATCGAAGCCTGGCAGGCCTCCGAGTTTCGCAGCAATCAGCTGATCACCCTGTTGCGCCCGGGCGAGGCGCCGGGTCATCTGCTGCTGGTGGCCAGCAGCGAATTGCCGATGGCGTTCTACACCGGCACCCTGACCGCCAGCCTCGGGATTCTGATTTTCAGCGTGCTGCTGTGGCTGGTGATTGCCCGGCAGATCAAACGCCTGATCACTCGGCCGATTCATGAACTCGAAGAATTGTCCCGACAGGTGACTCGCGAAGAAAACTACGCCTTGCGTGCGTCACGCGGCAACCACGACGAAATCGGCAGCCTTGCCGAAGCCTTCAACACCATGCTCTCGCGCATCGAAGCCCGTGAACAGCAACTCAAGCGCGCGCGGGACGACTCCCAGGCCGCCTACGACCAGGCCCAGGGCCTGGCCGAAGAAACCCGTCATACCAACCGTAAACTGGAACTGGAAGTCCAGGTGCGGAGCAAGATCGAGAAGAAACTCACCGGTTTTCAGAACTACCTCAACAGCATCATCGACTCGATGCCTTCGGCACTGATTGCCCTTGATGAACAGCTCTATGTGACCCAATGGAACCAGGAAGCCAGCGCACTTTCCGGTACTCGCCTGGACGAAGCGCTGAACCAGCCGATCTTCCTCGCCTTCGAACCGCTGAAACCGTTCCTGCCGCAACTCAGGGAAACCGTCGAGCAGCACAGCGTGGTCAAGATCGAGCGCGTTACGTGGGTCAAGGACGATGAGCCCAAGCATTACGCGCTGACCTTCTATCCGTTGATGGGCGGTGCCGGACGCGGCGTGGTAATCCGCATCGACGACATTACCCAGCGCCTGTCCCTCGAAGAAATGATGGTGCAGTCGGAGAAGATGCTCTCGGTCGGCGGCCTCGCCGCCGGCATGGCCCACGAAATCAACAATCCCCTGGGAGCGATCCTGCACAACGTGCAGAACATTCGTCGGCGCTTGTCGGCCGACCTGCCGAAGAACATCGAAACCGCCGAACAGATCGGCATCGAACTGGACAGCGTCAATCGCTACCTGCAAAACCGCGAAGTACCGCAACTGCTCGACGGCATTCAACAGGCCGGCGCCCGAGCCGCAAAGATCGTCACCCACATGCTTAGTTTCAGTCGTCGCAGCAACCGCCAAATGGCTCCGTGCGACCTGCCGGCACTGATCGATCAAGCCGTGGAGATCGCCAGCAACGACTTCGACCTGGCCATCGGCTTCGACTTCAAGGGCCAAGCCATCATTCGTCAGTTCGACCCGCAACTGGGGCCAGTCCCCGGCACTGCCAACGAGCTCGAACAAGTGCTGCTCAACCTGCTGAAAAACGCTGCTCAGGCGATTCACCAGCGTGAAAACGCCACAGAGCCGGGACGCATCATTCTGCGCACCCGACTGAACCCGCCGTGGGCGGAAATCCAGGTCGAGGACAACGGCGTGGGCATGAGCGAGAACGTGCGCAAGCGCACCTTCGAACCGTTCTTCACCACCAAGGAAATTGGCCAGGGCACCGGCCTCGGACTGTCGGTGTCGTACTTCATCATCACCAACAACCACAAGGGTCAGATGGAAGTGCAATCGACCCTCGGCCAAGGCACGTGCTTCACCTTGCGCCTGCCATTGGCGGGCACTACTCCGCTCGCCTCTCACGAACTCAAACAACTGGAGCGCTAAGCATGGGTTTTCGCTTGTCGAAGATTTACACCCGCACCGGCGACAAAGGTGAAACCGGGCTTGGCGATGGTCGCCGCGTACCGAAGGACCATCCACGGGTCGAAGCCATCGGCGAAGTCGATACGCTGAACAGCCAGCTCGGGTTGCTGTTGGCTGGCTTGGCCGAGCAACGCCACGCTCATCCTGGCCTGGCCGAGGTGATTGAGGTGCTTGAACCGTGTCAGCACCGGTTGTTCGATTTGGGGGGGGAACTGGCTATGCCGGTGTATCAGGCCTTGAATGCCGCAGAAGTCGAACGCCTGGAAGCGGCGATCGATGTCTGGAACGAGGAGCTGGGACCGCTGGAGAACTTCATTCTGCCCGGCGGTTCAGCCTTGATTGCCCAAGCCCACGTCTGCCGCAGCCTGGCACGCAGCGCCGAGCGACGTTGTCAGCATCTGAACGCGCTGGAGCCATTGGCCGGGGTTGGCCTGGCGTACATCAATCGCTTGTCGGACCTGTTGTTTGTGGCGGCTCGGCTGATTGCCAAGCGCCAGGGGATTGCCGAGATTTTGTGGCAAGCGGCGGCGAAGCCTGAGGCTTAACCAAGCAGAATTCCATCGCCTGTGAGGCCGCCATCGCGAGCAAGCTTTACTCCTACGGATTGATGTCGTTCACTAGTCTTGTGAACAACTCTGCCCTGTAGGAGCAAGGCTTGCCCGCGATGAGGCCCTCAGAATCACCGCCAATCAATCAGGCCAAAACGCCCGAATCCCCGCCACGCCCTGTGCACCCGCTTCCCAGGCTTTTTGCCGTTCGGCAGGCCCCACACCACCCAGTAGAAACACCGGTTTGCTGAACCCTGCAATCAACTGCGAGGCCTGCTCCCAGCCGAGTGGTGATGCATCTGGATGAGTCTGGGTCGGCTGAACCGGTGACAGGGTGACGAAGTCCACGCCCATCTGTTCCGCCAGGCTCAGCTCTTCAGCGTTGTGGCAGGACGCCGCCAACCAGCGCGAGGCTGGCACCGGACGCCCGGCACTGGCGTATTTGCGCAGTTGCGCAGCGGTGATGTGCCAACCGGCGGCCGGGAAATCTCCCAACCACTCAAACGGCCCCTTGAGCATCAGTTGCGCCTTACCGGCACACAAACCCACGGCATCCACCGCCAGATCGCGGTATTGCGGGTCATAGCCATTCGGAGCGCGCAACTGGATCAGCTTGATCCCGCCGGCGATGGCTTTCTGAATACCGCGCAGCAGGGCTGGCGTTTCCAGGCCTTCCGGGGTAATCAGGTAGTCGCCCGGCAGACGCGCAGCCGCCACGATCGGCTGGTTGGCGGCCGGGAACTCGTAGTCGCGCAGTTCACGCGCCGTCACCCATGCCAGAGGCTGGCCTTCGGCGCCATGCGGTTCGCCGGTAAACGCCGAGACCTCCCAGACATCCAGCAACACTTGCTTGTCTGGATAGTCATGCTGAACCTTGATCAATGGCCGAGCGGCACTGACCACGATGCCCAACTCTTCCTGCAGCTCGCGAGACAGCGCGGCTTGCACCGCTTCGCCGTCCTCGACCTTGCCGCCGGGAAACTCCCACAGGCCGCCCTGATGCTGGGTATCGGCGCGGCGAGCGATGAGGATCTTGCCGCTGGCATCACGGATAACAGCCGCTGCTACATGAACTCGTTTCACCGCACTATTTCCTCTAGACCGGCTTTCTGCCAGGCCTTGAAGGCTGGCCATTGGTAAATCGCTTCAACATAGGCCGCATCCACCGCCGGTAGCGCGACTTGATAAGTACGCAGGCGCACAGCTATGGGTGCGAAGAAAGCATCTGCCAGGCTTACGCGACCAAACAGGAACGGGCCGGGTTCGGTTGCGACCGCGCGGCATTCAGCCCACAACGCCAGCATCCGCTCGATCTCCACCTGCACTTCAGGCGGCATTGGCGACAACGGCGCATCGTGGCTCAGGTCAAACGGCATGTTGCTGCGCATGGCGAAGAAGCCGCTGTGCATCTGCGCACACGCCGAGCGGGCCTGGGCGCGGGCGGCAATATCCTTCGGCCAGAGGTTGGCGTTCGGGAAACGCTCGACCAGATACTCGGCGATGGCCAACGAGTCGGCAATGGTCCCGTGTTCGGTTTTCAGCAACGGGACTTTGGCGGTCGGTGAATGCTTGAGCAGGCGTTCACGGGTGTCCGGCTGGTTCAGTTTGATCAGTTCTTCGGTGTAGGTCGCGCCGGCCAGTTCCAGCGCCAAAGCGCCGCGCAGGGACCAGGAGGAATACAGTTTGTCGCCGATGATCAGGTGGTAGCTCATGTTCAGGCGCCTTTTGATGAGGGACAAGCGGGAGGCCTGCGGCCTCCATCGCGGGCAAGCCTTGCTCCTACAGAAGCATGACTTGCCCACCATGAATTACGTGCGGTATTCGGCGTTGATTTTCACGTATTCGTGGGACAGGTCGGTGGTCCAGATGGTTTCGCTGCAATCGCCGCGACCCAGTTCGATACGAATGGTGATTTCTTCGCGCTGCATTACAGCCGAGCCCTGGGCTTCGGTGTAAGTCGCGGCACGGGCACCGCGGCTGGCGATGCAGACTTCACCGAGGAACACGTCGATCTTGCTCACGTCCAGGTTCGGCACCCCGGCACGGCCAACGGCTGCCAGGATACGACCCCAGTTGGGATCGGAGGCAAACAGCGCGGTCTTGATCAATGGTGAATGCGCCACGGTGTAACCAACGTCCAGGCACTCCTGGTGATTGCCGCCGCCGTTGACTTCAACGGTGACGAACTTGGTCGCGCCTTCGCCGTCGCGAACGATGGCCTGGGCGACGTCCATGCACACTTCAAACACTGCCTGCTTCAGCGCCGCGAACAGTGGACCGCTGGCGGAGGTGATTTCCGGCAGCGCGGCTTTACCGGTGGCGATCAGCATGCAGCAGTCGTTGGTCGAGGTGTCGCCATCGATGGTGATGCGGTTGAACGACTTGTTGGCGCCGTCCAGCAGCAAGTTCTGCAACACCTCGCGGGAAACCTTGGCGTCGGTGGCGATGTAACCGAGCATGGTCGCCATGTTCGGGCGAATCATCCCGGCGCCTTTGCTGATACCGGTGACGGTGATGGTCACGCCTTCATGCTGGAACTGCCGGCTCGCACCCTTTGGCAGGGTATCGGTGGTCATGATCCCGGTGGCCGCAGCCTCCCAGTTGTTCTCCGACAAATCGTCGAGGGCAGCTTGCAGCGCGCCTTCGATCTTCTCGACCGGCAGCGGCTCACCGATCACGCCAGTGGAGTACGGCAGCACAAGGCTGGCGTCGACGCCGGTCAATTCAGCCAGCTTGGCGCAGGTGCGCTCGGCGGCAGCCAAACCAGGCTCACCGGTACCGGCGTTGGCATTGCCGGTGTTGGTCAACAAATAACGTACCGGGCCCTGTACACGTTGCTTGGCCAGAATCACCGGCGCAGCGCAAAAGGCGTTCAACGTGAACACACCGGCCACCGTGGAACCTTCGGCGCAGCGCATGACCACGACATCTTTGCGCCCGGGGCGCTTGATGCCGGCCGAAGCGATACCGAGTTCAAAACCGGCAACCGGGTGCAACGTTGGCAAAGGACCAAGACCAACAGCCATGAAAGCGCTCCTCTTAATGTAATGTCTGCACCGTCGTCGCCCTGTTCTTTTTAACCTGGCATCGGTGTTTTAAATGGTAAAACGCCGCGACGGCTGATGCCGGTCGCGGCGCGGGTATTTCAATGTCTGGCAGAAATCTTAGTTGATCTGGCCGTGACAGTGTTTGAACTTCTTGCCCGAACCGCAGTAGCACAGCTCATTGCGGCCCAGCTTCTGCTCGTTGCGCACCGGAGCGGCAGCGAGCGCCACATCGACCTCTTCACCCAACAATTCCGGTTGCTCGAGGCCTGGGGCTTCGTCGTGCTGGAATTGCATGCGTGCGGCCAATGCCTCGGCTTCCTGACGCAGGCGCGCTTCTTCTTCGACCGGATCTTCGCGGCGAACCTGAACGTGCGACAGCACACGGATCGAGTCGCGCTTGATCGAGTCCAGCAGTTCGGAGAACAGCGTGAACGACTCGCGCTTGTATTCCTGCTTCGGGTTCTTCTGCGCATAGCCACGCAAGTGGATGCCGTGACGCAAGTGGTCCATGGTCGACAGGTGGTCTTTCCACAGGTCGTCCAGAACGCGCAGCACGATTTGCTTCTCGAAGGTGCGCAGCGCTTCGGCGCTCGCCTGCTCTTCTTTCTCGTTGTACGCCGCCAGCAGCTCGTGCATCAGCTTCTCGCGCAGGGTTTCTTCGTACAGATGATCGTCTTCGTCGAGCCATTGCTGGATCGGCAGTGTCACGCCGAAGTCGCTTTGCAGGGCAGCTTCCAGACCGGCAACGTCCCACTGCTCTGGCAACGATTGCGGCGGAATGTGCGCGCTGACCGTTGCGTTGAGCACGTCCTGACGGAAGTCGGCAATGGTTTCGCCGATGTTGTCCGCGGCCAGCAACGTGTTACGCATGTGATAGATCACTTTACGCTGTTCGTTGTTGACGTCGTCGAACTCGAGCAGTTGCTTGCGAATGTCGAAGTTACGGCCTTCAACCTTGCGCTGAGCCTTTTCGATGGCGTTGGTCACCATGCGGTGCTCGATCGCTTCGCCAGGCTGCATGCCCAGGGCCTTCATGAAGTTCTTCACCCGGTCAGAGGCAAAGATGCGCATCAGGCTGTCTTCCAGCGACAGGTAGAAACGGCTGGAACCGGCGTCACCCTGACGACCGGCACGACCACGCAGCTGGTTGTCGATACGGCGCGATTCGTGACGCTCGGAGGCGATCACCTGCAAACCGCCCGACTCGAGCACTTGCTGGTGACGCTTCTGCCAGTCGGCCTTGATCTGGGCGATCTGCTCAGGCGTCGGATCCTCAAGGGAGGCGACTTCCACTTCCCAGTTACCGCCCAACAGGATGTCGGTACCACGACCGGCCATGTTGGTGGCGATGGTGAGTGCACCCGGACGACCGGCCTGAGCGATGATTTCAGCTTCTTTTTCGTGGAACTTGGCGTTCAGAACCTTGTGTTCGATGCCTTCCTTCACGAGCAGGCTGGACATGTGCTCGGACGTTTCGATGGTCGCGGTGCCCACCAGTACCGGCCGGCCCTGAGCCATGCTTTCCTTGATGTCGGCAACGATGGCCGCGTACTTCTCGTCCGCGGTGAGGAACACCAGGTCGTTGTAGTCCTTACGTGCCAGCGGTTTGTTCGGTGGAATGACCATCACCGCCAGACCGTAGATCTGGTGGAATTCGAACGCTTCGGTGTCCGCCGTACCGGTCATGCCGGACAGCTTGCTGTAAAGACGGAAGTAGTTCTGGAACGTGGTCGACGCCAGGGTCTGGCTTTCGGCCTGGATGTTCAGGTTTTCCTTGGCTTCGATGGCCTGGTGCAGGCCTTCGGACAAACGGCGACCCGGCATGGTACGACCGGTGTGTTCGTCGACCAGTACGACCTGACCGTCCTGGACAATGTATTCAACGTTGCGGTGGAACAGTTTGTGCGCGCGCAGACCGGCATAAACGTGGGTCAGCAGGCCCAGGTTGTGCGCCGAGTACAGGCTCTCGCCTTCAGCCAGCAGGCCGATACCGGTCAGCACTTCTTCGATGTACTGGTGACCGGCTTCGTTGAGCTCGACCTGACGGGTCTTCTCGTCGACGGTGTAGTGACCGGCCTGGGTCACTTCGCCTTCGACTTCCTCGACGTGCAGCTTCAACTGCGGGATCAGCTTGTTGACCTCGATGTACAGCTTGGAGCTGTCCTCGGCCTGACCGGAAATGATCAGCGGGGTACGGGCTTCGTCGATGAGGATCGAGTCGACTTCGTCGATCACGGCAAAATTGAGTTCACGCTGGAATTTTTCTTCCATGCTGAACGCCATGTTGTCGCGCAGGTAGTCGAAACCGAATTCGTTGTTGGTGCCGTAGGTGATGTCGGCGGCGTAGGCAGCACGCTTCTCTTCCGGCGGCTGGAACGGCGTCACCACGCCGACGCTCAGGCCGAGGAATTCGTAGAGCGGACGCATCCAGTTGGCGTCACGACGAGCCAGGTAGTCGTTCACGGTAACAACGTGCACGCCCTTGCCGGACAGCGCGTTCAGGTAAACCGCCAGTGTCGCCACCAGGGTCTTGCCTTCACCGGTACGCATTTCGGCAATCATGCCTTCGTGCAAGGTCATGCCGCCAATCAACTGAACGTCGAAGTGGCGCATACCCATAACCCGCTTGCCGGCTTCACGGGCAACCGCAAAGGCTTCAGGCAGCAGTTTGTCGAGGCTTTCACCTTTGGCGATGCGGGCCTTGAACTCATCAGTCTTGGCGCGCAGCTGATCGTCCGAAAGGGCCACCATTTGCTCTTCGAAGGCATTGACGATCTGTACCGTCTTGAGCATGCGTTTGACTTCACGCTCGTTCTTGCTTCCAAAAAGTTTCTTTAACAAAGGCGCAAACATATCGGCAGGATCTTCCACACAAAGGGATGGAGGGCGGCCCCGTGAGTCGCCCGTGCAGCCCTCATGGCCGCATGCGAACGAGCATTCTACCCGGAAACGATGGTGAGGAAAGTGGCGTTGTTCCACGATGCATGCACAGCGCTGTTACGGGGCTCACTTAAAATAAGGGCATTTTGCTGAACTTCAAGCCATTCACGCCAGAAGTTACTCGTTGATTTAATGAGTAAAGCGCTCACAAAGCAATGGCTCAGGCGCATCAAGTGCTTTCTGCTACCATGGCGGCTCTGTTACTTCAGGTGTCTGATCATGGCATTTCGCCCTCTTACGGCCAGAGCACCCGCCGTTCTGCTTCGCGAAGCCAAACCGTTAAAAGCCATTTTCGGCCACGCACAACGCCTGGGTCATTTACAGCGTTTGCTGGAAAGCCAGCTGCAGCCGGCCGCCCGTGAACATTGTCATGTGGCGTCGTGGCGCGAGGGCAGCCTGTTGCTGATCGTCACCGACGGTCATTGGGCAACCCGTCTGCGCTATCAGCAGAAGCGTCTGCAACGGCAATTACAGATGTTCGACGAGTTCGCCAGCCTGACGCGAATCCTGTTCAAGGTACAACCACCGACCGTGCAACAAGGCGCCGTCGGCCACACCATGGATCTGTCGAGCGATGCGGCGGCGACCATTCAGGCCACCGCCGACGGCATCAGCGATCCGAAATTGCGCGCAGCGCTGGAACGCCTGGCGGCGCACGCCAAACCCAAGACCTAGAAGCAAGATCAAAAGATCGTCCGAATGCGGCCCGAACCTGCGGCCGCTCCTACACCATTGCATGCAAGCGGCGGCAGGCTGCGATCTTTCGCATTTTAGCGGCGCGATTGGCCGCCTGTCGCGTCGCCGATTTCAAGCCCCTAAGTTTTAGTCCTGCGCAGCCGATAGATACAAGCAAGAGACCAGACAGAGAATCAGGTCCGATAATTCCCGAAGGACAGACGGAAATATCAGCTTATGTGCGACAGCGCCTGGTTTGCGCGCTTTTCAAAGCAACACGCCCCAACAATAAGACATTAGCGGACACCCCAAGCCATGAACAAAAACCTGCGCTTCAGCCACAAAATCCTGCTTGCAGCCGCGCTCATCGTCATTGCCGCCTTCGCTTCGTTCACGCTGTACAACGACTATTTACAGCGCAACGCGATTCGCCAGGACCTGGACAATTACCTGCATGAGATGGGCGATGTCACGTCCTCCAATATCCAGTCCTGGCTCGCCGGGCGGATTCTCATGGTGGAAAACCTGGCCCAGAACATCGCCCTCAACCCCGAACAAGGCAACGTTGCCAACCTGCTTGAGCAGAATGCCCTGGCGTCGACCTTCATGGCC
This sequence comes from Pseudomonas helvetica, assembly GCF_039908645.1. Taxonomy (NCBI): domain Bacteria; kingdom Pseudomonadati; phylum Pseudomonadota; class Gammaproteobacteria; order Pseudomonadales; family Pseudomonadaceae; genus Pseudomonas; species Pseudomonas helvetica. The sequence continues at coordinate 4,928,331 of NZ_CP150917.1, forward strand.
CGGTACCTGGGCGATGCCAGCGGTACGTTCATCAACCGCCCCGATTCCAAGATGCCGGACGGCTACGACCCACGCGTTCGTCCCTGGTACAAAGGCGCGGTAAACAGCAATGGCTCGACGCTCACTGAACCGTATATCGATGCGGCGACCGGCCAGACCATCATCTCCATCGCCACCGCCTCGAAAAAAGCCGGGCAAAGCGTGGGAGTGGTCGGCGGTGACCTGAGCCTGCAAACCCTGATCGACACCCTGACCGCGCGTGACTTTGGCGGCATGGGCTACGCCTTCCTGGTCAGCGCCGACGGCAAGATCCTGGTTCACCCGGATAAAACCATGGTGATGAAGTCCCTCAGCGAGGCTTACCCGACGAACACCCCGCGTATCGGTGGCGGCATCAGTGAAGTCGAGGTCAATGGCAAAACCCGTATCGTCACCTTCACCCCGATCAAAGGCCTGCCATCGGTCAACTGGTACGTCGGTCTGTCGGTGGACAAAGACAAAGCCTTCTCGATGCTCAGCAGCTTCCGCACCTCGGCGATCATTGCCACGATCATTGCCGTGGCAATCATCATCGCCTTGCTCGGCATGCTGATCCGTATCCTGATCCAGCCGCTGCACGTCATGACCCGCGCGATGCAGGACATTGCCGACGGTGAAGGCGACCTGACCCGCCGCCTGACCATCCAGAGCCAGGACGAGTTCGGCATCCTCGGCAGCGCGTTCAACCGCTTCGTCGAGCGGATCCACGGTTCGATCCGCGAAGTGTCGTCGGCGACCGAGCACGTCAACGAAGTCGCTCTGCGAGTGGTCAGCGCATCGAACTCGTCGATGCTCAACTCCGACGAACAATCGAGCCGGACCAACAGTGTGGCGGCCGCGATCAATCAGCTGGGCGCTGCAGCTCAGGAAATCGCCCGTAATGCGGCGCAAGCCTCGCACCAGGCCAGCGATGCGCGCAGCCTGGCCGAAGACGGCCAGCAAGTGGTCGACCGCAGCATTGCGGCGATGAATCAGCTGTCGAGCATGCTCAGCGCCTCCAGCACCAACATCGAGTCGCTGAACAGCAAGACCGTGAACATCGGGCAGATTCTCGAAGTGATCACCAGCATCTCCCAACAAACCAACCTGCTGGCCCTCAACGCGGCGATTGAAGCGGCGCGGGCCGGTGAGGCTGGGCGTGGTTTTGCGGTGGTCGCCGATGAAGTGCGTAACCTGGCGCACCGCACCCAGGAGTCGGCGCAGCAAGTGCAGACCATGATCGAGGAGCTGCAAGTCGGCGCCCGCGAGTCGGTCAGCACCATGAGCGACAGCCAGCGTCACAGCCAGGACAGCGTAGAGATCGCCAACCTCGCCGGTGAGCGCCTGAACAGCGTGACCTTGCGCATCGGCGAGATCGACGGCATGAACCAGTCGGTGGCCACCGCCACCGAAGAGCAAACCGCCGTGGTCGAGTCGATCAACGTCGACATCAATGAAATCAACACGCTGAATCAGGAAGGCGTGGAAAACCTGCAATCGACACTGCGCGCCTGTTCCGACCTGGAGCAGCAAGCGGCGCGGTTGAAGCAGTTGGTCGGCAGTTTCAGAATCTGACGCGCCCTTGAAGGCCCCATCGCGAGCAGCCGGGCGACGTTCCGTCTGCTCGCGATAGCGGCCTGTCAGCCACCACAACACTTCACTGACACCCCGCCACACATCCCCATCCGAACATCTATTCTTCATAAGGGTCATCCCTAAGGAGAACAATGGATAGAACGGAGGGTTATCGTGCATATCGCTGACATCACCATGTTCTACGCACCGGCCAGCGGTGGCGTGCGGACTTATCTGGATGCCAAGCACCGCCGCCTGGGCCGTAAGCCGGGGATTCGTCACAGCTTGCTGGTCCCAGGAGCACGGCGGAGCGAGCAGGACGGTGTCTACACGGTGCCCGCCCCGGCCCTGCCCTTCGGCAAAGGCTATCGCTTCCCGCTGCGACTGACGCCCTGGCGCAATGCCCTGCACGACCTGCAACCGGACCTGATAGAAGTCGGCGATCCTTACCTGACAGCTTGGGCAGCGCTGGATGCGCGGCGTGAACTGGATGTTCCAGTGATTGGCTTCTATCACTCCGACTTACCGCTTTTGGCGAGCAACCGTGTGGGCAACTGGGTCACGCCGAATGTCGAAGCGTATATCCGCAAGCTGTACGGCAACTTTGACCGGGTGCTGACGCCGAGCCAGATCATGGCCGACAAGCTCATGGGGCTTGGGGTCAAAAACGTTTACGTCCAACCCTTGGGCGTGGACCTGCAAACCTTCAATCCAGACGCCCGTGACCCGGATCTGCGGGCGAAGCTGAAGATCGCCGAAGACATTCGACTGCTGATATTCGCCGGGCGAGGTTCCAAGGAGAAAAACATTCCCGTCCTGCTCAATTGCATGAAGCGTCTGGGAAACCGTTATCACCTGCTGCTGGTCGGTACCTCGGTGTCGGCACAGGTACCGGATAACGTCACGCTGATCGATGAGTTCTGCCCTGCACCACAGGTGGCCCGGCTGATGGCCAGCGCCGATGCCTTGCTGCATGCAGGCGATCAGGAAACCTTTGGCCTGGTCGTTCTCGAAGCCATGGCCTGTGGCATTCCGGTGGTTGCCGTGGCAGCGGGTGCCTTCAACGAAATCATCAATGAGCACTGCGGCATACTCTGCGCCCCCAATAATCCAGTGGCGATGGCCAACGCTGTGCGCGAACTGTTTGCACAACATAACGATCTCGGTCGATCCGCCCGCCGCCATGTCGAACAGCATTACGCCTGGGATTCAGTGGTCAACAGCCTGCTGGGTCACTATTACGCAGTCCTCGGCGCCCCTTTGCCGCGGCTGAGCAATGGCTGACGCCATGAACACGCCCAGCCTGCTTCTGGTACTGCACGACGTCACCCCGCAAAGCTGGGCCGACTATCAGCCGTTTGTCGAAGCGGTGGACGCGCTCGGTGAAGTGCCGATGACCTGGCTGGTCGTTCCCGACTTTCACAAACACCACCACCTCGATAGCCATCCGGTTTTTCGGAGCGTGCTGACCCGCCGCATCGAGCTCGGCGACGAACTGGCACTTCACGGTTACTACCATTGCGATGACAGCCCGCTAACGGCGCACCCCCGTGACTGGTTCATGCGCCGGGTCTACACCCACGAAGGCGAGTTCTACAGTCTTTCGCAACCGGCTGCGCTGGCCCGCCTGCTCGCCGGGATCGAATTGTTCAGCCGTTACCACTGGCCACTGGAGGGGTTTGTTGCACCGGCCTGGCTGATGAGCGAAGGCACGCGTCAAGCCCTGCGCCAGTTACCGCTGAGCTACACCAGTGATTCGCAGCACCTGTATCGCCTGCCGGATTTCTCCCGGGTCAACGCCCCAGGCTTGGTCTGGAGCGCGCGCAGTACCTGGCGTCGTGGCGTGTCGAAAATTATCAGCGCTCAACGCGAACTGCGCTGGCAGCACGCCCCGGTGATTCGCCTGGGCGTACACCCGGTGGACCTGCGCCATGAGTTCTCCCGCACTTACTGGCTGCAGACCCTCGAACGCTTGCTCAATAACGGCCGAGTACCAATGACCAAGGCTCGGTGGCTGCGCACGCAAAGCGCTCAGGTCGGTCGCGCCGCATGAGTCGCGTCCTGTGGCTGGTCGCCGCCCTGCTCTGCGCGGTGCTGATCCCGCTATTGCTCGGTGCCAATGAACTATGGCCACGACTGCAGCACTTCCCGCCGACATTGTTGCTGGCGATGCCGGGCATGATCCTGCTCTGCTGGTTCACCAACTCAATACGCTTGCGCTTGTTGCTGGGTGAACAGCGCAGCCGGATAGGCCGCCTGAAATGCCTTGGGGTGGTGATGTCCACCGAGTTCGCGATTTGCGCGACCCCGGGCGGCGGCGGTGGACCGCTGACACTGATGGCCCTGCTGGCGCGCAATGGTGTGCGCCCAGCCCATGGCAGTGCGGTGTTCGCCATGGATCAGTTGAGCGATTTGCTGTTCTTTCTCTGCGCGCTGATCGCCATCGTGGTGTATGCACTGTTTCAGCACTTGAGTCAGAACCTGGAGTGGATGTTGACACTCAGCGCCATTTCGATGGTCGGCGGCCTGTTCAGTTGCGGGGTGGTGGCACGCTACCATCGCCTGCTGATTCGCCTCAGCGGTCGCGTGCTCAAGCACTTCAAGCTCAACGCTGCCACCCGGCGCCGTTGGGCACGCAAGCTGCTGCACTTTCTTGCGGCCTTCACGGAAACACTCAAGTTGCCTGCGCGCACACTGATCAGCGTATTTGCGTTGACTTGCGTGCACTGGTTACTGCGCTACAGCGTGTTGTATCTGGCCTTGCGGGGGCTGGGCACGGATCTTCAGTGGGCCTGGAGCTTTTTGATCCAGATGCTCTCACTCAGCGCCGGGCAGTTCAGCCTGTTACCGGGCGGTGCCGGCGCGGCGGAATTGACGTCGGCAGCGCTGTTGGCGCCCATGGTAGGGAAATCGACGGCGGCGGCCGCGATTCTGATCTGGCGCGCGGTGACCTATTACTTCTACTTGCTGGCCGGCGCACCGGTGTTTCTGGTGATGGCCGGTAAACCACTGCTGAACAAGCTGATGAAGATCAAACAGGCTTAGGGGGAGCACCCGTCAGTTAAGCCAGTACGCAATCCGTAGCAGCTGTCGAGCCCGCGAGGCGGCGTTCGGCTGCGCAGCAGTCGTAAAATCAGGCACCATGTTTTTTCAGGTTAACCGTGGCGTCAGGATTTACGACTGCTGCGCCCGAACGCGAACCGAGCCGAACGCAGGCTTCGCCAGCTGCTACAGGTTATGTGTTGTGCTCGGAATCTTTTCAGGGCTCGCAGTTTCATCGTCAGCGACTGGCTTCAACTGCTCCCACAATTGCGCAGCGCCGGGAAACTCCGTGCCGTCTTCAGGGCTCAGCTCATCCGGGTCGTACCGACTCAGACAGCCCTCGCCCAATGTCGCGGGGGCTTTGGATGTTGCCTTATCCAGCGGATCAGCCATCTCCCCTACCTCACTCCGAAAAAAAGGGCCTGAAGCGATTGAACGCTCAGGCCCTGTTTTTTTCAATCAGCACTCGGCAATCAGAACACTACGGTTTTATTGCCATGCACCAGCACGCGGTCTTCCAGGTGATAGCGCAGCCCGCGGGCCAGCACCATCTTCTCGACGTCACGGCCGAAACGCACCATGTCTTCAATACTGTCGCTGTGGCTGACACGCACCACGTCCTGCTCGATGATCGGACCGGCGTCCAGCTCTTCGGTCACGTAGTGGCAGGTCGCGCCAATCAGCTTCACGCCACGCATCGACGCCTGGTGGTACGGCTTGGCACCGACGAACGATGGCAGGAAGCTGTGGTGAATGTTGATCACCTTGTGGGCGTACTCGGTGCACAGTTCCGGCGGCAGGATTTGCATGTAACGCGCCAGCACCACCACTTCGGCGTCGTGCTGTTTGACCAGGCGCGAAACGTCGGCAAAGGCCGGCTCTTTGTTCTGCGGGTCCACCGGCACATGGTAATAAGGAATGCCATGCCACTCGACCATGCTGCGCAGGTCGTCATGGTTGGAAATCACGCAGGAGATTTCGCAGTCCAGCTCGTCGCTGTGCCAGCGGTGCAGCAAGTCGGCCAGGCAGTGGGATTCGCGGCTGGCCATCAATACCACGCGTTTTTTCTGCGCGGTGTCGGTGATGCGCCAGTCCATCGAGAACTCTTCGGCGATCGGTGCAAAGGCCTCACGAAACGCCTCAAGGCCGAACGGCAGCGAATCGGCACGAATTTCGTGACGCATGAAGAACCAGCCACTGAGCGTGTCCGAGTGATGGCTCGCTTCAGTGATCCAGCCATTGTGTGACGCCAGAAAGTTACTGACTTTAGCAACGATACCGACGCGGTCCGGGCAAGCAATCACTAGCCGAAAAGTGCGCATGGGGGGGGAACTCCAGAACTTCGCAAAGGCCGCTATTCTAGCGATTGCGCAGCAAAACTGCAGTATTCCTGACACCAGGCCCGGTAATGCACGGCCTCGCCCTACCGATTGGCGGCCTCTGAACGCTCAACAATGTTCTATTGGCGAAATACGCAAGCGGGCTTTTGTGAGTATCTGTGATGAAACCCTGACAAGTTTTAACAGCGGCATGAGGCTTTTTTCACTGAGCACTCTAATTAAATTAAATAAAAGCCGGCTTAAATGTTTACTTGATGAAACACCCTGACTATTATTGCGCCACTGTACCCTGTCATCCAGCGCCCAACATAAGGTAGTCCTCATGTCCTTGATCAACGAATACCGTGCCACCGAAGAAGCTATCAAAGAGCTGCAAGCCCGTTTGAAGAACCTGTCCCAAGACGACAAACTGCAAACCGAGCTGGAATTCGAAGGCAAACTGCGCACCCTGATGGGCGAATACTCCAAGTCCCTGCGCGACATCATCGCCCTGCTGGATCCAGAGTCCAAAGTTAAAGCGCCACGCGGTGCTGTAAAAACTACCGGCACCAAGCGCGCTCGCAAGGTTAAACAATACAAAAACCCGCACAACGGCGAAGTCATCGAAACCAAAGGTGGCAACCACAAGACTCTGAAAGAGTGGAAAGCCAAGTGGGGCGGTGACGTGGTTGAAGGCTGGGCTACCCTGCTGGGCTAAGCCGCAACCCGCTTCGCAGGTTCATTTGCGAGCACCCAAAAACGCCAGCGTCCGCTGGCGTTTTTTTATGCCCCGCCTTCAGGTATTTGTACAGCTTGTTTCAAAGCTCCAAACGCTTGCGTAATGAGTCGACATACTCGCGCCACTCGTCCAGTACCTGTTGCTGAATCGCTGTAGCACTAAGCGAGCATTGCGCCATTGCCTCATTAAACCCCTGCAAGGTATTCGGCGCGCCCCATCCGGCGTCTGACAAACGTTGCTGACAGAATAATCTCCAGCGCTCGTGCTCCTCGTGACTCAAGGTCTCGGGAAAGTTACGCGCACGATAACGAAATAATAATTCCGGCAAACGTTCATCATCGAACGGCCATTGCTCTTGCGCTAATTGCATCGGGTCCGCATGTCGGACTTGTTCGCATAAACGCCGGTCCCGATCGCCAATGAAGCCGTCGTATAACTGTTGTTCAGGGTCCTCGATTGGCGTGAAATCCTCGCGGGCATAAATGGCCAGAACTTTATCTCGCCATACTTCCTGTGCGTCACTTAGACGCAGTGCGCGCGCTTCATACTGCGCCATGTCCAGTTGCAATCGTTGCCGGTCTTCGGCGCGCAACACCGACAACGGTGCCACCACCGGGCAACGGTTGATGTGAATCAGTTTGAGCGGCACCGGTAATTCGCCTTCGGCCAGATCTTCGCGGCGAGTATACAAACGCTGACGCAAGGTCTCGGCGTCTTGGTCGAGTAGCCCCTGCGGGTCGAGATGCAGGTCGCAGACAATCAGTGCATTGCGATTGCGCGGGTGCCAGGCCAACGGCAAGACCACCCCTACATAGCTGCGGGCTGCCGAGAAACGCCCGGAGATATGCACCATCGGTTGCAACAGCCGGATCTGATCCATGACCTTCTGCTTGCTGCGCAGCTTGAACAGCCAGTCGTAGAGTTTTGGCTGCTTGTCACGGATCAACCGCGCCAGGGCAATCGTCGCGCGCACATCGGACAACGCATCGTGAGCCTGGCCATGGTCGAGGCCATTGGCGGCGGTCAGGCGTTCGAGTTTCAACGTGACGCGATCATCTTCTTCAGGCCAGACGATACCGTCCGGGCGCAACGCGTACGCCGCGCGCACCACGTCGATCAGATCCCAGCGACTGTTGCCGCCCTGCCACTCCCGCGCATACGGATCAAAGAAATTCCGGTACAGGCTGTAACGGGTCATTTCATCATCGAAGCGCAAGGTGTTGTAACCGGCACCACAGGTTCCGGGGGCCGCAAGTTGCGCATGTACCCGGGTCATGAAGTCGGCTTCACTCAGGCCTTGCTCGGCCAGGCGGCCGGGGGTGATGCCGGTAATCACGCACGCCGCCGGGTGCGGCAGGATGTCGTCGCTCGGCTGGCAGTAGAGATTGACCGGATCGTCGATCTCGTTGAGGTCAAGGTCGGTGCGAATCCCGGCCATTTGCAGCGGACGGTCGCAGCGCGGTGAGATGCCGGTGGTTTCGTAGTCGTACCAGAAGATGGAGGTCACGGGGCGTTCCTGAACTTGAGACGGGCAAAGTCTAGGCGCTCAAGCGCGGCGCCGACCAGCAATCTTGCTATTCAAGCATTTCTGGTTGATACCTTGTCATACATAGTTATGTCGTTAGCACGACGAAGGCTGCTAGCATCGAATCGTTATTGAATCCCAACCATCAGGTTGATCATGCGCAAGACTTCAGCATCGCCAAGGAAAGCAACGCTGCCCCCGCCACTGGACACGCGGCATCAGGTTGAAACGCCGGAAGGCATCGATCTGCCGCTGCGACCTGCCGGGTTGATGCCCCGTGTACTGGCGTTTGCCATCGACCTGGGGGTGCGCGGGCTGGTGCTGGGCTTGCTGTTTATTGTCCTGGCCTTGCTGGGGAGCGTCGGCATCGGGCTGGGCTCGGTGCTGCTGTTTCTGGTCAGTTGGTGGTACATGGTGCTGTTCGAGGTCCTCAATCAGGGCCGCTCGCCGGGTAAACAGCTGATGGGGTTGCGCGTCGTACATGACGATGGAACGCCCGTTGGCTGGCCGGCCTCGCTGATCCGCAACCTGCTGCGGTTCGTCGACATGCTGCCGTTCGGCTACAGCCTCGGCGCCATCAGTTGCCTGCAGCATCCGACCTTCAAACGGCTGGGCGATATTGCAGCCGGCACACTGGTGATCTACCGCGAACAGGCGGTCACCCGACCACAGATTCCGCAAGCCCTGGCACTGCACCCGCCCTTTGCGCTGAACCTCAATGAGCAACGCGCGGTGCTGGGTTTCGCCGAGCGTCAGACGGAGCTCTCCAGTGAACGGGTCAATGAGCTGGCGGCCATCCTTGCCGAGCCGCTCCATGTCTCACCGCCCCACGCAGTCGCCAAACTCAATGGCATCGCCCGCAGTTTGCTGGGGCCGGCATGAAGCAGAGCCTTTTCGAAAATCGCCATCGAGTCGAATGGGATCAATTTGCCCAGCGGCTCGATCTGCTTGAACGCGGCAAAGCCAATGCCCTCGATGGCACCTCGTTCCCCAAGGATTACCGACGGCTGTGCCAGCACCTCGCGCTGGCACAGGAGCGCGGCTACAGCAGCTACTTGATCGACCCCTTGCAACAGCTGGTACTGCGCGGGCACCAACAGCTTTACCGGCATCGCGGTCGGGTCGGCGCCCATCTGCTGGCCTTTGTCCTCGCCGGCTTTCCTCGACTGGTCCGTGAGCAATGGCCTTTCGTGCTGGTCTCAAGCCTGTTGTTTTTCGGCTCGCTGGCGGGCATCGGTGTGCTGGTGTACCTGTACCCCGAGCTGGTTTATAGCCTGGTCCCGGCCGGACAGGTGTCCGAGATGCAAAGCATGTACGACCCGGCAGCCGGTCACTTGGGGCGCTTGGGTGAACGCGCTGCCAGCGACGACTGGGTCATGTTCGGTTACTACATCATGCACAACATCGGCATCGCCTTTCAGACCTATGCCAGCGGATTGCTGTTTGGCCTGGGCAGCGCGTTTTTCCTGTTCTTCAACGGTTTGATGATCGGTGCGGTTGCCGGTCACCTGACGCACATCGGCTACGGGGAAAACTTCTGGTCATTCGTCATCGGCCATGGCGCCTTCGAACTCAGCGCCATCGCCCTGGCCGGTGCGGCTGGCCTGCAACTGGGCTGGGCGCTGATCGCCCCCGGGCGCTTGCCACGCGGTGAAGCCCTGCGCCGTGCGGCTCATAAAAGCGTGTTGATGATCTGCGGCGTCATGCTGTTTCTACTGCTTGCTGCGTTTATCGAGGCCTATTGGTCATCCCGCGCCGGACTTGCACCGCCGATCAAATACCTGGTGGGCGGCGCCCTCTGGGTGGTGATGGCGATTTACCTGATATTTGCCGGACGTACACGCCATGCGCCTGAGTGACGCCAGCGTGGTCATCCGCCCTCGCACCACTTGGGAAGCCATGGACCTCGGGGTTCTGCTGAACCAGCAACATCGCCGCCTGCTGATGACCAGTTGGGCAATCGTCACGCTGCCGGTGTTTGCCCTGCTGAGCCTGTTGCTGTGGGACTCGCCCTCAATGGCCGTGCTGCTGTTCTGGTGGTTGAAACCGGCGTTCGAACGATTGCCGCTGTACATCCTCTCGAGCGCCCTGTTCGGCGAAACCCCGACCTTGAGACAGGCGCTGCGCCAATGGCCGCGACTGCTCAAACCGCAGTTGCTGGCCAGCCTGACATGGCGGCGCTTTGGCCTGAGTCGCAGCTTCATCATGCCGGTCGTGCAACTTGAAGAACTCAACGGTCTGGCACGCCAGCAGCGCCTGGCCGTGCTGCAACAACGCGATCGCGGCGCAGCACGCTGGCTGACGCTGATTGGCGCGCATCTGGAAGCCGCCTTGTGGATCGGCCTGATGGTGCTGTTCTATTTTTTGCTGCCAGCGCAAATCGAACTGAACTGGAACTGGCAAACGCTGATCGCTACCCCTGAGCAGGACTGGCTCTGGCTGGACCATCTGATCAATGCGCTTTACGCGCTGATCCTGATCATCTGGGAACCGATCTATGTCGCCTGCGGTTTCAGCTTGTACCTGAACCGTCGTACCCGACTCGAAGCCTGGGATATCGAACTGGTGTTTCGCCGCCTGCGCCAGCGCCTGAGCAGCGTCGCCGCCTGCCTGCTGATGCTCGGGCTACTGTGGTTGCCCGCCACGCAGCCACTCTGGGCCGCCGAACCCGCCAACGCCCCCGACAGCCCGCGCCTGCTCCAGCAACCGCTGACCAGCCAGGCCGCCAGTAACAGCATCAAGGCCATACTCGACACGCCACCGTTCAAGAATCCGCAGACCGTCACCCACTATCGCTTTGGTAAAGAAACGCCCGATCAACCTGCCGAGCCGCAAACACCGGGTTGGCTCAAAGCGTTTTTCGCACTGCTCGACAGCCAGCGCTTCGCCGGTCTGGCGCAGGTCATCGAGGTGCTGCTGTGGGCGAGTGTCATCGGCGCCATCGCGTTGCTGATCTGGCGTTACCGCGACTGGCTACGGACCTTTGTCAGCCGCCGTCCAAAACTGCGCCAAACGCCCGCACACCCGGCGCCGGCCCAACTGTTCGGCCTTGATCTCGATCGGGAAACCCTGCCGGACGATATCGCCGCCTGCGTCGAAAACCTCTGGTCGACCCAGCCCCGCGAAGCCCTCGGCTTGCTCTATCGGGCCTTGCTCAGCCGTTTGCTGCACGACTTCAACCTCCCGCTGAAAAGCGCCGACACCGAGGGCCAGGTGCTGGAACGGGTCCAACAGCTACAAGAACCGGCTCTGCATACCTTCAGCAGCACGTTGACAGTCCACTGGCAGAACATGGCCTATGGGCATCGCTTGCCACCGGCACACCTGCAACAGGAACTGTGTGACGGCTGGCGGGCGTTGTTCGGCCCGGGAGCTTCGCGTTGAATCGGCGCCTGATCCCTGGCCTGCTGATTGCCGGGCTGCTCGCGGCATTGGCGGTTTATCTGTACCAGCAGGCCACGCCCTATCAGGAAGTCATCGACCACGGTCCGTCCCCCGAAGCCCGAGCCAACCCGTACCTGGCGGCCGAACACTTTTTGCGTCAACAAGGGCTGACCGTGACTCACGCCAACAGCCTCGACATCCTGCAGTTTCTGGAACCGCATCAACAGAGCCTGTTACTGCTCGGTGATCGCGCCAACATGACCCCGCGCCAGGCCGATCAGCTGCTGAACTGGACGCGTGCGGGTGGACGTCTGCTGTTTGTGGCCGAAGCCCTGTGGAATGAAAAAACCGGCAAGAGCGGCGACCTGCTGCTCGACCGGGTGCAACTGCATCAATCCATGAGCAAGGATCTTGGCAACCCACCACCCGATGCCGAAGCAGACCCTTACCCGAACCTGACCAAACTCTATCTCGAAGACGAAGACGCTCCGGCCTACGCCAGTTTCGATCCGCAGTTCCATCTCGAAGACCCGAAAGACCTCGCGCAGTCCTGGGCCAACAGCGCGCTGGCCACTCACATGATGCAACTCGGTTATGGCCTGGGTTCCATCACGGTGATCACCGACGCCGAATTGTGGAAGAACCCGAACATCGGCCAATACGACAATGCCTGGCTGCTCTGGTACCTGTATTCGGACACCGGCGTGACCCTGCTCTTCAATATCGATCACGACAACCTGCCGACCTTGCTGCTGCGTTATTTCCCGCAGGCACTGGTGGCGCTCGTCGCGTTGATCGGCCTGTGGATCTGGCATGTCGGGTTACGTCAGGGCCCCGCGCAGGCACCGGCACCCAAAGCCCGTCGGCAACTTCAGGAGCATTTGCGTGCCAGTGCAGACTTCATGCTGCGGCGCAACGGTCAGCACAGCCTGCTGCTGGCTCTGCAACACGATGTGCTGCGCCGCGCCCGACACCGTCACCCAGGCTTCGAACAACTCGGCGTTGCCGAACAATGGCAGGTGCTCGCGCGCCTGACCGGCCAACCGACCCGCGCCATCAGCCAGGCACTCAGCCCACGGCCCGAACAGCGGCTCTCCAGCGCTGAGTTCAGCCGTCAGGTCGCCCACCTGCAAACCCTCAGGAATGCCTTATGAATGACTCCACCGAACCTGCCGGCCTGACCCATGCCGCCCAACAACGCCAGCGCGCCAGTCAACTGGCGCAAGCGGTGCGCCTTGAATTGCAAAAGGCCGTCATCGGCCAGGACACGGTGATTGACGATGTACTCAGCGCACTGATCGCCGGTGGCCATGTGCTGCTCGAAGGCGTTCCGGGGTTGGGCAAGACCCTGCTGGTACGCGCCCTAGCCCGCTGCTTCGGTGGCGAGTTTGCGCGCATTCAGTTCACCCCGGACCTGATGCCCAGCGACGTCACCGGGCACGCGGTGTACGACCTGCAAACCGAGCAGTTCAAACTGCGCAAAGGCCCGCTGTTCACCAACCTGCTGCTGGCCGACGAAATCAACCGCGCACCGGCGAAAACCCAGGCTGCGCTGCTCGAAGCCATGCAGGAACGCCAGGTCACCCTTGAAGGCCGCGCCCTGCCCATCGCGCAACCGTTCATGGTGCTGGCGACGCAAAACCCCATCGAACAGGAAGGTACTTATCCGCTGCCCGAAGCGGAGCTCGACCGTTTCATGCTCAAGGTGCGCATGGACTACCCGGATGCTGCTCAGGAGCTGAACATGGTCCGTCAGGTCAGCCGCTCGACCCGCGCCGACATGCTCGATGTGCAACCGCTGCGTACCGTCCTGCAAGCCAAGGATGTACTGGCCTTGCAGCGAATCGCCAGCGACCTGCCACTGGATGAACAGGTGCTAGACTATGCCGTGCGCCTGGCGCGCACCACCCGCAACTGGCCCGGCCTGACCCTCGGTGCCGGCCCACGGGCAACGATTGCCCTGGTGCGGGTCGCACGGGCACGGGCGCTGCTGCGCGGTGGCGAGTTCGTGATTCCGGATGACATCAAAGGCTGCGCGCTGGCCGTGTTGCGCCATCGCGTGCGCATCGCCCCGGAGCTGGACATCGAAGGTCTGGAGGTCGACCAGGTGCTCAGGCAACTGCTCGATCAGGTTCCGGCGCCAAGGATATGAGTATCGCGATCTTGCTGTCACCGCCCCCTGTGGCGAGGGAGCTTGCTCCCGCTCGAGCGCGAAGCGGTCGCAATCAAGCTGATACGCAATACCTGAAAAAAACCGCGGCAGGTTTCAGGACTGCTGCGCAGTCCAGCGGGAGCAAGCTCCCTCGCCACAATTCGTATGCCTTTCAAACAGGTGGGTGACCCTATGACCAGGAGCCCCATGCCATGAAACCCACTCGCCTCTTGCTGATCTGGCTGGCCGCCCTGCTGGGCCTGAGCATCGTGCTCGGCACTTGCAGGGCCTTGGGCTTCAGCGTTGCACCGAGCCTGCTGTCGATCAACTGGGGTTTGCTGCTGGCGCTTGTATTGCTGGCGCTGCTCGATGCCGTCCGGCTGCTGCGCCTGCCGTCACCCGGCGTGCACCGTCAGATGCCCGGTAGCCTCGCGCTCGGGCGCTGGAGTGACGTCCATGTGGAGATTGCGCACGACTATTCGCAACCACTGAACGTGCAACTGTACGATCACGTCCCCGACGGCCTGAGCTTCGAACACCTGCCACAATCGGTCGAACTGCAACCCGGCCAGCACAGCCTGATCAGTTATCGCCTGCGCCCTCTGCGGCGTGGCCATTTCAGCTTCGAGCGCTGCGAAATCAACCTGCCCAGCCCCTTCGGTTTATGGTCCGCCCGGCGCTACCTGAACGTCACCGACAGCACCCGCGTCTACCCGGATTTCGCCCGTCTGTACGGTGCGCAATTGCTGGCCGTCGACAACTGGCTGAGCCAGCTCGGTGTGCGCCAGCGCCAGCGTCGCGGGCTGGGCCTGGAGTTTCATCAACTGCGTGAGTTTCGCGAAGGCGACAGCCTGCGCCAAATCGACTGGAAAGCCACCGCCCGCCAACGCACACCGATTGCCCGTGAGTACCAGGACGAGCGCGACCAGCAAATCATCTTCCTGCTCGACTGCGGCCGCCACATGCGCAGCCTGGACGGTGAACTGGCGCATTTCGACCATGCGCTCAATGCCTGCCTGCTGCTCAGCTACGTGGCGTTACGTCAGGGCGATGCCGTGGGTCTTTGCACCTTCGCGGGCGATCAACCACGCTACCTCGCCCCGGTCAAAGGTACCGGCCAACTCAATGTGTTGCTCAACACCGTCTACGACCTGGACAGCAGCCAACGCCCGGCCGACTACCAGGCTGCCGCCAGCCAATTGCTGGCCCGTCAAAAACGTCGGGCGCTGGTGGTGCTGATCACCAACCTGCGCGATGAAGACGATGACGAATTGCTCAGCACGGTCAAACGCATCGGCCGCCAACATCGGGTGTTAGTGGCGAGTTTGCGCGAAGGAATACTCGATCAGGTACGGCAGTCACCCGTGCAAACCCTGGATGAAGCCCTGGCTTACTGCGGCACGGTGGATTATTTGAATGCCCGGGCCGAACTCCATGAACGGTTGAGCGCTCATGGAGTGCCGGTGCTGGATGTGCGGCCCAGTGAACTGGGCGCGGAGTTGGTGACGCGGTATTTGAGCTGGAAAAAAGCCGGGGCTCTTTGAACCCCAATCAACCAACCACACCGCAGTCCTGTTACGGGTTACCTTGAGTGGGCTCATCGTACTCAATGCTCACTTCATCAGAATCGGCAGCTGATGCTGTGACGGTGAAACGTATGCCTGTAGATCCATCAAAAACAGGTGAGGATATGGCAATTCTAAATGATGACTCAGGCAGTGCCCCGACGTTCATCACCCACGAAAGCTCTGTCTCGATAGCACGGAGATCTCCAACTCTCGGTTCGAATTGCACATCGTTACGAGTGCAATAAATAGCAAGCTTCTGGCCACGTAGTCTGGAGCCATCAAGTAGTTTTAATCGGATTGTGATGTCTTTATTTTGACTCACCTTTCCCGAGGCCACTAACGGAAAAATAACAAGCGTCGTATTCACCCATAGCTCAGTTTTTCCTAGCGCAGGATTTTCACTGCTTTTATTGACCCAGACATCATTCGACAACGTCGATTCGACATCAGTCCCCGCATGCACCGTAGCGCTCACGTTCGCGAAGTTGTCGGCCGGAATCTGCGTCGGTGCAAACGTGCGAGTTGCCCATCCCTCGGCATCGGTTGAAGACGTGCTGTCCGGCATCCCGGTAAATTTCCAGAGCACCTCGGTCCCCTGTGGCGCGCCTTTGACATGAGCATCTGCAGTCAAGTCAGAGCCAAGAAGTACCAGCGAACTGGACACCTTTATCTCGGTTATTTCGTAAAGTTTCACAACAGCGAAAACCAACGACTTGCTGGCACCAAAACCAACCGTCGCCGTCAGCTGATGCTCCCCCGCCTCTGTCGGTGTGAAAGTTATCCGCGATGTTCCATCCTCCTCGGTGGCGGTTGGCGGCAAGGTCAATCCCGGGAACGCCCACCAGACTCTTATCCCCTCAACAGGCTGTCCATTCGCACGGGAAACCACTGTCACCACAGCATCTGTTTCTTGCCCCAGCTGAATACTCTGCTCAGAACTGGTCAACGACTCGATCACCGGGACCAGCCCGCCGTACAGCAACTGTGCCGTGTCCCAGCCACCCACACCGCCTCTGACCGTAGCCATCAGCACTCCGTTACCTCCCGCAGTCAGCGCGAAGGTCAACGTTGCAATGCCGTCCTTGTCGGTGACTGAGGACGGCAACGCTTGACCCGAGAAGTCCCACATGACCTCGACGCCTTCCAGCGGCTCTCCGGTACGACTGGAAACGACCTTTGCTTGTGCGCGAGCCTCTGACTCCTCAGCAACACCATTTTCAATAGTATTGACCTCAATGAGTTCAAGGATCTTGCGTGGCTCGTTCAGCGTAAAGGTCAAGGATGCGGACTCGGAGTGATCCTGATCCCCCACCGTCGCGGTCAGCTCACCGGCTCCTGTGGTGACCGGTTTGAAGCTGATTTTTGCCACGCCGTAAAAATCGGTCACAGTTTTCACCACCCCAAGGTCGCGGCTGCTCCAGGTCACGATCCGGCCGACCATCGGCTTGCCACTAATGGCAGACACCACCTTGATCTGTTCAACAAGCTCCTGTTCCCAATCGAGCGTTTGATGAACGCGGTTGTTGACGATGACTTTCAGCACCTGCGAATCTGTCCCCAACGACATGGCATTGGCCGGTGACAGGTTCTGCAGCCTCGACGCCGCCAAGCGCAGCGCGAAGCTCCCGTCCATCAGATCATCACATACTAGTTTGTAGCTTAATTTCCCCTCACGAAACCGCTGCGGCACACCGAGGTCCGACGAGAATTTCAGGCCAAGGGCAGTAGGGCCAGTCCCGGTCAATCCAAGCGTCAGCTCTTGATCAAACAGCGCGCTGTCCGCGTCCACCTGCAGGTTGATACTGTGCTCGCCTTTGCGGCGCGGGAAATACGTTTTGGCACCCCAAGGCTGGAGAGGTTGCCGATCAAACTGAACGACAAGCCCCTTCCACGGATCGCTCGGCAGCACGTTGACCATCATGGTGTGTTTGTCCTCGTAACCGTCATAAGGGCTGGCAACGAGTGCCTCGACGTTATGCGGTTGCGCGGTCGTCGGCAACAAGCCATAGCCGGACCACCCATTTTCATCGGTATCCACCCTGCTCGAAGTACTCGCCGTCCACTGCACAGGCACCTGCGCTACCGGCTGCCGGGTGAAGCTGGAGATCACCTGCACCCACTGCCAGGCACGATCCTGCCCGACCACCGGGTCCACGGCCGCTTTGCGCTGGTCGTCAATCCTGACTTTGTTATGCCCCAGCTGCATCACATTGGCCGTGGACGTCAGCTTGAGCTGAGGCAGCTCCAGCGCCAGTGCAAACTGACCGTTGTTCTGACTGATGGTGAAGTTCAACGCCCAGGGCGCGCCCCCAGCGCTGATCACCTGAGGCAGGTGCAACGCAGGCTCCACGGTGGCGCCCAATTCCTCGGCCGGCGTGCCCGACCAAGTCAGCATGACATCCAGCCCGATCAGCGGGCTCAGGGCATTGGGCAAGAAGTTGTAACGATGAACAGCCCCCAGACACGGGAAAAATGTCCCATCCTCCTTTGCCGACACCTGATCAAGCCGCGCACTCGCTTCATCTGCCAACTCGCTGGACAGCAAACGCCCGGACAACCCCCGTGTTTCAGGCAACGCGTCGCTCTTGAGCGACAACTCAAACAACCCGCTGTGGCTGGAACCGAACACAGAGCTCAACCGCCACTCCCAGCCTCCTTCCGGCGTGGCGGTCGGCGCCCCGATCGTCAGCCCCAGGCCTGGATCGGCAGCACGCCAGGTCAAGGTCATGGGTTTATCTTTTAGCGGACTCCCGGCCGTCGGCGTCACGCGAAAGGTAGGCGATCCCCCCCGCAGGCAGGCGATGCCAACGGTGGCCAAATCCACTGGTACGCCATCCAGATCAAACTCGGCTTTACCACGCCAGGAACTGGTTGCCTGTGGCGTCACCTCAAACTGACGCTCAATCGGCGGCATGTCCGCATGTGCCCGGACCTGTACGGTGATGCTGTAAGGATCCGCACTTTCCGGTGTGTCCAGTACACTGGCCCAACCACCGGCCCCCGTGACGGTAGAAACCGTGCCGTTGGGTCCCAGCCACTCAACCAGTGCATTGATCACCGGATCACCGAGGCCGCTGGCAAGGACGTGCAACACCTGCACCATCAACAGCACTCGGCCCTCCTCGTCCACCACCGGGGACGTGTTAAACGTTCGCACCTCGCCGATCTCGACCACATTGCGCGCCAGCGACATTGGTTTTTTACGCGAAGGTAGCAACAGCTTCGAGCAGCCCAGCAGCAGTTCGAATTTGCCGTCGAGACGATCATCGCAGGTCAGCCACCAGATCAGCTCGTCGACGGTGACCGGCACCGGCTCCTTGAGTCCAGGACTCACCGCCACCCCCAATTCGGCAGGCGAATCGCCTTCCCATTGAAGCCACAATTGAGTTCTCAGTAACGGACTGTCGGCAGGCAGTTTCAGCGTCACCGGGTATTGGCTGCCACGATTTGGGTAACCGGTCTTCTCGGCCCAAAGGGTTTCCTTACCGTCGACGACCGCCATGACCTCTTCCCAGGGATCGGTCGCCAGCACCTGAACGTCAAACGATTGAGTGATCACTGCGCTGGCGTAGTACAGGCTCTCCACCGACGCCTCGATGACGTACTGACCAGCGCCCGTCGGCACATGGTCATAATAAGCCCAGCCATTGTTCTCAGTGAGGACAACGGCCCCCGGTTTTTGCCCGTCGAATCTCCAGGTCACTGCCAGCCCGGCCAGCGGTTCACCGGTGTAATACGACACCACCTGAACACCCAGCTGAACACTTTGCCCGTATTTGAAAACCGGATAATAGGCCGCCTCCTGCGTCTGACCGAACTTGAGTCGATGATGCCCAAGCGAAGCCTTGATCGGGTAAGCCTCGGCGGTGTATTTACTCAGCAGGTTGAACCAAAATTCATAGGGCGCGTCAGCACCCTCGATCACTGGGCAATCGAGCGACCACAGTTTATCGAGCGGATGATCAACACCCAGAGCCGGCGTCGTGACCACCGCGCCTTGTGGGTTGTCGTCGCTGATCAAGGAGGCATGGGTGTCCAGCCAGGGGTTATTTTCGACAGGCACAAAACCAAGGCTGTGCGGCAAATCCCCGGTCGCCCCCAGACACAGGTACAACAGACGATCTGGCGACTGTGGCATGCAGTCAAACGTCACCTCCTGCAACTTTAATTCCCCCAGATGCAGGTGGACGTTGATCCGGGTGATGTAGATGAGCTTCGAATACTCACCGTCCTGGTTTTTTGGGCTGAACACGCTGACACGAACCTTGTCGTTTTGTTTGAGCGGCAGCGTCAGCTCGACCTCGTACTCGACAGGCTCGAATGCCAACAGTTGCCCATCAGCGCGGTGCGCCTTGTTCACCTGGTTATTAGTCCGCTGACCAGGAGCAAGTGTGATCACCTGTGCAGGCTCCGAACTCCCTTCAATGCTGACTTCCAGTCTGCCGGCTTTGTCATGCCACGATTCGCAGAGAAAGCTGATGACGTAACGAGCATCAGCGCGAGGGTCCTTTGGCGCCTCGATAATCTGACTGACCGACGCTTCATTCCCGACCGTCAGACAATAAACGTCTTCACCCTGATAGCTGACTATTACGCGATCGACCCAGTCTGAATTGATCGGACATTTTACCCAGGGAGAATACCCTTCGCGAAAATCACCATTGAGTACCAGGCTCGCATTGGCCTGGATGACCGGTTCACTCATGACTGCCAACTCCTGTCCCTGTTTGGTTTAGCCGCTGTGTATCAGTGTTCGATCCGCCATCTATCAATCGACACGATTGACCAGCTCTTCGACTTTTCGGGTGAATGTCGGGTCGCCCACCTTGGCGGTGTAATGAACGCGCAGGATGATGTCGGTCAGCGAGGCCAACATGGATTGTTGTGGCTCCTTGAGTGGCCACGGGAAGTGCAGTGTCCAGCGCGAGACTGCCCCGGTGCATTCGAAGGGGTTGAGCAAACCTTCATCGGATTTCACCGTGATCATGCCGGTGTCACCAATGCCCACCGACAAAGCGATTTTCTGGCCACTGCGCAGGTTGAACCGCACATCCGCCGGAGCTATCTTTTCGAGGTTATGCAGGTACTCCACCGAACGGGTCGAGGCCTTGGTGGCGGTGATACTGCTGACCTGCAACAACGTAGCTTTGATATTTTCGTGAGGCCCTATCAGCGCGGGGATATCGACATCCAACCTGCCGATCTGCCGGCAGTAGTGGCCCGGGTGGTCGCGATCGAAGAGCAACTGCGTGAGTTTGAAATCCAGCGTGCCAGTGCGTTGCAGCTCCACCAGCGCGTCCTCCCAGTTTTTAAAACCTTCTTGCGGATCCACATCCTCGTCATTGAACAATTGCCGCAGGGAAATCGTCTTGACCAGCTCCAATCGTCGCTCATGGCGATGCAAGTATTCATGCTCCATGCGCAGCAGGTGCACCCGCAGATGTTCACCCGCAGTAAGACCGTGACGCTCGTCCAGCCAGACCTGTGGCAGGAGAATCTGCGAATCGTAGTCTCCGGTCTCAAAGCTCAACGAGGCCTGCGCACTCCTGCACAAACTGACGACGGCGTCATGGGCCTGATAATGCAGGGCCTTGAGTTGGCCCAGCAGCCAGCCGAACAGCTCGGCGTTGGTCGCGCGTTTTTTGATGAAGGTGTAGAGCGTCAGCGCGTGGGCATTGGCCCGCAGGGTTTGCCGCAGGTTGGCCCTGGCGGCTTCGACGGCATGATTTTGCGCGGTGATTTGCTCAGTGAGTGCACGCTCTTCAGCCCGTGCCTGTTGACCTTGCAGTTCCCATTCGCCACGACGACGGCGGTAGGTTTCGTTGGTGGCGGTTCGCTCGGCTTGCAGGGAATGCACAGCGGCAACAATATCGAAAGCGCTACCAATCCCTTCGAGTATCCCCCCGGGGTTCGCCACACCGAATGACGTACCGGCTTTATTCGGGACGACTGTTTTAGCGACTGCTCCCGCCGCTTTGAACCCTGTACCCACACCGTTGAAGATTTTCGCCAACAACAGGGCATCCATTACCTCATATTCCGCAGCACTCACATTGCTTTCAACCTTTGCCTCATACGCAACAGCACGCTCAGTCGCCACCGCCTTGCTCTGCGTCAACGCGGCCACGCTCGCTGTCATCTGCTCGATGATTTGCTCCTGCAAGGTCTGGGCGTACGCCCCCAGGTCCACCAGATGACTGTGCCGCAACGTTTCCATTTCAGCCCGATCACGCTGTTCGAGCAGGCGCAGTATCTGGTTGCCATAATCCTGCAACGTCTGCACCGCCCGCAGCGCGGCTTCGAACATGACCCGCCAACGGAACGCCACGACTTGCACCTGCCCGCCCATTGGCCGTGGCGAACCAGCGCCGCCAGCCGCCAGATCCTGCAGCAACCGTTTGGGGTCCGTCGGCGGGCTGAAGAGCAGAATATCCAGCGTTTTACCATCGATAGTGAGATTGGCGCGCAGGTTACTCAGGCGCATGCCGGACAAGGCGAACAGTTCGAGCAACTGCTCATTGATCGGTATATCAAAACCTTTGATGCCGAGCATGCCCAGCATGGGTGCCACCTCGGCCTTGGCTGGCAGATCCGCCAGAGTGAACGCGAGTTTTTTCTCGAACGCTTCCAGCGCAGGTCGGGAAGAGGTATCAGCCAACAACTGGCCGACGGTTTTCGTCGTCCAGCGGTTGACGGTTCTCCCCGTAGGGGGCTTCCCCATCAAAAACTCGGCCTGCACATAACACAACCTCGCCGCTACCAGGCTGTCACGGGTAAGTTGGCGGTAATACCAGTCACCCCAGGCGATCAGGTTTTTTACATACTCGGTGAACGCCACAATCCGAAAATGCCTGGGTGTCGAATAACCGATCTGATCCGGGTCGGTAACCGCCTCGGCTTCCCAGCCCGGGTTGTCGGGCCCCGTCAAGGGGCGGCAGCGCCAGTAAAGGGGTTTGTGTGGGTCGGTTGTAGAATCTACCGGGGCCTGAGGATCGAACAGGTAATGCAGCCATTGCTGCGCCTCCAGAAAACGGTTTTCAGCGTTCAACCGTGACGCCACCAGGTGCGGCAGGTGGAAAAACAGTTCCCAGAAGAACAGCCCGTTGGCGCCATCGAACGGCCCGTTTGGCTCGTCGAAAGAACCGGATGCCGGGTTCGGCTCTTTCAAATGCTGGGTCAGCCAGTCCAACACGGCCTCGACCGAAATATTGGCGCGCTGCACCAGATCGGGACCGAACAGCGAGTTCAGACGCACCTGTTTGAGGTACGGTACAGGCAGGTTGAGCGTGAGAAATTGCGCGCCCTGGGCGTTGGTCTTGTCCAGAGACGGTGGGTCAAAAGAGGCAACCTTGCCCACTGTCACTACATATTTTTGGCGCCCGAGGCGATCCTCTGGGGCAGAACCACCGAATGTATAAGTGATAGGTCCGGTAAAATCGTCCGCCCCCCGGCGAAGAGGCATCCAGGGAGTACTCCAGCCACCGCTATCGGAAAAAAGTCCTTTGATCAGAGCAGGATCCCCTGGTGCCGGATTGAGCAATGTCAAATCGAAGGCCTTGTTCGTCCCGGCGAAATCAGGCTTCACCGCGCAAAGCCCCCTGACCAGAAGAACATCGTCCTTGCCAACACGCAAAACAACCGCTTGCAAGGAGTAGTAAGGCGTCAACGTACCGGTAGGGTCGCTGGACTCGACAATAGTCGGAAGATTTTGTCGCAAGATCGGATGTTGCACGATGCCTGAATCGACAAAGCGATAGTCTGCCAATGGCCCCAACCAACGCCCATCTTCAGTAACCTCACGGAACAGGACATCGCGTACCAGGTACACATCGACAGGATTCGCGGGAGCCGTCGTACCCTGGCGGCTACGGTTGGTCAACAACACCCCCAACTTGCCTTTGGGATGCTGCTCATCGACCAACACCGTCGCGATCAAACGGCTGCCGAGCGAGACGTCGGTATTCTGCTCCTTGCTGTGCAATAAAAACGGTGCTGACCAATGACCGTTCTGAGCCATGAACGCCAATTTGATCTCCAACTTGGGAAGCACGGGAGGAACGAAGTCCACACTCGCTGCAATGCCTTCACGCCACTCGCCCCACACCACACACAAACGTCCGCCCCAGAACACCAGCCGTATATCCAGCACCTTATCCCCGACTGGAATCTCGAGCGGCTGCCACTCACGCCACGCGGCCGGGTTGATAGCCCGGCTACTGGACGTCAGTTCAACCTCGGCCTTGCGCCAGAAATACTGAAAAGGCTGAATCCGCTGCCGGGCAACCAAGTAATAATCTGCTTTCGTGGGTGTAAGGGGCGCTGTGAGCGAGGTGCCGTCCATATAGCAGCTGATGACATTCAGGTTGCAGGTCTGCTCGAACTCTTGCAGGTATTCCTGCAATGCCACCTGCACGGAATCAGTGCTCAGGCGCGTCTGGTTCAGGTTGTCCTCAAGGGTTTTGAACAGGCTGGTCTTGCGCCGACGTACATAGGGGGTGATGTAGTTTTCCGGGTACAGGGCGATCATCATCAACGCCGCCCAATCCGGGTAGTTGTTGTAGAGCTCCCAGGTTTGCAGATCCCGTTTATCGAACTCGCAATCTGAATACCCCGGTTCCAGCTTGCGATACGCCGCATGGATGAATTGCTGGGCACTACTGATGGCTTGGGCGACCCAGGAACTTTGCACCGAGTAGCTGTCCAGCGGATCCATGCGCAGGAGTTCAAGCAGGTCCGCCGGTGTTCTCAGGAAATTGAACTTATCGTCAGCAGGAGGTGAGCCCTTTCTCACCTGCCCGATGCAATACTCAAGCAATGCCATGCGACGCTGTTCGAGCAGCCCTGCGATCTTGTTGTTTTCCATAACCCTTGCTCCTGAGGTCTCACCAAGGTGTACGCGTCGGTGCAGAGGGCACCTGACCGTCAAGCATCCGCTTCAACGACGGGAGGAGCGGCGAAGGTAATAGCGTCAAAAACTGCTGTTACAGAACCGTCCCGGCTGGTGACGCCGACCTCGAATGTCCCGCCTGTGGGACTGGAGACGAAGACTCGCGTGATCCCCTCCTGATTGGTTACACCCTCGTCTGGCCGGATAAACAAGAAAGGCATGATCCCGGGATCAGACCTGACCTTACTGGTCCACTTCACTGGCATGCCAATACCCCGATTGCCATAATGGTCCTGCATCACGGCATACAACTCGACTTGCGCACCAGCCTTCACGACGCCATCCGGCACCTGGGACTTGAGCGGCCCCGGAAAAAACATTGAGGTTTCATCGGCACCGATTTTCACACTCTGCGCTGTCTGCTCCTCATACAGGTCCAGCCAGAAGCGTGGCGTTGCCGTGCCCATGACCTTGTCCGGAATAAACTCGGCGGTCGCCACTCCATCTGTCCAGGTAGCGGTCTGCTTGATGCTGCCCAGTGAGGTCTTCCAGTACACGTTGACCCCGCTCAAGCCCTTGCCTGCATGGTTCTTGACGGTCACTTTGAAGGTGGCTTTTTCCCCCGGCTTATTAGCCACCAGCACCCTAGGATCCACCTCGCTGGTAAGCGTGACCATATGTTCCAGGGCTTCATCTTCATTGGGGATCAATGGCGCGGGCGAGGCATTCAGGCTGAGCAGTGCATGCTCGGCAGCCAGTGCGTAAGCCGGTTTGTCGATTTCTGCCGGGAGCATGCCCATCAGGAAAATCGTCTGGGCATCCATGCCACTACGGGCTGACAGCTCACGGACGCGGATCAACAGATCCAACTGCGCGAGGTTCTTGATCAGCATCTTTTCCGGGTCGACCCGTCTTGCGCACTCGCGCACTTCCTGGACGCTCCAGGCGAAAAAAATCGCCAGCCTGATCGCCGCAGTCTCTTGGGCCAGCGCCAGGGCATCGTCAGAGAGAGGCTCAGGTAGTGCGTTGACCTGACGCAGGTAATCAAGCAGTTTTTCCGGTGGCTGCTGACCCAACGCAAAGGCCTGGTTGAGCACCGTCAGGTAATAAAGGGTACTCAGCGTGAACTCATGTTTGTTGTCGCGGCTCAGCCACGATATATAGCCGTAGGCCAGGTAGTCCTCCAGCAGTTCGACGCTAAGGTCCAGCTTCACCACCACCGCACTGCGGCGCTGCACATCGGCCAATAGTTCGAGCAGCGGATCAGCTTCGTCTGCTTGTTGCCGCCGACGTCCACTTGCGGCGCCGTCATCGTGCCTTGCACCTTCGAGCGCAGACTTGAGCACCTGATAAACCGTCCCGCCTGCCCAGGTGAGTACCGTTAATACCAGCTCGGACTTCAGACCGGCATAGACCGCCAGGCATTCCTTGATCACCGACACCTGGCCAGCCCTGGCTTGCAGCAATACGCCGAGCATTTTTTCGACGATCAGCGCATGCGACTCTTTATCGCCTTCGCCAATGCCGATTCTCACCGCCTCATCGAGCCTCTCGCGGGCAAAGGTCAGGTAATCGAGTTCAATCGCCTCCGACAGCACTTGAACCAACCCGTTGCTGTCGACCAGAGCGGTCAGTAAATCCAGCCAGCTCGCACCGCCCGCCAGCGGCGGGACACCGGCCATCAGTAATGCAGTTTCGGAAAACAGGGCCGCAGACAGCAGACTTCGCAGTTGTTCGAACAACTCCTGCTCATTCGACGATACCGCCGATACCACAACCGGTGAAGCGTGTTGCAGCATCCAGAGCACCGACAGCTCACGCTCATTGCACCAGCGAACACAGGCCTCCATGGCCTGGATGATGTTCAGCGCATCCGGTACGCCTTCGTGTTTGTTCGACTTGAGCTCGGGCACGCCGGCCAACGCCTTGAGCCAACTGTCGCCCCCCAGAATAATGAGCAACAGAATGCCCTCGACCGGACTGATGCCCAACATTCGGGGCAGTTTCACCATGCGGTAAAAGCTTGAGAGGGTTGCCAGGTCGCAGATCAGCGTGTCCTCGCGACCATGGGCATGGGCAATTGCCTGTGCCAGGTGACGGTAGGTATGCAGGTCAATCTTCAGGCCACTGCAGAGTTGATTGACGGTTAACGCGTCCTCGCCCGGCACCGGAAACACCGGAAACTCGTGGCCATCGAGTTGCAGCGGCTTGGGGAAATGCACCGAAGCATTAAAAATGCGATCGAACTGCGACAGCACTTCGCCACGGCCGAAAATCGACAGCACGTAGATAAACACCGCGAAGTCCTCGGCGGTACAGCCATAACGCTCGCGTAACTCTTGAAACAGGCCGATGGCCTGCAGGGTGTTTTCTGATATCCAGCACTCGGGCTCAAGCACCCAAGGGGTCACATTGGCATTGATTGCCGCCATCAGCAGGCAATCCACTTGCTCGCTGGGCAGACCTAGCCAGTTGTCCAGGCGCAGCTTGCGGTTCATTCGGTCGAATCGGGTGTGGCTGTAATCTATCAATCGGTGAAGGTTGCCACCACCTCCCAAGCTGAAATCGATGTTGACAGCAGGCGTCTTACGCGCATTGAGATAGACTGAACCTGACTGTGCTCCGCTGGGAGGCAACTCCTCGTCACCTTTCAGAGGAACATTGGCAGACCGCACCGGAGCAAAACTTCGAATCGAAATCAGATCCTCAAGCCCCAGGCTTTCGAGTTTTGTCCTTTCACAGAAAAACTCCACTTGGTTGATGTTCTGATCAGCCGTGCCCACAGTGCCAAAGTTCAGGCGATAGAAGAGCTCCTGCTTCTCTTTGGATTCTTCGGAGTCATCGTCGGGAACCGGATCCTCAATCAACAACGCCCGCTGATAAGGCCCCAGCCGAGACGCATGAAGCAAGGCCCGCTCCCCATCACAGCCTTGGGCATTGAGTTGCAGAAAGTACGGAAAGGACCGATCGACCACACGGGCCACAGCCCCTACCGACAGGTCATGGTGCCGGGCGACACAATCGATCGTCTTCCAGTCCTGGCAATGGGGCAGCCCGTTGGGATAACGGGCCTCGCGCAGGGCATCATCGATATCACTGCCCGCCTGACCGTGGGCCTTGATAAACGCTTCCAGCACCCGGACGATAATGTCCACCGATGACACCGATTGATGCACCGCCTTGTGATCGATGGGCAACGGCAGTAGATCCGTGCGCCGCTCCATGAGTGGTATTTTTTCTTTATCACCACGAGATTCGATTTTGTCTCTGATCCACATCAGCAGCTCAATCAGATACGCGACCGGCGAAGTCACCGACTCCAGGGCATCAGGCGGGCATAACCTATCAAAGGGAGGATAAAAAAGTTTTTCAAAACTGGGTCCCGGCACCAATGATAAAAGCCCGCTCATCGGCCTGATGTGTTCTGTTTCATCGCCGGTCAACTCCTGCTCGATAAACTGCCGTCGCACATAGATTGCCAAGGCATTGGAACGCCACAGAAACACTTGCGCGTCATCCCGGTTCAAGCCGAAGTCACGTACCAGACCTTCCACACCCTTTGCCACCAGAGGGAAAACCGATCCATCCTGTTCGATGTATTGGCTCAGCAAATCATTAACCTTGCGCTGTTTCTCACTGAACACTTCGCAGTAGATCTGCCGAAGGGGGCTATGCGGTGAGGCAGCCATGATGACACTCCTTGTATGGATGACAGGACGCTGAAACCCTGGTGAGGGCGTCGCCGGGTTCAATTCACTGATTGAATTTGGTGCCAGAGCGAAGCCTGCGTCTACTGTCATAACTGACAGTAACGCCGACCGCTCGTCGGAAGCCTTGAAGGCTGTTACTCAGACGAAGGCTCCGGCGGGCCAACCTCAAAGCGTGCGCTTTCGGCCCAGCGAGATGACTCCGTTCCACCCGCGAGGCGTTGCTGAAAGCAGACCCAATTACCCCCCGGCCTCAGCTTCACTTGAGCCGTAGCCCTCCAATCCGTCTCCGCGATCTCGATGCCGTCAACCAGCGTTTGATCAGGGTTGAACCAGGCAACCAGCTCACCCACACCGTCCTGGCCTTTGCCTTCGAACGCTACCGGTTCAGGGACCCAGCGACCCTCTGTCGGCACATTGACCTGTGGCTGATAAGCGCCCAACTGAATCTGTCGTTCAGGTGACGGCGCAGAAGCGAAGCCATCGCGCGATTGCACAGCGATCAATTTATGGATGCCGCCCGGACGGGCGAGCGTGATCCGCATTGACCAGCTCCGGTCAGCAAGAACCTGGACTTGCCCCAGCTCCGTTTGCGGAGCATCGGCGAACGCCACTGTGACCGTATCGCCCGTATTGTCCGTATAACCAAACCCGGAACACACCACCTTGTTCTGTACGAATGCGTCAGGGGCGGGGGTTTCCATGAACGGCGCATTCGGCACCACGTTACAGGTCAGCAGGGGACTGTCTTTTGACGTCTGCTGCTCAAAGGTTTGCGTGGCCCAGATGACTATTTTTCCGACAAAAAACTCCATCAGCGGGCGCTCCCAGTGACCCCGGTCGTCAACGAGAATTTCGCGAAGCCAAGGCTCCGGATTGCCTTGGCGCCATACCGAAACCTGGGCACCGGGCAGGCCTCGGCCTGAAATGATTGAGTTGCGCGGTAGATCGCCTTCTGGCTGCGGCACCTCGAACGATGGCGGCAACAGCAACACCGTGAACGTGCACACCTCACTACGCTCCGACTCCCGCACGCTGTTGCTCTGCGTCGCGTCAATGCTGTATCGACGAAACGCCGGTAGCTTATCGAAAGTCACTGACCAAGGGCCGTCTTCGGTTAGAAGCCTGGAACCCACTATTGAGCTGTCTTGAGCGTCCCGGATCTTCACCGTGGCGCACTTCACCCCGTTGTCACCTTTAACGATCAGGTCAGGGCCAACCTCTTCGTCTTTACCTGGCTCAGGTGATGTGATGACCGGTTTGGGGAGCGGGATAGTGAACATCTTGCTCGCCGATTCCGACGTTTGCGAGCCGACCGTCTGGGTCACGGTGACTGTATGAGTGACATCGTGGTCAAAGGGAAGGGTGCGTTGAAAGGTCCAGGTGTCGTCCGTGAGGGTAGGTTTATGTACGGTGGCGCTGTCGCTGTAGGTCAGATTGACCACGGCCCCAGGCCAGCAGTTGCCGGTGATGATCGGCGACAATCCATCGTCGGTAATAGTGATCTCTGGCGCCAAGGGCGCAATGGTCACCTCGACGGTAATCCATGGATCAGACCACAGGTCATTCAGGACCTGCCTGATATGGACGTTGCGCTTGTGGGTAGGTCCCCACGGTGTCAAGGCTGTGCTTGTCCATGCGCCATTCCTCACGGTGGTATCCGGAAGAGCCGGGGTTGCCCCCAAATCGTTGAGGAGAACGACCGTCGCCCCGGTATAACCCTTTCCGGAAAAAGTCGGCGTGTAGTTCGCCACCGTATGGCTCACTTCGGTCGGGATGGGTAGTGCCCGGGTAAAGACAAACTGAACCGGCTCCGATGTAATCCACCCGTCAGGGTTATAGGAAACCTTTTGGATCGCCGACATCGTGTAATTGCCTGGTGGCCAGTTACTGACGGTCGCCTTCCATCGACTCGCTGCGACCGTAGCAATGGTCAACGGTGGCTCACCCGGCCCGCTGAGTTTTCTGATTTCAACCGTGGCATCGGTAAACCCGGCGCCGGAGAACTCCATGGTTTCATCGTCCCCTTGCGTCACGGTGACGACCAGTTGAGCGGGACGGATTTTGAAGAAGCGGGAGGCGCTATTCTCTGATGTAGCCCCATCCAGTTTTTGTAACGCAACAAGCCCTTTTCGCCCAGGCGGTACGACGGCTTGAGCGACCCAGTTCGCCCCTGTCAGCACGCCACTTTCACCGAGTTTAATGCTCCCAAAGCCCTCGTAAATCTCGACGGTTGCGCCGGCCATCCCCCCGACACCTGAGAGGGTGAAGGTTTGATTCTGCTCGGTATCGGCGCCAGGAGCAGTGATGGCTGGAATAACCATAGGGGTAAAAAGAGTAAAGGAGCGTACCGCTGACCATCCTTCGTTGCCAGATTCGACGTGCCGGACCGTAATCGATAAAGGGCCAACTATGTGTCGTAAATCAAGATACTTACTCCAATAGCCATCGCTATTTGCAGGCTCGGTAAGTCCAAAATCAGCAGTTCCGCCTTTA
The DNA here is from genome assembly GCF_039908645.1 of Pseudomonas helvetica. Taxonomy (NCBI): domain Bacteria; kingdom Pseudomonadati; phylum Pseudomonadota; class Gammaproteobacteria; order Pseudomonadales; family Pseudomonadaceae; genus Pseudomonas; species Pseudomonas helvetica. Next base: position 4,958,743 of record NZ_CP150917.1, read on the forward strand.
TTCATAATATGAACGGGATAACCAGGAGCGGCGGTTAGTCCTGCAACCAGCACCAAGTCATTATTTGCCACATTGCTATTTTGAGTGGGCACGATGATAGTCGGTACGACGCGGTAGGTAATTGTTTGACGCAAAGAATACCGCGTTAAAAATCCGGAGACACTTTGCTCGATAGTGATCGTGTGCGTACCCAATGCTGTGCCCGGAAGCAACCCGATCCCCCACCGACCATTTGAAGCCGTAAAGGGCCGACTCATTGCAGTGCCAGTGTCGGGCACTACAACCCTGAGCGTAGAGGAATCGCCACCACTTCCCGTTATTTTGGTAAACACACTCTGCGCATCGATAACGGGTAAATCAGAAAAATAAATGTAAGTGCTCTCTTCCCCATACCAAGTAATATGCGTACGCCAGTTCCGAACGATCACCGCCGCTCCTCTACGAGACGTAGTGAACTTTATTTCATGCCAATTGCCATCAGTAATTAGACCTATGAAAATTGCGACAGAGTCCCCATCAGGTAAATCCATACGCATTTGGACATCGCACTTGGCAGAGTTATTACGTAAGCGGAATTTAAATGAAAACGACGGACTCACTATGCTTTTCGATGCAAGGTCAATCTCCAGAGGATTATCCGTGATCGGGGAGTCGGATAAATCGTTCATACCTTCTGAAGCCAAGGGCATCACTTCCCCCTCAAGCGGACGCTCCATGCAATTGTCGGGTCCCTGATCTGCAGAGCTATCATCGTTACGTTCTGCGCCACTGAACTCGCCATCGTCTGACATGATCCCGCTCCGCTTGTCGTTGAATACCCCACAGCTTTGTTTCTACCTCGCGCACCGGGCGTTTTCTACCTGTAAAAAATGACAGTCACGACGAACGGCAACCCTGCTCACCTCGGCACTCCTCCGTGTTTTCAACGCCTCAGTCAGCGGCTACACCGCCTTGCGCAGCGCCCTACAGTTACGCCAGAATCCGCCGGCTTGTGCACCTTGGCCCCGGCTTCTATTGTTCTCGTGTCGCTGCCCATCAGCGATCGGGTTTAGTCGCTCGGAGGTTACACGTAGGTGCACTGCGCTCCAGATGGTCAGGTATTCCCTATCCCTGAACGTTATGGTGGCTGTGCGCAGGGCGCCCTCGGGCGCGCCGGTTTTTCGTGTTTCCTCCCGGTCGACTAACCTGCGTTCAGCCGCCACCCCTCGTTTAGTCGCGAGTCGGTGGCAGCCCCACTCAAGGAAACAACAGAATGTTCAAAGCCACTCCGAATCCCCCCGAATACGACAACGTTTCCCCCTACGATTCCCCCGACTCGAAAAAGCTCCACGCCGCCGCCCACAAGGCGCTGGACCACTACCTCAAACCCGGCACCGGCAACCCGCGCGACTATGAACGGCGCTCACTGAAATTCTTCTCCGTGCTCCCCGACATCAACAACGAAGCCTTGATGGCCTATACCTACGAGACCTTCTGCTCGGTGAGCACATTGATCCTCGACCTGTCCGACGACCTGGAAGACAAGCACCGCAACCTGGCGCTGGCGATCCATCAGCTGACCGAGCACGGGTTGTTGTTGGTCGAGAAGGCGCTGGACAACGAGTACCCGATCCAGCCGATCGAGTACGGGCTTCAGCTGTAACGCGTTGAACGGCAAAAGATCGCAGCCTTCATCGATCAAGTCCAATGCCTCTGTGGATAGAGGCATTGGTGGTAATACTCAATCCAGAGCAAGTGGTGGGTGCGCCCCGGACTTAGTTGCCACCACCAAGTCGAATGAGCCGTTTTGAATTCTTTTGCCTGTATACGTAGTAAATTGGAACGTGCCTTCCACACGCGTTCCATCTGCACTCACTATGATGGCGACCCAACCTGATACACCCATCTGGAGTAAATAGGTGCCATCTGGTCTTGTAAGCATATACGTGGCGGTTGCTTCGGTACCAATAACGTAACGTTTCGTCTTCACATCCGGAGGTAACACGATGCTTACCTCACTCTCGCCTAATGAATGGCCTTGTTTGGCATACACGTAAAAATTGCCATCCGACTGTTTTCCACAAATGAATTTTTCTCCAGAAAACCTCCCAGGTGGATCTGGTAGATCACAGGTGTATGCCTGCAAGAGCTTGGCTTCTTGCGACAAACCTTCGACTCTGGTGTTCATGATAGTGCTCCCTTTCATTCAGTAAACTTCAGATGACCTCGTAACGGCGTCAATCCAAAACTAAACAAAAAAAACGGGCGCGAATACTGTCACTTATGGCAGGTATAAAAACAGATTTTTTATCGCCAATTGATTAACCAGAATGCTGTTTTCGAAATAACATGCCTCCGATCCTGGCAACACTTCTTGTGTCGTCCAACGTTCGGAGAAGCTCATGCTGGGGATCCAGTCGCAGGCGATCTTTTGCTGCATCAGACCGAAGCCGGCATCGGATAAAAGCTGAAGTACTGGTGCAAGGCACTCACCAGTTGCCCGTATTCAGCCGGTGCGCGTTGCACCTCGAAACCGGCGTCGTAGTGGTGGGGAGTGGCGTCTTCACGACACCACAGGCAACGGGCACGCAGGTCGATGACCTGCAAGACACCTTCGCTGGCCGGGATTTTCAAGCGCAGGTCAAACGCTGCGCCGACCATCATCGGCAACGGGCAAATGAGCATCAGGCCATCATCCGTGACATTGCCGATAAAGCCGACAGGCTTGTCGGTGACACTGTTGAACACTCTCAGAAAATACGGCAGTTGATGCCGCTCGATCCGACGGTCAGTGAACAGGCTGTTTATCACTTTGGAAAGCCCCTTGAGCAGGGTCGTACTGATACTTCGGAACGTGCCTGACAGACAGGAGCGCTCTCCCCGATTCCGTTGCCGGTCACAGGTATCAACATGGTTTAGGTTGAACATTCTAAAACACGCTAATCGAAGATTAGCTCAAGGCGGGCACACACACCCTGATGCTCGTCAGTTAACGAATATCTATCGACGGGTGATCAATTGTGGCGAGGGAGCTTGCTCCCGCTCGACCGCGAAGCGGTCGTAATCCGGTTAATCGCGTTCCATCTGAATATTCGCGGTGGCTGATTTCAGGGTCGCTTCGCCCGAGCGCGGACCGACCCGCGGGAGCAAGCTCCCTCGCCACAGGTTTTGCGTTCGGCACGCTTGTCTCTTGGCTGACGGGGATCAGGCACTTACCATTACAGAGGCGCGGGCATACTTTTGGCGCTGCTGCGCGGTGGGTACCAACCCAGCGACTGCAAGGTTTCCAGCCGCGCGCGGGCACGGTACGCGTACTCGTTGTCCGGGTACTGGGCGATGATGAACTGGTAAGTCTGGGCCGCATCGACATAGAGCTTCTGACGTTCCAGGCACTGGCCGCGCAGCATCGACACTTCCGGCTGTATATAGCGCCGCGCCCGGCTGTTGCGATCGACCTGGGACAATTCGAGCATCGCGTCCTCGCAATTGCCTCGGTCGTAAGCGCGGTAGGCGTTGTTCAAATGATGGTCCATTGACCAACGGGTGCAGCCCGTGGCACTGAGGGCAAGGGCGGCAATGAGCACGAATCGCATGAGGGTTCTCCTGTCTTGTGCTCTGTATCGACCCGTTGGGAAAAATCTTCAATAACCGGATCAAGCGAAAAAAGCCCACTGAGCCGCCAAGGCTCAGTGGGCTTTTTAATGAACGACAACATCCTGGTCAGTCGACCGTAAATGTTCGAGCCGGTGACCAAGGGCCGGTGCCGGTGCCACGGATCAGGCGTGCCGTAATCATATGCACACCCTTGGGCAGATCTTCGTCCAACGTACCTGACCAATGACCGTCCTCTGACACCTCGCGTCTCAAAAGAAAATGGCCGCTCCCTGCTTTTGCGATTTCAACAACGTCGCCTTTTTCAGTTTTAGAAGCGATGCCCGATACCTTGACCTTGTTTTGCTCTGTTGCGCCCTCTACCGGTTGCACGATTACCGGAATAATCAGTACCTGGGTGTCCGTGGTCATGTTGTCATCTCCTTGACTCGTCACCTTTTGACGAGCCTCCAGAGCATTCAACCCCGCCCCCTAATGCCTGCCTACCTGTTAAAACTAACAGCGCCGACAAACGGCAGGTGCTTATCAATGGACGGATCCGAAAATTTTCAGGAATGTTCGTTTAAAGAAACAAATGAAAAGTAGTGCAAACGAACAATGACTACAGCATCGGACCATAGTAGCCTCACCCAGCGCTTGAACTCAGGAGTCTTTGCATGTCCGTCCGTCGTACCAAAATCGTCGCTACCCTTGGCCCGGCCAGTAACTCGCCGGAAGTTCTCGAACAGCTGATTCTGGCTGGCCTGGACGTTGCCCGCTTGAACTTTTCCCACGGCACCCCCGACGAGCACAAGGCTCGCGCCAAGCTGGTGCGTGACCTCGCTGCCAAGCACGGGCGCTTCGTTGCCCTGCTGGGTGACCTGCAAGGCCCGAAAATCCGTATCGCCAAATTCGCCAACAAGAAGATCGAGCTGAAGATCGGTGATCAATTCACCTTCTCCACCAGCCATCCGTTGACCGAAGGCAACCAGCAAGTGGTCGGCATCGACTACCCGGACCTGGTGAAAGACTGCGGCGTGGGCGACGAGCTGCTGCTCGACGACGGCCGCGTGGTGATGCGCGTTGATACCGCCACCGCCACCGAACTGCATTGCACCGTGACCATCGGCGGCCCGCTGTCGGACCACAAAGGCATCAACCGTCGCGGTGGCGGCCTGACAGCTCCGGCCCTGACTGAAAAAGACAAGGCCGACATCAAGCTCGCCGCCGAAATGGAAGTCGACTACCTCGCCGTGTCCTTCCCGCGTGATGCCGCCGACATGGAATACGCCCGCCAACTGCGCGACGAAGCCGGCGGTACTGCCTGGCTGGTGGCGAAGATCGAGCGCGCTGAAGCCGTGGCCGATGACGAAACCCTCGATGGCCTGATCAAAGCCTCGGACGCCGTGATGGTCGCCCGTGGTGACCTGGGCGTGGAAATCGGCGACGCCGAGCTGGTGGGTATTCAGAAGAAGATCATCCTGCACGCACGCCGCCACAATAAAGCGGTGATCGTCGCGACCCAGATGATGGAGTCGATGATCCTGAACCCGATGCCGACCCGCGCTGAAGTGTCCGACGTAGCCAACGCCGTACTCGACTACACCGACGCCGTGATGCTCTCGGCAGAAAGCGCCGCCGGCCAATACCCGCTCGAAGCGGTCCAGGCCATGGCACGGATTTGCATCGGCGCTGAAAAGCACCCGACCAGCAAAACCTCCAGCCACCGCATCGGTAAAGTGTTCGAAAGCTGCGACCAGAGTATTGCCCTGGCCGCCATGTACACCGCCAACCACTTCCCGGGCGTGAAGGCGATCATCGCCTTGACCGAAAGTGGCTACACGCCGTTGATCATGTCGCGCATTCGTTCTTCGGTGCCGATCTACGCGTTCTCCCCGCACCGCGAAACCCAGGCCCGCGCGGCCATGTTCCGTGGCGTCTACACCGTACCGTTCGACCCGGCATCGTTGCCGCCCGAACAAGTCAGCCAGGCTGCGATCGACGAGTTGCTCAAACTCGGTGTGGTCGAGAAAGGCGACTGGGTCATCCTGACCAAGGGCGACAGCTACCACACCATCGGTGGCACCAACGGCATGAAGATCCTGCACGTTGGCGACAAGATGGTCTGAGTAAAAGAGCGCTGAAACGCAAAAGCCCCGCCATGTGAATGGCGGGGCTTTTTTTCGTTTAAAAATAATCAGATAGACGATTTAAGCGTTTCTCACCTGTCAGATCTGACAGTAGACGCCCTTCCGTTCACCCCCTTTAATCGATTCCGTCCACCGCTGCTATCGCTGTCATCAAGGCATTCTCACGCTTGACTGTTGCGGCTCGTCATTGGCAGCCCTTGACGGACAACCCACTCCAATTAAAGGAATAGAACGATGAGCCAATACACAGCACTGACCGCTCGCGCCGCGGGTGATCTCGACCCGGAATTTGGTGAAGACAAAGACGGTAAAGTCATTCTGCGTTTTCCCGATGCACGAGATACTTCAGGCGAATGTATTGCCGAAGGCCCCGACGGCAAGATCTATGTCGGCGGCAGCGTCGACGCCGAAGGCATTGACATCATCCACAAGCTAGGTATCGCCTGCCTGCACAAGAATGGCACTTTAAATAAAGCGTTCGGCAAGGATGGATATGTAGTCTTACGTTTTGGCCCGATGCAAGACACCCATCTGCGCCAGATCCTTTTTCTCACCGTCGGGGGTGAACCCAGAATCCTGCTGTCCGGTATCGATACGAAAAGAGGTGAAGTTGTGCTTGCTCGCCTTCATATCGACGGGCGTGTGGATGTGCGTTTTGGCGTGAAAGGTCTGCTGACGGTCAAACAGCCTGAAAACCTTGCTAAAGACCTTGGGCTGGGTTTTACACCGCAGACGACCACCAGCATGGACGCCTCTGGGCCTTGCACGGTGGCGGATGGGAAAATTTATGTGGTCATGGAAGTGTACATGCCGATCTGGATTGCCACGGTGGCGTTACTGATCCGCCTCAATGATGACGGCTCGTTTGACACCACCTTTAACAACATCGGTTATGTCGCCGTTACCAATCAGTACTGGGGCAATAGCACCATCAAGGACATTTTGGTGCATAACGAAAAAATCACCGTGTGCGGAACACTGGCAGGTCATGGCATGGTGGCTCGCCTCAATGACGATGGTTCTTTCGTTCACACCTTCGCCGACAACGGTTTCAAACTGCTCGAGAACCCCGGTCCCTCGCTCGAAAAGCTCGTCCAGTATTCCAAAGGCGCTGTTCTTGCAGTCGGTTGGGTGTCGTCTCCGACACAGGGTGTGCTGGTTTGCCTTAACGATAAAGGTGAATTTGAATCAGAATTCAATGGCGGCAAGGTGCTGCTTCAATCCCTCGAAAAACATGTCATGTTTTTGGGTGTTGGGCTGTTTGATGGAAAAATCATCGTATCTGGACGTTTATTTCAAGATGACAAAACCCCTGAATTCCTGGTGGTGCGTTACCTGATTAACGGCAAACTGGATACCGACTTTGGCCACGGGAAAGGTTGGAGCTCCACCCGATTCGAAGACCATTACACGGTCGCAAACACCATGACCTTGCAAAAAGACGGGAACGTGCTGGTCCTGGGCGATTGGGGGGGCGGCGCCAACTACGCTGCGCTAATTGCCTGCTTCCTGAACCCCGCAGCCTCACGTTGAATACAGTGCAGAACCGCCCCCGTAGTAGCTGTCGAGCCTGCGAGGCGGCGTTAGAGGCGGACCGCGGTCGGGCGAAGTCCTCGCAAATCCTGCATACGCGGCTTTCTGGTAAGAATGCGTTGCCTGATTTTACGACTGCTTCGCAGCCGAACGCCGCCTCGCAGGCTCGACAGCTGCTACAGAACCGGATCGCGGGCTCGGCAGCTGCGGCAACCTTCAGGCTCTGTTGATAAACCCCGACAACGCCGCAATCGCTTCCGGCGAGCGCAGCCGTTGGACAAACAGCTTGCCCTCCTCCTCGATCGCTTTGCGCAGCTGTTCGCGGTCCGGGGCTTTCATCAACTGCTTGCTGATACGCACGGCTTCGGGCGCCAGTGTTTCGAAGCGCAATGCCATCTCGCGCGCCTTGGCCACTGCGGCCTCGCCACTGGGCAACGCTTGGGTTGCGATGCCCCAGGCGGCGGCCTGTTCACCGCTGAAACCTTCGCCCAGCAGCAACAGCTCGGCAGCTTTGGCCTGCCCGAGCAAACGCGGCAGGATCAGGCTGGAACCAAATTCCGGGCACAGCCCGAGGTTGACGAACGGCATGCGCAACTTCGCATCCGCGCTGATGTACACCAGGTCGCAATGCAACAGCAAGGTGGTGCCGATGCCCACGGCGGCGCCAGCCACGGCCGCGATCACCGGCTTGCGGCATTCCAGCAGGTTGCGCATGAACTGGAACACCGGGCTGCTGAGGTCGCTTGGCGGCTCTTCGAGGAAATCAGCAATGTCGTTACCCGCGGTAAAGCATTCACGGGTGCCGGTGATCAGTATGGCGTTGATCTCGGGGTCGGCGTCGGCCTGTAGCAAGGCGTCCGCCAATTGGCTGTACATGGCGCGGGTCAGGGCGTTTTTCTTGTCCGGGCGGTTGAGGCGCAAGGTCAGCAGCCCGCGCTCACGTTCCAGCAGGATGGCGTTCGTCATGGTGAGTCTCGTGAAAGTGATTTCGCGTTCAACCCCGCGGCACGAAGACATCGGCCAATAGTTGATTGCGCGGCAGCCCTGCCAGGTACAGGCGCCGGGCAAAGGCGTCGACGCTGTCGGGGTGCCCGCAGAGTAAGGCCAGGGTTTGCCGGGAAACAAGGCGTAATTGCGCCAAAGCCGCCGCCAGCTCAGCCGTCGTCAACAGCTCGACGCTCAGGTTGGGACGCTGTGCCGCCAGCGCCGCCAAGGGTTTGGCCAGGTAATGCTCGCTGGCATCATGGGCCAGGTGAATTACCCGGATGGGGCCTTGATGATCCTGGCGCAACGCCTCGCGCAACACACCGAACAATGGCGCCAATCCGGTGCCGGCCGCCAGCAGCCACAACGGTTGGGTTTGCCAGTCGGGGTCATAATGCAGCGCACCGCCGCGCAACTCGCCCAGGCGAATCGGGTCGCCGATTTTCAGCAAGCGTGCCGCATCGCTGAATTCGCCCGGCAAGCGGCAGTCGAGGTGAAACTCCAGAAAACGATCTTCCTGCGGCAGGCTGGCCAGCGAATACGGCCGCGCCACATTACCGGCCCACAACACCAGATGCTGCCCGGCCTGATAGCGCAAGGGCCGCTCGGGCTGCAAACGCAGGCGCAACACGCTGGCACTTAACCAGTCGGCAGCTTCGACGGTGGCCGGCAAGCCGTCGCGCAGCGGATCGAATACCGCTACGTGCAGGTCATCGACGACCTCGCACTGACAGGCCAGCCGCCAACCTTGCTCACGTTGCTCGGCGCTCAGCGCATCGGGACGTCGGTCGCTCACCTCGCCTTTGAGGCAATGCACCATGCACGCATGGCAACTGCCGGCGCGGCAGCTGTAGGGCACGTGCATCCCCTTCTGGTTAAGCGCGTCGAGCAGGTTGCTGCCCGCTGCCACCGACCATTGGTTATCGCCCACCCTTAGTTCAGGCATCGGCGTTTTCCCAAGCGGCAGCGCAGCGATTGCGACCGTCACGCTTGGCGCGATACAGCGCCTGATCGGCACGCTGCAAGGCGCCATCCAGATCGTCGCCCGACTCAAGCAAGGTCATGCCGGCGGACAGGCTCAGGTCCTGCACCGGCAGACCGACCAGTTCGACCTCGGTAAAGGCAATGCGCAGCCGCTCGCAGCAAGAGGTCAGGCGCTCGGGATCACAATCGGGTAGTAACAACACAAACTCCTCACCGCCATAACGCGCCAGTACATCGTCTTCACGCAGGCAGGCCGTGGCGACACCGGCGAACGCCTGCAACACCTGATCGCCGGCCGCATGGCCATACTTGTCGTTGATGCGTTTGAAATAGTCGAGGTCAATCAGTGCCAGACCATGCACCGTACCCTCTTCCATGCTGCGCAGTTCGCGCGTGGTCAGGCGTAGAAAATGCCGGCGGTTGAACAGCCCGGTGAGTTCGTCGGTGGCAACCAGGTCTTCGAGTTGGCGCATCATCCCGCGCAAGGTGTCTTGATGCGCTTGCAAGGCAAAGCGCCGCTTGCGCATGCGTTGGCGTGAGGTCTGAACGTAGCCGGCATATAGCGTCAGCCAGACCAGCACGATAAACAACACGCAGACTTGCAGCGCCGCCAGCGCCGGGTCGACCGGCTCGAGGTAATAACCTTCCCAGAGGTTAAGGCCCGCAAAGCTGAAAAAGACCAAGGCCGCACATCGGATGAACGCTTGGCGCGGCAGATGGAAAAGTCCGAATAACAGAATCAACAGGTAAAACACCAGGAAGGCGCCACGGGCCGAGTCCAGATGAGCGATCAGCCAGGTCTGCCAGCCAAGCCCCAGGAGCACCTGAACTTCAGTCAGGCCAGGGTCGGCAAAACGCAGATTGCTCCCGGTGGAGAACATCGCGAACAACACCGACTGGCTGAGTATCACCAGCAGCGTACCGATTACCGCGCTGCGCACCGAGCCTTGATAGTGACCACTGAGAATCGCCAGCCACAGCAGCAATAACACCAGCGCATAGGTGCCCGTCGCCAGAATAAAGCGCTTGAGCAACAGACTCTGGAGAGCGTTATGGGTCAATCGTTGGCTCACCGTGCGAAGGGGGGACTGATAACAGTGTCCTACCCTGAAATGCCAGATGTCACTTTAGTGTTGCACCTCAAGAATGACCATTCAATTTTGAGGTGATAGGCACGCACGATGCAATGCAGGCCAGGCAAACCTTTGTGGCGAGGGAGCTTGCTCCCGCTCGGCTGCGAAGCGGCCGCAAATCCGGCCGGCCAGGTGTGCCTGAGACATCGAGGTGAGAAGCTTTAGGCCTGCTTCGCAGTCCAGCGGGAGCAAGCTCCCTCGCCACAAAGGTTTGCCAACAGATGGGCATGCTTGACCCTATGCGACTTTGGTTTGACTGCCGGCGGGTGTGCCCGGCTTCGAGGCGCGTTATACTGCCGCGCCTTTTTAGCGTCGCGCCAGCAACCCCGGCGTGCCTTGAAAGGTGCTTGCAGCCGACCGATGCACCCCAACTGCAAGCACCTTATTGAATGTTCCCGTCTTTTAGAGGAGCGCGACTCATGACCGTGATCAAGCAAGACGACCTGATTCAGAGCGTTGCTGACGCCCTGCAGTTCATTTCCTACTACCACCCCGTGGATTTCATCCAGGCGATGCACGAGGCCTACCTGCGTGAAGAATCGCCGGCAGCTCGCGATTCGATGGCGCAGATCCTGATCAACTCGCGCATGTGTGCCACTGGCCACCGTCCGATTTGCCAGGATACCGGCATCGTCACCGTGTTCGTTCGCGTGGGCATGGACGTGCGCTGGGATGGCGCGACCATGGGCCTGGACGACATGATCAACGAAGGCGTGCGTCGCGCCTATAACCTGCCGGAAAACGTCCTGCGTGCTTCGATCCTCGCCGACCCGGCGGGCGCTCGTAAAAACACCAAGGACAACACCCCGGCGGTGATCCACTACTCGATCGTTCCGGGTAACACCGTGGAAGTCGACGTGGCAGCCAAGGGCGGCGGTTCCGAGAACAAGTCGAAAATGGCCATGCTCAACCCGTCCGACTCGATCGTTGACTGGGTGCTGAAAACCGTTCCGGAAATGGGCGCTGGCTGGTGCCCACCAGGCATGCTCGGCATCGGCATCGGCGGCACCGCCGAGAAAGCCGCGGTCATGGCCAAGGAAGTGTTGATGGAATCCATCGACATCCACGAGCTGAAAAAACGCGGCCCGTCCAACCGTATCGAAGAGATGCGCCTGGAGCTGTTCGAGAAGGTCAACCAACTGGGCATCGGCGCCCAGGGCCTGGGTGGCCTGACCACCGTGCTCGACGTGAAGATCATGGATTACCCGACCCACGCCGCCTCGTTGCCGGTGTGCATGATCCCCAACTGCGCCGCCACCCGTCACGCGCACTTCGTGCTCGACGGTTCCGGCCCGGCGTCGCTGGAAGCGCCACCGTTGGACGCCTACCCGGAAATCGTCTGGGAAGCCGGCCCGTCGGCCCGCCGCGTCAATCTCGACACCCTGACACCTGAAGAAGTGCAGAGCTGGAAGCCGGGCGAAACCGTCCTGCTGAACGGTAAGATGCTCACCGGTCGCGACGCTGCGCACAAGCGCATGGTCGAGATGCTGAATAAGGGTGAAACCCTGCCGGTGGACCTCAAGGGTCGCTTCATCTACTACGTCGGCCCGGTCGATCCGGTACGCGAAGAAGTGGTCGGCCCAGCTGGCCCGACCACCGCGACGCGGATGGACAAGTTCACCCGCCAGATCCTCGAGCAAACCGGCCTGCTGGGCATGATCGGCAAATCGGAACGCGGCCCGACCGCGATCGAAGCGATCAAGGACCACAAGGCGGTTTACCTGATGGCAGTCGGCGGCGCGGCTTACCTGGTAGCGCAAGCGATCAAGAAATCCCGCGTTGTGGCGTTCGCCGAACTGGGCATGGAAGCGATCTACGAGTTCGACGTCAAAGACATGCCGGTGACCGTTGCGGTCGACAGCAAGGGCGAGTCGGTGCACATCACCGGCCCAGCCATCTGGCAGAAGAAAATCAGTGAAAGCCTGGCAGTAGAAGTGCAATAAGCCTTTAACCGCTGGAAAAGAAAGCCGCGCTGTTTGCAAAAACAGCGCGGCTTTTTTTGCCTGTCACTTTCACAAAACGCTACGAACTGACAGCGATAAAAAAACCGACAGACAGACTGATTCGTTCTAGAAAAACCCTTCATACCTGTCAAGTCTGACAGGTTACGTCGTGTGCCCTACTTGGTAGCGTGAGTCATCCGCCCCCCGCTCGCCAGGCTGGAACAAAATCTGACCATGGAAGATCAAGCCTCCCCAAACATCACCCCGCCTTCCATTGCCAAGAGTGCCGCGATTACTACCATCGGCAAAAGCTGGGGCGCTATTGGCAGCAGCGGTAAGGCTTCTTTCGAGTTGCCGTTGCCGATCTCGCCGGGACGCGGCTTTGATCTGGCACTGGCACTGAGCTACGACAGTCAGGCGGGCAATGGCCCGTTCGGCTTCGGCTGGCGCTTGAGCATCAACGCCATTACTCGCCAGACCAGCAAAGGCGTACCGCGCTACCTCGCAGACGATGTCATCGTGGGGCCCAGCGGTGATGAATGGATGCCCGAGCGCGATAAGGATGGTCACATCCAGTCCCGCCCCGAAGATCACTACAACGGTGAACCTGTCGGCAAGCACTCGGTGGTCCGTTACTGGCCTCGGGTCGAAGGCGCCTTCGATCGGATCGAGCTCTGGCAATCGAGCACCAAGCTTAACCAGCCGCCTTTCTGGCTGGTACACGGGGCCGACGGCAGTCTGCACATTTATGGCAAGACCGAGGCTTCGCGGCGCGCCGATCCAAACGACCGGTTACGGGTTGGCGCCTGGCTGCTGCTTGAAAGCAAGAGCGCCCATGGCGAACACATCGTCTATGAGTACAAACCCGAAGACCCGCTCAACGACCAACCCCACGACTACCGGGCCCAGCGTTATCTGCGACGGGTGTGTTACGGCAACTTCAGCGCCAGCGAGCATCTGTATGCCTGGACCGTGGACAACCCGGCCGAACTGGATTGGCACTTTCACCTGGTGTTCGACTATGGAGAACGGACGCTGGAGTGGGACAAGAAACCGGTCTTTGGCGAACCGTTTGCACAACCGAACGATGACATCGGCGAGTGGCTGATTCGCCCCGACTCGTTCTTTACCTATGGCTATGGCTTCGAATTGAGCACCCGCCGCCTGTGCCGGCAGGTTTTGATGTTTCACCACTTCCCCGATGAACTGGGGCCCAATCCCGCGCTGGTCAAACGCCTGTTGCTGGACTATCACCCGGAGCCGGCGTTCTACAGCCAGCTGTGCGCCGCGCACTATCAAGCTTTTAACGCCAGTGGTGCAGTCGAACACCTGCCGCCGATGGAATTCGGCTACTCGCCCTTCGAGATCAACACCCAGTCGGTACCCTTCTTCCCCTTCGAACACATGCCCGGCATCCAGGACGGGCAACACCATCAATGCATCGACCTGTATGGCGAGGGTGTGCCCGGTTTCCTCTGCCAATACACTCAGAGCTGGTACTACCGCGAACCGATGCGAGGGCCGAACCACCCCGACGAAATAATCTACGGCCGGTGGCGGGTATTGCCGACCATCCCGGTCACCGATGGCAGCAAACCGGTGAAGCAGTCGCTTAACGACCTGACCGGTGATGGCTTTTTCGACTGGGTCGTTGCACAACCGGCTTTCAGTGGTTTCTACGCCCTAAACCCTGACCGCAGCTGGTCGCCGTTCAGCCCCTTCACGTCCTTTCCCCTGGAGTTCTTCAACGCTCTGGCACAATTCGGAGACCTGACGGGCAGCGGCCTCAGTTCACTGGCGCTGATCGGTCCAAAAAGCGTACGTCTTTATCCCAGCCTTCGGGAGGACGGTTTTGGGCCCGCGAAGGACGTGCCCCATGAACCGAACGGCGACAACCTGCCATTGTTCAGCAACTCACGCAGCGAACTGGTGTTTCTGGGCCATATGCTCGGCAGCGACCTGCCGGACCTGTGCCGCATTCGTCACGACGAAATCAAATGCTGGCCGAACCTGGGCCACGGACGTTTCGGCAAAGGGTTCGTCATGGATACCTTGCCCTTCGAGTACGGGACGTTCGACGCAGCGCGGGTGCGAATCGTCAACATCGATGGTTGCGGTGCCACGTCGGTGATTTACCTGCATTCGAATCACTTCGATATCTACCTCAATCTCGGTGGCAATCGGCTCAAGCAAACGCCGATCAGCGTGGCCTGGCCCGAGGGTGTGCGCTACGACACCCTGAGCCAGGTCAATTTCGCCGACCTGCAAGGGCTCGGTTGCGCCAGTTTGATCTTCACCGTGCCATACCCATCGCCACGGCACTGGCGTTACGACTTTGTCGGCGTGCGGCCTTACGCGCTGATAGCGACCAATAACAATATGGGTTGCAGTGGCACCGTGCGCTACCGCAGTTCGGCACAAGAGTGGCTGGATGAAAAACGACAATGGCCGGATGCCGATAAACCGCCGCCCTGCTACCTGCCGTTCCCGGTTCAGGTGGTCAGCCAGCAGAGTCAGCTCGACGAGATTACCGGCAACTGCCTGAATCAGTTTTTCAACTATTTTCATGGCTATTACGACAGCCATGACCGCGAGTTTCGTGGCTTTGGCCTGTTGCACCAGACCGACAGCGAAACCAGCCCGGAGGAAGGCGAAACGACGTTTAGCGCACCGGCACTGACCCGTATCTGGTTCCATACCGGGTGTCTGGTCGACTTGCCTCGTGCGGGATATTTCGACGGCGACAGTGAGGCCTGCCCCTTGGGGCCGACGCTGATCAGTCGCTACCACGAAAATGACAATGCCGATGAACTCTTCAAGCCGGTCGACAAGGACACGCTGCATGAAATTGCCCGGGCACTGAGTGGCTCGGTGCTGCGCGTGGAGGTCTTCGGGCTACAGAAAGACCGCGTCGCAGCCATGCCCTACTCGGTAGAGCAATCGCGTTATCTGGTGCGAGAACTCAGGCCCATGGCCCCGCACCATCCCCATGCGATTGTCCTGCCGTTGCTGGTCGAAAAAATCAGCTACCAATATGAACGCTGCGTTGATGATCCGTTGTGCCGTCATGAAATCACGCTGCAGTGGGACCGTTTCGGCACGCCTGTTCACGCGTTGACCGTCAGCTATGCACGGCGCAAAACCGAACGGGACGATTCCCCCTTCCCCGAAGCCCCCGATCAAGATCAATGGTGGCGCGATGCCCACGATAAAGCTCAACAGCGCTATTACCTGAGCGAGTCGCGTGCCGAGTTCATTCACCTGGACTCGTCGCAAGGCTGGAGGCTGAGGCTACCGTGGCGCCAGCGCCTCAACGCACTTGAGCTGCCCAAAGGCTCGCTCCCTACCGGCCTCAATCCCCAAGAAGTGTCGTATGAATGCTTGAGAAAATCCCACACGTGGAAGGAATGGAGCGCGTTGCGGCAGTTGAGCCAGTTGTCGCGGCAAAGCTATCTGTCTGCCGACGGCAGTCTGTTGCCAGACGGTAGCGCTCAGCTCCAGGCATTGGCGGGTCCCCTGGAGCGGGCGGAATATGACAAGACCGCATTGGCCGCCTACGACACCTTGCCCGCTCCATTCGACATCCGAAAGGAACTGCAAAACATCGGCTTCCAACCCATGCCGTTGTTTCTCGACAAAGACGAGGAAGAAGACAAGCTGGAAAACCTCTGGTCGGGCCTGCACGGTTTTTCCCGTTACGCCGACCTCGACGGCTTCTACAAGGTGCTGCAATTCAATGCGACCGCCAGTCACGGCGTAACCACGATCAGCTACGACCCCTATCGCTTGCTGACCACGGCAGTTGAGTTGCCGGACGGCTGCATCACACACGCCCAATACGACTACCACGCACTCCAGCCAAAATGCGTCATTGATGCCAACGAAAATACTCGGGAAGCGATCTACGAACCCTCTGGGCAACCGCTGGCAACCAGTTTTTTTGGCACTGAAAATGGCGCGGACGTCGGCTTCGCCCCCCTCGATAAACACCGTCTCCCCGAAGACTCCAGCCCTGGCGAAGCGATCCGGGACCCGGTCGAAGCCTTGCAAAAAGCGGCCAGCGTATTACGCAAGGACTTGCTCAGCTGGATGGGCACGCTGCCCGATACGGTTCGCCAGCGCCCTGATCAGTTAGCCCAATGGATTGCACAAGGTTACATCTTGCCGTCCCTGCACATTTGCGCCAGCGCACGCACGCGTCTGGCCAGGCTCAAGGCCCGAACAGCGGCCGAACAGACACTGCTGGAGCTGATTCGCGGTGTTGCGCGTGAGCCCGTGCACAACCTGGTGCTGACCGCCGATGACTATCCGGACCCGGACGCCGAAACAGGCCCGCAAATCCAGATGCAGATGACCTGCGTCGATGGCTTTGGCCGTACCTTGCAAACCAAGCAATTGGTTGAACCGGGGATGGCCTATGTCGTCAATCCGCAGGGCGAGCTGGAACTCGACCCGGTAACCGGCAAACCGTTGGAACGTCATGCCGACCCGCGCTGGCGCGTCAGCGAACGGGTGGAATACAACAACAAGGGCTTGGCCGTGCGGGTCTATCGCCCCTACTTCGCCAACGCCTGGCGCTATATCAACGATGCAGCGTTTCGCCGGTTCGGCCATCACGACCAGCAGTTTTATGATCCGTTGGGCCGACCGGTCAAAATCATCAATGCCAAAGGCTATGAGTCTCGCGAGACCTACCACCCCTGGTTTCAAACCAGTGAAGATTTCAACGATACCTATGAACCTGAGCCCGATAAACGCCAGGACCGGAACACGCCATGAACCTTCAGGTGCATCGCAATACACCGACCCTGAAGGTCAACGACAACCGTGGTTTGACCGTCCGGCACGTCGAATACCTGCGCAAGGTCATCGACGGTCCCGTGACAACCCTCGTTACCCGGCAAATCCATGACCCTATCGGGCGACTGATCGCGCAATGGGACCCGCGACTGTTCGGTATCGCCCCAAAGCCCAACATCTCCACAGTCCATGGGTTATCCGGCAATGCACTGCGGGTCGATGGCGTTGATGCAGGTAAGCGTTTGAACCTGCTAGGGGTCGCCGGGCAAGCGCTGCGACGCTGGGATGGGCGCGGTTGTCACTGGCAAACCGATTACGATCCCCAGTTACGCATGATCGCCCTGCACGAACAGCCGCCCGGGCAGCCGCAGACCATCGTCGAACGCCTCATTTACGCCGACCATTCGGCCGATCCGGGCCACAACCTGCGTGGTCAGAAAACGGCTCAAGAGGATCCGGCAGGCAGGCTGGACTTCGCAGGTTTCAGCCTGCTGGGCGCACCGTTGAGCGAAACCCGAACCTTCCTCGACGGCAAGGCCTGCAGCACCTCGTGGCACTACAGCGCCAATGGCGCGGAACTGACCCGGACCGATGCCGCCGGCCATCGACAGCACACTCGCTTCGACCTCGCGGGGCAGCTCAAGCAGAGCTTTCTTCAGCTAAAGGATGAGGACTTGCTGCAACCGGTATTGCAGCGTTTGACCTACAACGCGTTCGCTCAAATTGAAACGAAAACCGCTGGCAACGGCGTGGTCCGCACCTGGACCTATCACCCTGCCGATGGTCGCCTGACGAATCAATGGGCCGGAATCCCAGGGCAACCACTGCTTCAAAACCTCGGTTATTACTACGACCGCATGGGCAACATCCTGCGTATCGAGGATCACGGTTTCAATCCAGTATTCTTTGCCAACCAGCGAGTCGATGGCCACCGTGACTTTGCCTATGACTCGCTGTCCCGGCTGATCCGTGCCAGCGGTTTTGAAGTGGCCGACGCCACGATCCGCCCGGGGCTGCCCGAGTTGATCGTGCCTATCGATCCGAGCCACCTCCTCAATTACACCGAGCGCTACTATTACGATCTGGGTGGCAACCTGACGACGCTCTGTCACCAGCGTGAAGGCAACTGTTACACCCATCACCTGCGCATCGCGCCCAATAGCAATCGGGGCCTCGCCTGGAAGGAAGACGACCCCGAGCCGGTGTTTGAGGAAGGCTTCGATGATCATGGCAATCAGCTGATGCTGCAAAAAGGTCAGCCACTGGCCTGGAATCATCGCGACCAGCTGGGCAGCGCCACCCTGATCAAGCGCGACACAGGGGACGATAAGGAAACCTACGCTTACAGCCAGGGCGTGCGTGTACACAAACAGCTGATCACACACGCCGGGGCCGTCCGCCACCGCTGCGATGTCCGCTACTTGCCGGGGCTGGAAAATCGCACCCTCGACGACAGCGAAGAACTCCACGTCATTACCCTGCCCGGCAGCGTGCGCTGCCTGCACTGGGTCAAGGGCAAACCCGCCGGGATTGAACAAGATCAACTGCGCTACAGCCTCGACGATCACCTGGGCTCCAGTACCCTCGAACTGGACCGCAACGGCGCAGTGATCAGCCACGAGTTGTACTCCCCCTTCGGCAGAACCTGCTGGTGGGCGGCGCGCTCGACCGTGGAGGCCAGTTACAAAACCATCCGTTACTCAGGCAAGGAGATGGATGTGAGCAGGCTTTGTTACTTCGGGCTGCGCTATTGCGCACTCTGGCTGCAACGCTGGGTCAGTGCCGATCCCAAGGGCGCGGTGGATGGGCTGAACCGGTATGCGATGGTGGGTAACAACCCGATGAGTTATATCGACAACGATGGCGGCGCAAGATCGGGGTTCTGGGAACGAGCCACCAGCCTGTTCAAAACGGCAGCCGACGTAGGCAGCAAAGTCGATGAGACGGCCAAGAACTTTGATGGCCCTGATGACGAAGCTCACGTCACTCCCGAGATCAGAAGCAGCATGACCTTTCGCAAGTACCTCTTTTCAAAAAATGGTCTGTCGGCCTTTGGCTTGGGAGCGACCGTCGGTGCCACGTTAGGAGGTGCGGCCGGGACGTTCGCACCCGTCATAGGGAACGCGATTGGAGGCGTGGTGGGCGGCTTGATTGGAGGTCTTCTCGCGTCCTATGTGCGTTACCGTTTTTTCAAGCAAGGCATACGCGTCGCCGAAACGTTGCAGACCGAACAGATCAAGAATGTCACCCGCGATCTCTCCAATGGCGCCAATGACCTGGCCAGCGGCAAGCTCCCGGAGGCACTTCAAAACAAGCTGGATGATTTCCGCGAAAAAGCCGTGACCTCGTTAATGGAGCAATTGTCGCCGCTGGATCAACTCGAAGTGCTGGAGCAAATGCGCCGAGGTATCGATATTCATGACGCCCTGCGCTCAAAAATCGACAGTGCCCAAAACGCGTTGACCGAAGCCAGTAACGTACTGACAGAGCTCAAGGATCAGGCCACCGAGCTCGGTAACTCTGCCACCAAGATGGGTAAAAACGTTGTCCTGATGATTGATGAAGCCGGCAAGTTCGTACTGCCCGAGGCGCCGGGAACTGCATCAGAGCTACGCCCCATTCCCAAACCAAGGGCCCGAAGAGCGCTTGAAACAGCGGTATGAGACCGGAACCCGCCAATAGCAATTGACAGGGCCAGTATGCTAAAGAAAACACCCGAGCAGACCCGATGAGCACAAATGTCCACTGGCGCACACCTGAACTGAAAGCCAACGACCCTCGCGGCTTGCCGATCCGTCAGGTCGGTTATCTGCGCAAGGTCGCTGGTGGAGCACAGGAAACACTGATCACCCGGCAACGCCATGACACGCTCGGACGGCTGGTCGAGCAATGGGACCCGCGACTGTTCGGAAAGGCCCCCAGACCTAACCAGGCCAGCGTCTATCGGCTGTCAGGTGAAGCGCTCAGGGTCGACAGTGTCGACGCCGGTCGGCACCTGAGCCTGGCCGGACTGGCCGGTGAAATCCTTCAGCACTGGGATCAACGCGGTCATCACTGGCGAACCACTCACGATCACCTGATGCGCGTGGTCGCCGTCGAGGAAAACGCGCAACCGAACATCGAAACCTTTACCTACGCCGACGCCTCTGCCGACCCCGGGCACAATCAACGTGGCCAGATGATCGAACAGGTCGATCTCGCAGGTGTGTTGAGTGTCAGTGGCTTCAGCCTGCACAGTCAGCCACTGAGTGAAACCCGCACTTTTCCCGACACCCAGCGCTACACCAGCCGCCGACACTACAGCGCCCTTGGCGCGGTACTGACTCAAACCGATGCCGGCGACCATCATCAGCACACGCGCTACGACATTGCCGGGCAACTCAAGCACGTCATGCTTCAGCTCGATACCGCCAGCCCGCGTCAAGACATTCTCAACGACGCGCAGTACAACGCTGCCGGCCAGATCATCGAACAGAACGCCGGCAACGGCGTGATCAGCACCTGGGGCTACGACCCTGTCGACGGTCGACTGCAGACGCTCAAAGCCGGAAAACCCGGTGAAGCGCTGTGCCAGAACCTTGAGTATGTCCATGACCGCATGGGCAATGTGCTGCGCATCGAGGACCACACACTGACCACGGTGTTCTTCGCCAATCAGCGCATCGACGGTCATCGCGAGTTTGTCTATGACTCGCTGTACCGGCTGACGCAGGCGAGCGGTTTCGAGGCTGAAAAACCCAATCTCCAGCCGGGCTTGCCAGACTTGATCACGCCCATCGACCCCGCTCGACGCTTCAACTACACCCGGCACTACGCTTACGATCTTGGCAACAACCTGACGACGGTGTGTCACCTCCGCGACGGTAACACCTTCACTCGCCAGATGTGCATCGATGAACACAGCAACCGGGGCGTGCGCTGGGAAGAAGGTGATCCAGAGCCGATTTTCGATGAGCTCTTCGACCCCAACGGTAACCAGTTACTGCTGCAACGTGGCCAGCCGCTGAACTGGAATGCCCGTGACCAACTGGCCAAAGTGACCTTGCTCACACACAGCAACGGCCTGCCTGATGACGAAGAAACCTACCGCTACAGCCAAGGCATGCGGGTCTACAAACGCCATGTATGGCATACCCCGTCCGCTAACCACTACCACGACGTGCGCTATCTGCCAAGACTGGAAATCCGCACCCGCAGCGACGGCCAGCAACTGCACGTCATCACCTTGTCGACCGGCGTGGGCAGTGTGCGTTGCCTGCATTGGGTCACTGGAAAACCGGCCGGCATCAAGGCAGATCAACTGCGTTACCACCTCGCTGATCATCTTGGCTCAACCGTTCTGGAGCTGGATCGCAACGGCGCCTTGATCAGTCTGGAGTTCTATTATCCCTACGGCGGTACATGCTGGTGCGCGGCGCGGTCGGTAGTAGAGGCCGATTACAAGACCCTCCGGTATTCGGGCAAGGAGATGGATGACAGTAAGCTTTACTACTATGGTGACCGGTATTACGCGCCGTGGTTGCAATGTTGGATCAGTGCCGACCCGGCCGGGGACGTGGATGGGCTTAATCCGTATGCGATGGTGGGGAACAACCCCATTCGTTACATTGACGAAGAGGGTTCTTCTAAAACAGAAAGCGAATTGCTCAACGAAATAAAGGCGTTCAGCAAAAACCTGTCCACCGCGATCAAGGTCGTGGACAAACAAAACGCATTGTTCGAACACCTCTTTGAGGATAAGGATAGAAACACAACGATCGCCAAAGTCTCCACGTTCACGGTAGTG
Source organism: Pseudomonas helvetica (assembly GCF_039908645.1). Lineage (NCBI taxonomy): Bacteria > Pseudomonadati > Pseudomonadota > Gammaproteobacteria > Pseudomonadales > Pseudomonadaceae > Pseudomonas > Pseudomonas helvetica. Next base: position 4,980,626 of record NZ_CP150917.1, read on the forward strand.
ACTGGCATTGTGACCACCGCTGCAACCATTGCCGGAGGCCTGTTAGGTGGCCTGGCGGGAACGCTCACGTTGCCCATAGCAGGCACTATAGGGGGCGTTGGTCTCGGTGCATTCGGTGCTAAAAAGGCGACCGCTGAGGTCATGAAGAAAATTGGCAAAGAGACCCATTTGGAACCGTCGATCACTCCCAAGGCAGCGGAGCTCTCCTGGGAAAAAATCAAAGAGAAAAACACACCGACATTTACCATTGAAAATGCTCATCAAACTTACAAAAAATATGACCCGAAGACTCAGGAAGGCCAAAAAAATGCCTTTATGAAGCTAGCAAAAAAAACCCTGAAAGAGTTCATGACATACGGTGCAAAAGAGATGATCCAGTTAGGAAAACTCTCTGAAGAGGCAAATGATGCACAAAACGGCTTAAGCCCTATGAAGATCAACAGACTGGGCGATGAGTACGCGAAATTAAAAAGCAATGCCGAAGCAGATTTCCACCTCATGATGGAGAACTTTATCGCGCTGAAAACCAATGTTCTGTTTTCAACCGGCGGTTTGACAGGACGTGATAAGTTGATAACTCTTGCGGGCGTAAAAGCAGACATGAATATATTCCGGGCCAAAGTAAATAAAGGTCAAGAATTAGCATCCAGGTATGCACAGCGGCAGGGTTGGTAAGAGCGATCACCTCATGCACCGCAGGCCCGGAACGTACGTGAGACTATTACTGATACTCGGCAACGGCGTGCTATGGTGCCGATCCCGATGACTGCCCATTCCCGACCGCATGCCTCTGATCTCTCGCGCATCCAGGTTGACGCTCTACACCTTACTGATCCTCGCTGGCGCCGCCCTCGCCGCCGCCCTGGCCATGCGCCACGCCGAACGCCAGGCCCAGGTGGACGATGCCGCCCGCGCCAATCAGCAACTGGCGCTGTACGCCAATTCCCTGCACACCTTGATCGAACGTTACCGCACCCTGCCCGCGGTGCTGGCGCTAGACCCGGAACTGCGCGCCGCACTCAATGGCCCGGTGAGTGCTGATCAACAGGATGCGCTGAACCGCAAACTGGAGAAGATCAACGGCACGGCCCAGTCGTCCACCCTGGAACTGCTGGATCACACGGGCCTGGCCGTGGCCGCCAGCAATTGGCGCTTGCCCAGCAGTTACGTCGGCCACAACTACGGCTTCCGCCCTTATTTCAGCCAGACCCGCAGCCAGGGCGCCGGGCGCTTTTACGCGGTGGGCGTGACCAGTGGAATTCCCGGGTATTTTCTGTCCAGTGCGGTGAAGGGCGATAACGGCGAGTTTCTCGGTGCCATGGTGGTGAAACTCGAGTTTCCGGAACTGGAACGCGAATGGCGTCAGGGCAGCGACACCCTGCTGGTCAGCGATGCGCGGGGCATAGTGTTTATCGCCAATCAGCCGGGATGGCGCTATCGCTTGCTGGGCACGCTGTCGGACACTGATCGCGCCGAGCTCAAAACCACCCGCCAATACGACAAGCAACCACTGACCCCGCTCGACCATCAACCGATTCGGCGCTTTGACGAGAACAGTTATCTGGCCCGCGTCGACGGCCCCGACGGCACAGCGGATTACCTCTGGGAATCGCTGCCCTTGAGCACCGAAGGCTGGACCTTGCATCTGTTGCGGCGCCCGCAGGTAGCCTTCGAAGATTTGCGTAACGCCGGGCTGGCCGCTGCCGGCGTGTGGCTGACGCTGGTGTTTTTACTGTTGTTCCTCAGCCAGCGTTGGCGTCTGGCCAGGTTGCGCCAGCGCAGCCGCGAAGAGCTTGAACGCCTGGTTGAAGAGCGCACTCGCGAGCTGCGCACCGCTCAGGACGGTCTGGTGCAATCGGCCAAACTCGCGGCGCTGGGGCAAATGTCGGCGGCCCTGGCCCATGAAATCAACCAGCCACTCACCGCCCAGCGCACGCAGCTGGCGACCTTGCGCCTGCTGCTCGATCATGGCCGGGTCGACGACGCGTATAAAGCGCTGAGGCCGGTGGATGAGATGCTGACACGCATGGCCGCCCTCACCGGTCATCTCAAGACGTTCGCGCGCAAAAGCCCCAGCGGTTTACGCGAGCGTCTGGACCTGGCGGCGGTGGTCGATCAATCCTTGCAGTTACTTGACGCTCGACTGCGCGATGAACAGATCGACCGGGTTTTGCACATGAGTCGCCCGGCCTGGGTTCGCGGCGATGCGATTCGCCTGGAACAGGTGCTGATCAATCTGCTGCGCAACGCCCTCGATGCGATGCGTGACAAACCACTCAAGCGTCTGGAAATCCGCCTTGAAGCCGATGAACAGCTATGGCGCCTGACCGTCGCCGACAGCGGTGGCGGTATTGCGCCGCAGGATCTGCCGAAGGTCTTCGATCCGTTCTTCACCACCAAACCGGTGGGTGACGGCCTGGGCCTCGGGCTGGCGGTATCGTTCGCCATCGTGCATGAACTCGGCGGTCGCCTGAGCGCCGACAATCACGGCGACGGCGCCGTCTTCACCCTCACCTTGCCCATCGATCTGGAGACGCACATTCAATGTTGAACTCGGTGATCGTGGTCGACGATGAGAGCAGTATTCGTGATGCCGTCGAACAGTGGCTGAGCCTCTCGGGGTTCGAGGTCAAACTGTTCAGCCGCGCCGATGAATGCCTGGCGCAACTGCCGGCAAATTTTCCCGGGGTGATCCTCAGCGATGTGCGGATGCCCGGCATGACCGGCCTGGAACTGCTGGCCCGGCTGCAACAGCGGGACGCCGATTTGCCGGTGATCCTGCTGACCGGCCACGGCGATGTGCCGATGGCGGTTGAAGCCATGCGCGATGGTGCCTACGACTTCCTCGAAAAACCCTTCAGCCCGGAAACCTTGCTCAGCAGCCTGCGCCGGGCGCTCGACAAACGTCGACTGGTACTGGAAAACCGTGCCCTGCACGAACAGGCCGATAACCGCAGCAAACTCGACGCCAGCCTGCTCGGGGTTTCCCGTGGTTTGCAGACCCTGCGTCGGCAAGTGCTGGACCTCGCGGCGCTGCCGGTGAACGTGCTGATTCGCGGCGAAACCGGCAGCGGCAAAGAGCTGGTCGCCCGTTGCCTGCATGATTTTGGTCCGCGCGCCAACAAGCCGTTCGTAGCGCTGAACTGTGCGGCGATCCCCGAACAGTTGTTCGAAGCCGAGTTGTTCGGTCATGAAAGCGGTGCCTTCACCGGCGCTCAGGGCAAACGTATCGGCAAGCTTGAATACGCCGATGGCGGCACTTTGTTCCTCGATGAAATCGAAAGCATGCCGCTGGCTCAGCAGGTCAAATTGCTGCGCGTGTTGCAGGAGCAAAAGCTCGAACGACTGGGCTCCAACCAGAGCATTCACGTGGACCTGCGGATCATTGCCGCAACCAAACCCGACCTGCTGGATGAAGCCCGCGCCGGGCGTTTCCGCGAAGACCTGGCGTATCGACTGAACGTTGCGGAGTTGCGCCTGCCGCCGTTGCGCGAACGGCGTGAGGACATTCCGTTGTTGTTCGAACACTTTGCTCACGCCGCCGCCCAGCGGCTGGGGCGCAGCTTCCCGCCTCTGAGCGGCCCGCAGTTGAGTCGATTGCTGAGCCACGACTGGCCGGGCAACGTGCGCGAACTGGCGAACGTCGCCGAGCGCCAGGTGCTGGGCCTGGGCGAGCCGGAACCGGTCGGCATCGAACCCGGCCAGTCCCTCGCCGCCCAGCAGGAAGCCTTCGAAGCCCACTGCCTGCGCGCCGCACTGACCCGGCACAAGGGCGATATCAAAGCCGTGCTGGAAGAACTGCAACTGCCGCGTCGGACCTTCAATGAAAAGATGCAGCGGCATGGGCTGAGCCGAGAGATGTTCCTGTAATCAATCATTCCCACGCAGAGCGTGGGAATGATCATGCGTAGGCGGTTTTTTGCTCATCACCCTATTCACCATAAGCGGATTTCCGCTCACTCATTCCCGTAACCCCCTCTAAACCGGCCCTCTCCCCCTTGGCACAGCTCCTGCTATAGCCCTCGCAGGCTGCGTTTACGCGCGCTCCACAAAAACAATTAAATGAAGGATCCGTCATGGATAACTCACAAACCCTGCCTCTTGGGTCGGCCGCTGTGCCTGCCAAAGAAAAGACCACGGCCAGCCGCATCAAATCGATCTTCAGCGGTTCTGTCGGCAATATGGTCGAGTGGTACGACTGGTATGTCTACGCCGCCTTCTCGCTGTACTTCGCCAAAGCCTTTTTCCCCAAAGGCGACACCACCGCCCAACTGCTGAACACCGCTGCGATTTTCGCCGTGGGCTTTCTGATGCGTCCGATCGGCGGCTGGCTGATGGGCCTGTATGCCGACCGCGCCGGGCGTAAAGCGGCGTTGATGGCGTCGGTGTACCTGATGTGCTTCGGCTCGCTGATCATCGCCTTGAGCCCGGGTTATGAAACCATCGGCGTCGGCGCACCGATTCTGTTGGTGTTCGCCCGTTTGCTGCAGGGCCTGTCGGTCGGCGGCGAGTACGGCACCTCGGCCACCTATTTGAGCGAGATGGCGACCAAGGAACGTCGCGGCTTCTTCTCGAGCTTCCAGTACGTCACACTGATCTCCGGCCAGCTCATCGCCCTGGGCGTGCTGATCGTGCTGCAGCAAACCCTGACCACCGAACAACTGTACGACTGGGGCTGGCGTATTCCGTTCGGCATCGGCGCATTGTGTGCCATCGTCGCGTTGTACCTGCGTCGCGGGATGGAAGAAACCGAGTCGTTCACCAAGAAAGAGAAGTCCAAAGAAAGCGCGATGCGCACCCTGCTGCGTCATCCCAAGGAACTGATGACCGTGGTCGGCCTGACCATGGGCGGCACCCTGGCCTTCTACACCTACACCACCTACATGCAGAAATACCTGGTGAACACGGTCGGCATGAGCATCTCCGACTCCACCACCATTTCGGCGGCCACGCTGTTCCTGTTCATGTGCCTGCAACCAATCATCGGCGGCCTCTCGGATAAAGTCGGGCGGCGGCCGATCCTGATTGCCTTCGGCATTCTCGGCACGCTGTTCACCGTGCCGATCCTCACCACTCTGCACACCATCCAGACCTGGTGGGGCGCGTTCTTCCTGATCATGGCGGCGTTGATCATCGTCAGCGGCTACACCTCGATCAACGCGGTGGTCAAAGCCGAGCTGTTCCCCACCGAAATCCGCGCGCTGGGCGTCGGCCTGCCGTATGCGCTGACCGTGTCGATCTTCGGCGGTACCGCTGAATACATCGCCCTGTGGTTCAAGAGCATTGGCATGGAAACCGGTTACTACTGGTATGTCACCGCCTGCATCGCGGTGTCGTTGCTGGTGTACGTAACCATGAAGGACACCCGCAAACACTCGCGGATCGAGACTGACTGACCGGCAAAAAATCCCACAAAGGTGCAAGGCCTTTGTGGGAGCCAGGCTTGCCCGCGATAGCGATCTGACAGGCGGCCTGTTGAGTGATCGTTCTCACGCTCCTGCGTGGGAACGATCATCACAGGACGCTTAAGACAACTCGGCAGCCCCACGACTCGCGTACTTGTTCTGCACACCACCAATCCCCCCGCCACACCCGCGACGAACCGATAACGATCCGTTAATGCCCTGCCGACACTCTTGTTCTGTCGCCGCTTGAATCCATATCGACGTCTCGTGCGTATACACAATGCAGGCCTCGAAGCAGTGGTCTGGAACATTCTGCGACGACCTTAATATCTACTTAATCGATTGTTTTTAGCATTTATTTGCGCTTTTTAATCAAATTTTTTTGCGTAGTATGAGCTCCATACCCAACGCACAACACGCAAACACACCTGGAGTACACATCATGAAAACCCAACTGATCCTCGCTCTGACCCTCTCCGTACTGGCCGCCAACACCTTCGCCGCCGACGGTTATGACCGCACCGGTTCTGGCGCTTTCACCGCTGAACGTTCGGCCGCTGTCGCGGCTGATGGTTACGATCACACAGGCTCGGCGTCTTTCGCCGCTGATGGCTTCGATCGCACTGGCTCGGCCAAAGTCGCGTCTGATGGTTTTGATCACACCGGTACCGCTGACGCTATCGCCGCCGACGGTTTTGATCGCACCGGTACTGCCGCCGCTATCAGCTAAACCTTGGGCAGACTTCACAGCCCGGCTTTGGCCGGGCTTAGTTGTTTCTGGGACAGTGAAAACCCGGCGCTGCGAGAGTGGCACTCACCCTCAATGACTTGCACTATGGCAACCTTCACCTTTACGTCTGCACAAGAGCCCGCCATGTCTGATGATATTCACTACTACGAACCTGCCCTGGGCCATGGCCTGCCCCACGACCCATTCAACGCCATCGTCGGCCCGCGGCCTATCGGCTGGATTTCCTCGCAGGATGCCGAAGGTCGACTGAACCTGGCGCCGTACAGTTTTTTCAACGCGTTCAACTACATTCCGCCGATCATCGGGTTCTCAAGCGTCGGCCGTAAAGACAGCCTGAACAACATCGAGCAGACCGGCGAATTCGCCTGGAACCTGGCCACCCGTCCGTTGGCCGAGCAGATGAACCAGAGCTGCGCGACGGTCCCGGCCGACGTCAACGAATTCGCACTGGCCGGGCTGACGCCGGCAGCCTCGAAAATCATTCAGGTGCCACGCGTCGCTGAAAGCCCGGTGTCCTTCGAGTGCAAGGTCACGCAGATCATTCAGTTGCAACGTGCGGATAAAGAAGTGGTGCCGAGCTGGCTGATCCTCGGCGAAGTGGTCGCCGTGCATATTGCCAAGTGGCTGCTCAAGGATGGGGTGTACGACACCGCCGCGGCAGAACCGATTCTGCGCGGCGGTGGGCCGGCGGATTATTTCCAGCTGGGGCCTGAGGCCTTGTTCAAGATGTTCCGCCCGGGGGCCACCAAGGCATAGGTCAAATCGTTACCAGACCAGTTCGCCGTCTTCAGCGACGTCGGTCAACTGCTCAAGCTTCTGCTCGGCAGCCTGATCGGCTTCGAAGGCGGTCTTGAATTTCTGTTCATCGAGGATTTTGTGAAAGCGCGGGGCGCCTGAGCCACCCAGGGCTTTGACGGCGATGGCGGCGCTGTAGCCTCCTTCACCCGGTACTACGGCGGAAACAGCTTCGAACTGTGCAAACTCTTTACGTGCCATGTCGCGGATCCTGGCCAATGGAAAGTCGGCCATTCTAAACCGTCAGCTGGCCAACTGCTGTAGTGAGGCACTGTTCAACTGCGGATATTCGCCGTGTGCCTGAGCCGCCGAGACTTCGCTGAAGGTGTGAAAATCCAGGCTATTGACCACCAACTCTTGCACCAACTCGGCAAAGATCTGCATGGCCGGGGTGCCGAAATAGGCGGTCATGGCCTGCTGGTCGACCCAAAAACCGGACACCAGCCACAGTTCGGGATCGCACAACGAATGCTGCAAGGCAAAGTGCAGGCAACCGCTGGCCTGACGCGACGGTTCGATCAGGCTGCTCAAACGCGCGCCCAACTCCATCGAGCGGCCTGCGCGGGCACGGACAAAAGCCATATGGCTGACGGGGATCTGCGTGGACATGTTCGACTCTCCCTGATGTAGACGATCGGCAGCCTGAGAGAAGCTGCGACAGGGACAGAGATTAAGCGACAGGCGCTAGGCCCGTTAGTCGATTCCTGCCGGCTTATTGCACAATCCTGCACGCAAACAGCGTTATCGCCGTGCCATGGCAAGCGCTGATCCTGGAATGTGACAAAGGGGTTTCAAGCAAGTTTTCCCGCGTTCTGTTTACGTTCTCTATGCTGAATCCGACCACACAGCAGGATCAGGCAAGTTTTGCGCAGGATTTGCCTACCACCCGGACTTGCACAAATTTAAGCTGTGCTCATCCCATCTCCTTGCCGAGGATGTTTTGCATGCCATCTCTGGATTCCACTCACGCCCCGCTGGATGCCAACATGGAAAAACAGCGTGTGGAGCTCTCGGCAATCATTCGTCGCAATACCTGCGAGGATGGCAGCTACGCGACCGCCATCGGCTCGTTGTTTTTGTCGCGTCACAGCCAGTCCCACGACTTTGCCCCGGTGCTCGCGCAACCGGCGCTGTGCATCATGGCCCAGGGGCGCAAGGAAGTTCGGCTGGCCGACGACGTCTTCAACTACGACCCGCTCAACTATTTGGTGGTCTCGGTCTCGATGCCGCTCAGTGGACGGGTGGTCGATGTCTCGCCGCAAGAACCGATCCTGGCCTTGCGCCTGGATATCGACCCGGCGGAAATCACCGCATTGATCGCCGACGCCGGCCCCATCGGCGTGCCAACCCGCCCTGCCGGGCGCGGCCTGTATGTCGAACAACTGGATCAACCGATGCTCGATGCCGTGCTGCGCCTGGCGCGCTTGCTCGACACCCCGAAAGACATCGCGATGCTCGCGCCGCTGATTCGTCGGGAAATTCTCTATCGCTTGTTGCGCAGCCCCCAAGGCCATCGGCTGTATGAGATTGCCGTCGCCAACAGCCAGAGCCATCGCATCGGCCAGGCGATCAAATGGCTCAACGGTAACTACGAGCAGCCGTTGCGCATTGATGAGTTGGCCAAGGAAGTGAACCTGAGTGTGTCGACCCTGCACCATCGCTTCAAGGCGATGACGGCCATGAGCCCACTGCAGTATCAGAAGCAACTGCGCCTGCAAGAGGCGCGGCGCTTGATGCTCGCCGAAGGCATCGATGCCTCGGCGGCAGGTTACCGCGTGGGCTATGAAAGCCCCTCGCAGTTCAGCCGCGAGTACAGCCGGCTGTTTGGCGCGCCGCCGTTGCGGGATCTGGCGCGGTTGCGGATGACGGTTTGAAGCGGTTGCAGAATGCTTATTGTGGCGAGGGAGCTTGCTCCCGCTGGCCTGCGTAGCGGGCCCAACCTCGGCAATCGGGTTGTGTCAGGCAAAACTCGTTTGCTGGGTTACGACTGCTTCGCCCGAGCGCGGACCGGCCGGCGGGAGCAAGCTCCCTCGCCACAGTGATCGGCATCGTAACTTAGGCGGCGAGTACGCGGCAGGCTTCGGATGGAATGGTCACCGACACCGGGTTGCCGATGCTCAGGCCGATGCCCTGGCATGGCGTGCTCAAGGCTGTCAGCGTCACCCCGGAACACTCGACCGTGGTTTCGATGGTCGCGCCGATATCGCGCACGAACGTCACCCTGCCCAGCAAGCGATTACCGGCGGTTGCCTGTGGGTGCGACAGCTGGAGGTCTTCCGGACGCACCAGCATCTTGACCTTTTCACCGACCACGATGCTGCTGCAAATCGGCACCTGAAGCGCATCGCCACCGGGCAAACCGACTTTACCGTCACCCAATGCGGTGGCCGGAAAAATGTTCCCCGAGCCGATAAAGTCGGCGACGAACTCGTTGGCCGGATGCCGGTAGATCTCGATCGGCGTGCCGACCTGCTGCACCCGATTCTGCCCCAACACCACCACGATGTCCGCCATGGTCATGGCTTCGCGCTGGTCGTGGGTGACCATGATGGTGGTGATGTTGAGGCGTTGCTGAAGCTGACGAATCTCCACTTGCATCGATTCGCGCAGCTTGGCATCGAGGGCCGACAGCGGTTCGTCGAGCAGGAGGATTTTCGGGTGTGAGGCAATCGCCCGGGCAATCGCCACGCGCTGACGCTGACCACCGGAGAGTTTCGACACCGGACGATCAATCATTTCTTGCAACTGAATCAGTTGCAGCAATTCAGTGACCCGCGCCTGCTGATCGGCCTTGCTCACGCCACGCAGTTTCAGCGGATAGGCGATGTTCTCGCCGACCGTCATGTGCGGGAACAGCGCCAGCGACTGAAACACCATGCCAAAGTTGCGCAGGTGCGCCGGTGTGTTGCCGATGTCTTCACCGTCCAGACGAATCTCGCCATCGGAAAGGGTTTCCAGGCCGGCAATCATCCGCAGCAAGGTGGTTTTGCCACAGCCCGAAGGGCCGAGAAAACACACCAGCTTGCCCTCAGGCAGGTGCAGATTGACGTCCTTCACCGCACACGCCGTGCCGTAGCGTTTCTCGACGTTTTCCAGAATTAAACCAGTCATGCTTCACCTCAAGAATCAGAACGAGACGCCACCTTCGCCGACTAGCTTCTCCAACGCCCAGATCAGGACGAAGTCGATCAGCACGATCAGCACGGCAAACGAGAATACGGTTGGGTCCAACGACGACACGGTGCGGCTGAACATCCAGATCGGCACGGTCATGACATCGATGGTGTAGAGGAAGTACGTCACGGTGAACTCGTTGAACGAGACAATGAACGCCAGCAGCATCCCGGCAAGGATCCCCGACTTCATCAACGGCACCACCACATCGACAATCGCCCGCATCGGCGAAGCGCCGAGCATTTGTGCGGCCTCTTCGACTTCGCTGCCGATGGACAGCATCGCCGCCGTGCAGTTTTTCACCACGAACGGCAAGGCCAGGATCACGTGGGCAATCACTAGTCGCGACACCGTCATCTGGAACGGCAGGCTGTCGAACACCAGCAACAACGCCAGGCCCAGTACCACCATCGGGAACACCAACGGCAGCGACATCAATTGCAGTGCAATGGCTTTGCCACGAAACTCCAGGCGGGTCAGTGCATAAGCTGCCGGCACCGCAACGAGGGTCGCGAAGATCATGGCCATGAACGACACCATCAGGCTGGTGGTCATGGCTTTGCCCAGGCTCAGCACATCGCTGGCGTCCGGGGACGCGAAGGTATGCCAGGCGGCCTTGTACCATTGCAGGCTGTAACTGCTGGGTGGGAAGTCGAGGTTCGAAGAACCACTGAACGACATGACAATCATGGTCAGGATCGGCAACACCGCCAGAAACAGGATGACGCCTGAAAGGATCCCGGCAAATTTACCGGTATCGCCTGGCAACAGCGACAGGCGCTTCTTGCTCAACGTGCTCATTGCGAAGCCTCCAGCATGCGCCGACGACGGCCAGTGATGTATTCGGACAAGGTCATGATGGCCAGCGTGGTGACGATCAGCACCACACCCGCCGCGGAGGCGGCCGGCCAGTTCATCAGCGGGGCGATCTGGTCATGCACCATCACCGCAAGCATCGGCACGCGCCGACCGCCGAGCAGCAAGGGCACCACGAAGCTGCTGGCGTTATAGGCGAATACCAGGGTCGCGCCGGTGATGATTCCCGGCATGCTCATCGGCAGCACCACCTGGAAAAACACCTTCAAGCGGCTCGCGCCCAAGGTCGCCGCGGCTTCCTCGTAAGTGCGGGCAACGCCGCGCATGGCGCTGGCAATCGGCAGCACGGCCAACGGGAAAGCGGTTTGTACCAGGCCCATCAATACGCCGTTCTGGTTGTACAGCAGCATGATAGGACGCTTGATCAGGCCCAGGCCCATCAGCGCCTGATTGAGCATCCCGCCAGGTCCCAGGATCACCAGCCAGCCGTAGCTTTGTAGCAACAGGTTGACCAGCAACGGCAACAGCACGGCGGCCAGAAACACTCGACGCAGCAACGGCGAGGTCAGGCGCGACATGGTGTACGCCACCGGGATCGCCAGCAGTACGGCAATCACCGCGCTGATCAATGCCAGGCGCAAGGTCAGCAGCAGGGATTTGAGGTAATAGGGTTCCAGCAGCTGGGCATAACTGGCGAGGCTGAAACCGCTCCATTCCGCGCCTTTGGTGCCCACGCTCATGCGCAACACCAGCAGGCTGGCGGCAATCAGCACACCGAGAAACAGCATCGATGGCGAAAGAAATAACCAGGCGCGCGTCGTCGGCGAAACGCCGAAGTTCGGGCGTACGGCAACGGGGCTGACCGTTTGGGTCAGAGGTTGGTGTTCCATAGCAATGGTCTCGTCAATGGAAGGCAAAAAACCTGGAGCCGTACAAGAAACCGTGGCGAGGGAGCTTGCTCCCGCTGGGCCGCGAAGCGACCCCAGAACCTGCCAACCGGTGTTTTTCCGACACACCGCATCTACCGGTTCACGACTGCTGCGCCCGAGCGCGGAACGGCCGGCGGGAGCAAGCTCCCTCGCCACAATGGATCTCCAGGCGGCAGACGTCAGGAAGAGAAGATTTCCGTGTAGCGACGAATCCATTGGTCATGCACAGTCGCCAGGAAGGCGTTGTCGTGCATGATCGCCTTCTCGGCAATCTGCTCCGGCGTCAGGATGTACGGGCTCTTGCGCGCTTCGGCAGAGATGATTGCCTTGGCGTTGACCGGGCCGTTATAGATGTCTTCGGCCATCTTGCCCTGCACCAGCGGATCGAGTGAGTGGTTGATGAAGGCATAGGCCAGGTCGGTATCGCCCGGACGGTTCTTCGGCATGACCGACTGCATCAGGTCGGTGTAGAAACCTTCCTTCATGCCAAAGGTTGCACTCAGACCGTAGTTCGGATCGCGGATCTGTTTCGGGAAGAATGCAGGAGCGTACAACCCACCCATGTCCAGGGAGCCGGTGCGGAACAGTTCGGCGATCTGGTTCGGGTTCTCACCCAGGGTCACCACGCGGCTCTTGAGCTCGGCGAGTTTCTTGAAGCCGGGTTCGATGTTGTGTTCGTCACCACCGGCCAGTTTGGCGGCGATGATGATCAGGTCCATGGCCTCGGTCCAGTTCGGCGGCGGCAGGAAGATGTTCGGCGCCAGATCCGCGTCCCACAGGGCCGCATAGCTGTCCGGGGCTTCTTTCTGAGTGCGGCTGCTGTAGACGAGGCTGTTGCACCAGAGCAGGTAACCGATGCCGTGACCGTTGGCCCCGGTGCGGTATTTCTCCGGTACGTCGATCAGGTTGGGAATGCGGTTCAGGTCCGGCTTTTCCAGCAACCCGGCAGCGGCCAGGCCTTCAGCGCCGACGCCAGCCAGGGTGATGACGTCGTATTGCGGGCGATCACCACCGGCCTTCAGTTTGGCGACCATTTCCGAAGTACTGCCGGTACGGTCCGCGATGACCTTGGCGCCGGTCTTGGCTTCAAAGGTCGCGGCGATGTTACGCAGCGCCGCAAGCCCGGTGTCATCGGACCAGGTCAACAGCCGCAGGGTCTTGCCCTGAAAACGTGTGTCACTGGCGTTGGCGCGGATGAACGGCATGCTCATGGCCGCCGCCGCAACCGATGCAACACCTACGGTCTTGATGAATTGTCTTCTGTTCAGATCATGATCGCCCATGAAGGACTCCCTTTATTGTTGTAGGTATGAGTTAGGAGCATCCCTTGCGCCCGCGCTCTTCGATCCGCTGCAACCCCCCGTGTTACAAGGGTTGTAGCGAGGTCTGCGGGTTCATCCTGAGGTCACGCAAAACGCGCAACAATCGAAAAAAAATCATTGGTGCCATGTCCCTGGCGCATGCCTCGTTACGAGGCATGCGTGGGCCGTTTTCGTGCCGTCAGACGGCGCGAATCACGTGCTTTATTTCTTGAAACGCCTGCAAGCCCCACGGCCCCAACTCGCGGCCGATGCTGCTCTGCTTGTAGCCGCCCCAGGCCGTCTGCGGGAAGATCACCTGCGGCGCGTTGATCCATACCAACCCGGCCTGCAAGGCGTTGGCGACCCGTTCGGCGGTCAGCGGATCAGCGCTGACCACGCTGGCCACCAGACCAAACTGGCTGTCGTTGGCCAGCTCGATCGCCTCTTGCTCCGTGGCAAAACTGCGCACACAGAGCACCGGGCCAAAAATCTCTTCACACCACAACGCACTGTCGAGGGGCACTTCAGTGAAAATGGTCGGCCGCAAAAAATAGCCATGCGGCAGATCGGCAGGCCGGTCACCGCCACAGACCAACCGCGCACCCGCGCTCAAGCCGCGATCAATGTGGCCCAGCACGCGCTGGTATTGCGCCTGATTGACCAGCGCACCCATTTCAACCTCGGGGTCAAACGGGTCAGCCACGCGAATCGCATTGGCACGCGCCGTCAGCCGCAGCAGGAATTCGTCCGCCAGTTCATCGGCGACCAACACCCGGCTGGTGGCCGAACACATCTGCCCGGCGTTGAAGAAACCACCACCACTGGCCAGCTCCACGGCCAGCTCGAGATCGGCATCCGCCAGCACCAACAGCGAGGATTTGCCACCCAGTTCCAGGCTCACGCCCTTGACGGTTTCCGCCGCACGCTGCATGACCTGAACGCCGACCGCGTTGCTGCCGGTGAAGGAAATTTTTGCCACCCGCGGATCGGCCGACAGCGGCGCACCGACCGCCAGCCCGGTACCGCAGACCAGGTTGAACACACCGTTGGGCAAGCCGCTCTCGGCGATGATCGCCGCCAGTTCCAGCTCCGGCAGCGGCGTGACTTCCGAAGGCTTGAGCACCACGCAGCAACCCGCCGCCAAGGCTGGCGCGAGCTTCCAGGCAGTGGTGACCATCGGGAAGTTCCACGGCACGATCAACCCGACCACACCGCACGCTTCACGGCGCACGCGGGCGGCGAAGTCTTCGCTCGGCAGTTCCACAACGCGGTCCTGGCCGGCGTCCAGCGCTTCAGCGAGACCCGCGTAATACTCGAACGTGGCGATCACGTCATCGACGTCGATGCCCGCTTCGAACTGTGGCTTGCCGTTGTTGCTCGACTGCAAATACATCAAGCGTTCACGGCGGGCCTGCACTCCATTGGCGATCTTGCGCAACACCGCGCCACGCTCGGCACCGGTGGTTTTCGACCACTGCACAAACGCCGCACTGGCCGCTGTGACCGCTTGATCAACTGCGCGCTGATCGCCTCCCTTGACGGTGGTCAACAGCGCTTCGGTCGCCGGATTGATGACCCGCAAGTGCTCGTCGCCAGCCGACCATTGGCCATCGATATACAAACCGTCCTGGATGATTGGAAAGCTCATGCCGACACCGCCTTCATCCACTGGGTCTGATCGATTTCGATCAGGGTCGGGCCCTGGCGATCAGTGGCTGCACGCAGTGCCGCGCGCAGTTCTTCAACGCCGCTGACGGCGTGTGCCGCACAACCCAGGCCTTTGGCCACGGCGATGAAATCCGGGGTGTAGATGTCCACGCCAACCGGTTCGATGTCGCGGTTGACCATGTATTTCTTGATCTCTTCGTAGCCCTGGTTATTCCACAGCAGGACGATGACCGGGGTGCGTGCTTCCACCGCGCTGGCCAGTTCCGGCAAGGTGAATTGCAGGCCGCCGTCGCCAATCAGGCACACCACCGGTGGACGACTGTTGCGTTCCTGACCACCGCCGAGCCACGCGCCAATGGCCGCCGGCAAGGCATAGCCGAGGGTGCCGTAACCGGTCGACGAGTTGAACCAGCGACGCGGGCGTTCCGGGTTGAACGTCAGGTTGCCGGTGTACACCGGTTGGGTCGAGTCGCCGACGAATACCGCTTCCGGCAACTCATCCAGCACGGTGTGCAGGAACTGCGTCTGGGCACGGGTTGGCGCGTCCCAGATGGTTTCAAGTTCGGCACGCAAGCTGGCGGCGCGAGCCTGGCCCCAGTCGCTGCAACGTTCGGCCAGAGAATGTTTGGCCAGGCCATCGAGCAAGGCCTGGGCCGCGCTTTGTGCATCGGAGACCAGCGCCACCTTCGGCGGGTAGTTGCGCACGGTCTGGTCTGGATCGATGTCGACCCGCAGCAAGGTGCCTGGAATTTCAAAGCCACCGGCAAAGGTCACGTCGTAGTCGGTCTCGGCCAGTTCAGTACCGATTGCCAGTACCACATCGGCGTCAGCCACCAGGGCGCGGGTGGCCACCAGCGTTTGCGTCGAACCGATCAGTAATGGGTGAGCCGACGGCAGCAAGCCTTTGGCATTGATGGTCAGCGCCACCGGTGCATCGAGCAATTCAGCGAGTCGGGTCAACTCGGCCGCTGCATCGATCGAACCGCCACCGGCGAGGATCAACGGGCGTTTGGCGTTGGCCAGCAGTTCGCTCATCTGCGCCACGGCCGACGGCGCTGCACCGGCGCGAGTGATGCTCACCGGTTGGCTGGCGAGCAAGGCATCGGCGTCTTCGACCAGCACGTCGAGCGGAATTTCGATGTGCACCGGACGCGGCCGACCGGCCTGGAACAAGGCGAAGGCTCGGGCCAGCACGCCCGGCAATTCGGCAGCGGACATCAGCGTGTGGGAGAACGCAGCAACGCCGGCCACCAGTGCGCCCTGGTTCGGCAGCTCGTGCAGCTTGCCGCGTCCGCCGCCCAACTGGCTGCGCGATTGCACGCTGGAAATCACCAGCATCGGGATCGAATCGGCGTAGGCCTGGCCCATCGCCGTGGTGACGTTGGTCATGCCGGGGCCGGTGATGATGAAGCACACACCCGGTTTGCCGCTGGTGCGTGCATAACCGTCAGCCATGAAGCCGGCACCCTGCTCGTGACGCGGAGTAACGTGGTTGATGCTCGAACGGGCCAGCCCGCGATACAGCTCAACGGTATGCACGCCGGGAATGCCGAACACCTGCTCGACCCCGTAACCTTCGAGTAACTTGACCAATACTTCGCCGCACGTCGCCATATCTTTACCCTTCTTGTTCGTTGAGACGCTGGCCCCGCGCGGCATTGGATGGCGCGCCGCGGTGCTCAGTCATGGCGTTATTGGAACGGTCAGCGGGTAGCCGCAACAATCGATAAAAAGTCATACTCGCCATGTCCTCACCTCATGCCTTGGCGTTCTATGAAACGACTTCCCCCCCTTCCCGCGTTGCACACGTTCCTGATCACGGCCCAGTGCTGCAATTTCACCCGGGCAGCCGAGCAACTGCACATCACCCAGGGCGCGGTGAGCCGGCAGATCGCCGGGCTGGAAGAGCATTTGGGCTACACGCTGTTTCATCGCCAGGCACGCGGTTTGAGCCTGACGGCCGAGGGGCTCGAGTGGCTGCCACGGATCCAGCAGGTGTTCGGTTTGATCGATGAGGCGGTGGAACAGGTGGGCGCACACCGCGAAACCTTGCAGCTCAAGGCCCCGACCTGTGTCATGCGTTGGTTGCTGCCGCGTTTGCTGCAATGGCAAAAAGAACGCCCGGACGTGCCGGTGGAACTGACCACCACGGTGCAACATGGCGTGGATTTTCATCGCGAGCAGTTTGACGCTGCGGTCATGTATGGCGCACCGCCGGACAGTTCACTGGCGTCGCTGCACCTGTTTGACGAGCAACTGACGCCGGTCTGTTCGCAGCCTCTGCTCGACGGCCCGGTGCCGCTGCACAGCCCGTCAGACCTGAGTCAACATTTGCTGCTGCACCCAACGCGCGATCAGCGGGACTGGAAGGCCTGGCTGAAAGCGGCGGACGTCAACCTCAACACACTCGGCAAGAGTCAGCATTTCGAAACCCTGGACCTGGCGATGTCCGTGGCGTCTCAAGGAACGGGGGTGGCGATTGGGGATTGGTCGTTGATCGGCGATGACCTGAGTGCCGGACGGCTGGTCATGCCCTTTGATTTGAAGGTGAAAACGGGGCTCGGGTATTACCTGGTATTCCCGCAGAAACCGGGACCGTCGCCGCAGTTGCGTGAACTGATGGAATGGCTGGTGGTGCAGGCGCAGGCGCGCTGAATCTGCCCCCAAACACTTCCCCCTGTAGCAGGCTGCGCCAGCTGCTACAGGGAGCGCGTGGTGTCCTTTGGATTAGTAGCCCACGGTAAACCGCTGGCGGCTATGCGCTGGCTTCTCGACTTCATCGAGCATCGCAATCGCGTAGTCGGCGAAGGTGATCCAGCTCTTGCCTTCGGCGCTCACCAGCAGATGGTCCTTGCCCACACGGAAGGTGCCGGTACGCTCGCCTTCGACGAACAGCGCCGACGGTGAAAGGAAGGTCCAGTCCAGATCCTTTTCCTGGCGCAAGGTGTCGAGGTAGATGCCACCGGCAGTCGCCTCGGCCTTGTACTCTTCAGGGAAGTTCGGGGATTCGATGACTTTGCTGCCATCCGGCACCAACAGGGAACCGGCACCACCGACCACCAGCAGACGCTTCACGCCGGCCTTTTTGACCGGCTCGATAATCGCGCTGGCCGGGATCGTCGAAAAGTGTGCCGCGCTGATCACCACATCAGCACCTGCGACCGCCGCTTGCAGCGCTGCGCTATCGGCAACGTCGACATTTTTGCTGACAACACCGGCACGCGGGCTGATTTTCAAGGTGTCGCGGGCGATGGCGATGACGCTGTGACCGCGACGCAGGGCTTCTTCCAGCAGTTGGCTACCGGCACGACCGGTGGCGCCAATGATTGCGATCTTACTCATGAACAGTGCTCCAGTTGATTAGGTTGACCTGTGGCGAGCGAGCTTGCTCGCGCTGGGCTGCGTAGCAGCCCTAAAGCTTCGTACTCATTGCAGATTTTACGAGTGCTGCGCCCTCGAGCGGGAGCAAGCTCCCTCGCCACAAGGGGTGAAGCGATTTACCACTTCATCTCGCCTTTGGCGACTTTGGCGCTCAGCTCAAGCGAGCTTTCTTCGCCGAGGTTCGGGTAACGCTTTTTCATCGCGGCGATCAGCTCGGCCGAATCTTTGGCCTTGGCAGTTTCAGTGTCGAACGCCTTGATGTAGTCGGCGGTGAAGTGCACAGCGGCCAGCGAACGTGCGCTGTCACCCAGGTAATGACCTGGAACGATGGTGTTCGGTTTCAGGCTGTCGATGGTCTTCAGCGTAGTCAACCAATCGGCATGGGACTGCGCGCTTTGAGTATCGGCCATCCACACGTGGATGTTTTCCGCGACGACCACACCACCGACCGCGGCTTTGATCGACGGGATCCAGACAAAGCTCCGGTCCGGTTGCTTGCCGTCCAGGCCAATGATGTCGAGCTTCTTGCCTTCCAGAGTCAGGCTGTGGCCCTTGAGCACACCCGGCACGATGGTTTTTGCCGGTGCATCGGCACCCAGTTTCGGTCCCCAGAACGCTACTTTGCCTTCAACGGTGGCCTTGATGTGATCAACCGTCGGCTGCGAGGCGAGCACTTTGGCTTTTGGGAACGCAGCGGTGATCGTGTCCAGGCCGAAGTAGTAATCCGGGTCACCGTGGCTGATGTAGATGGTGGTCAGTTGCTTGCCGCTGGCGCGGATTTTTTCCACCACCTGCTCGGCCTGGGATTTGCCGAATTGCGCGTCCACCAGAATCGCTTCTTTCTCGCCGCTGACCAGTACCGAGGTCACCGGGAAAATCGCAGCGGCGCCCGGGTTGTAGACGTCCAGAGTCAGTGCCGGCGTGGCGGCTGCCGCATGAGCGGCAAAACCCAGGGTGGCGGTGGCGAGTAAAAGACGCTTGAAAGAAGTGAAGCCGATCATGGTGCTGCTCCGTTGTGCATAAGCCGTGTTTGGCGATGGGACAGAGCTTAGTTGCCTGACTCGCTACAAAAAATGCGATGCTTGAACATAGTTTGTTTCTGAAAGCGGGCAAATCATGGATCGTCTCCAAGCAATGCGGGTGTTCGTCACCGTCGTCGACCTCGGCAGCCAGTCAGCCGCGGCCGATCACCTGGACCTGTCGCGCCCGGTGGTGTCGCGCTATCTGGCCGAACTGGAGGACTGGGTCGGGGCGCGCTTGATGCACCGCACCACGCGCAAACTCAGCCTGACCGCCGCCGGCACCGAGATCCTGCCGCGTTGCCGGCAGATGCTCGATCTGTCGAGCGACATGCAGGCCGCCGTCAGCGAGCCGGACGATGCGCCACGCGGCTTGCTGCGGATCAGCGTCAGCACCTCGTTCGGTCAGGCACAACTGGCGGACGCCATGGCGGCATACGTCAAACGCTTTCCCGGGGTCAGCATCGACCTGCAAATGCTCGACCGCACGGTGAACCTGGTGGACGAGCGCATAGACCTCGCGATCCGCACCAGCAACGACCTGGACCCGAACCTGATTGCCCGAAAGCTGACCGTCTGCCGTTCGGTGATCTGCGCCTCCCCCGCCTACCTGCGCGAACACCCGACGCCGCAACGGGTCGAGGAGTTGAGCCAGCACAATTGCCTGACCCACTCCTACTTCGGCAAAAGCCTCTGGCATTTCGAACAGGACGGCGAGCAGGTTTCGGTGCCGGTGCAGGGCAACATCAGCGCCAACGAAGCCAGCACGCTGTTGCGCGCAGCAATGGCCGGTGCCGGCGTGGCGATGCTGCCCAGCTACCAGGCCGGCGTGCATATCCACAGCGGCGAACTGGTGCGCCTGCTGCCACACGCCGAACCACGACAGATGAACATGTACGCGGTGTACGCCTCACGCAAACACATGCCCGCAGCGCTGCGCAGCATGCTGGATTTTCTGGTGTCGAGGTTTCCCGAAGAACCTGCGTGGGATGTGGGGCTTTAAAGGCAGAACACATACTTTGTGGCGAGGGGGCTTGCCCCCGTTCGGCTGCGAAGCAGTCGTAAAACTTGCAAGCGAGTTCTATCTGATAGATCTCGATTGCAGGATTTGGGCTTGCTTCGCAAGCCAACGGGGGCAAGCCCCCTCGCCACAATGGTTTCGCTGCTGATACTGAGTAAGTGGTGTGGGCGGGGTTTATGGCAACTCACCACCGCTGACCTATGCTGATATCAGTACCCCTTAAAAAATAAGAGGTATCGGTTCAGAGGTCAGCGCCATGAGCGTTAAAACCAGAAGGTATCTCGCGATCTTTATCACCTGCACCGCCGCGCTGGCGTTGTATGGCACCGCCGCCTATCGCGTTGAACAGGCCCGGCAGCTGCCACGTGAGTACGCCAGCTGCAACTTTGAACGGTGCATTCCACACACCGCGACCCTGAACCTCAAGTAACGAGGGCGCTTAGCCCTCGCTATCCTGATCAGCCTTCAAGCGATCCCGAAACGCCTTCGGCGAGATCCCCACGCGGCGTCGAAACAGCCGGGTGAAATTGGTCGGGTCGGAGAACCCCAACACATCCGACATCTCGTAGATGGTCATGCTGGTGTAGGTCAGCAGTCGCTTGGCCTCCAGCAACTGGCGCTCGTGCATGATCTGCAATGCCGGTTGTCCCGCCAGCTCACGGCAGGTGCCGTTGAGGTGGGACACGGAAATTCCCAGCCGGTGTGCCAGATCCTCGACCTTCACGTGCTGGCGATAATTCTCTTCCACCAGTTGAATAAACCCGTTGAGGTATTCGCGTGCACGCTGTGGTCGCTGACTGGCGGCGCGGCGCTGGATCACCTGGCGGCTGACCCACACCATGATCACGCTGACCAGCGAATGCATGAGCATTTCGCGTGCAGGCTGGTGCCCGACGTATTCATTCTGCAAGGCTGTAAACAGGCTGTTGAGGTAGTCCGCATCGCTTCCTGCCGCGTAACTCTCCGCCACTGCCAGGGCATTCACCGAACTGCCCAGCTGCGCTTGAAGATGAGCCACCAGCGGCGCGGCCAGTGTCACCACAAATCCCTCTACATCTTCGGAAAAACGAAAGCCGTGCACCGACAGCGGTGGCAGGATCTGGATCGCGGCTTCGCTCAGTTGCGTGCGCTGCCCCTCGATCTCCAGCTCTGCCTGACCTTTGTACACAAACAGTAACTGACATAAATCGGCATGCCGATGGGGTTTGATTTCCCATTGATGTTCACGGCTGCGTTTGGAAATGGTTTCGCAATGCAACAAGTCAGGGGTCGGCCAGTCCAGGCTCTCGCCATAGAGTTTGAATACGGGAATCGAAGGAAGGGCAGGCTTGTTCATCACTTCAGTCCAGGCCTCAGCGTAACGGGCGGTAATCGCCCCGATTGGCGAAATGTACAGGTTTCAGCGCAGTTTTCACCTTCAATTGACCGACTCACAAGCGAAAAATGCAAGCACTCGATTCATAAAAACCATTCACCGACTTTGTCCGCGTGAAGCTTGCGAGCCCTAACAATAATGAAAACCCTCAAAACCCAAGTCGCGATTATCGGTGCCGGCCCCTCTGGCCTGCTGCTCGGCCAGTTGCTGCACAACGCCGGCATTGCCACGGTCATTGTCGAACGCCAGACACCCGACTATGTACTGGGGCGAATCCGCGCCGGGGTCCTGGAGCAAGGCATGGTCGAGCTGTTGCGCCAGGCCGGCGTCAGCCAGCGCATGGACGCTGAAGGTCTGGTGCATGGCGGCTTCCAGCTGGCCCTCGATGGACGCCAGGTGCACATCGATCTACACGCGTTGACCGGCGGCAAAACCGTGATGATCTACGGTCAGACCGAAGTCACCCGCGACCTCATGGCCGCCCGTCAGTCGGCGGGGGCATCGACCCTCTACGAAGCCAGCAACGTAATACCTCACGGGATGAAATCCGCCGAGCCGTTCCTGACCTTTGAAAAGGACGGTGAAACCTGGCGCCTGGACTGCGACTACATTGCCGGTTGCGACGGCTTTCATGGTGTCGCACGGCAATCGATTCCCGCCGACACGCTGAACATATTCGAACGGGTCTACCCGTTCGGCTGGCTCGGTATACTCGCCGACACCCCGCCGGTCCACGATGAACTGGTGTACGCCCGCCATGCTCGCGGCTTCGCGTTGTGCAGCATGCGGTCGACCACACGTACCCGCTATTACGTTCAGGTGCCCGCTGACGAAAAGGTCGAGGACTGGTCCGATCAGCGCTTTTGGGAAGAGCTGAAATCGCGCCTGCCGCAGGCGCTTGCCGACACGCTGGTCACCGGTCCGTCGATTGAAAAAAGCATCGCGCCGCTGCGCAGTTTTGTGGTCGAGCCCATGCAGTACGGGCGGATGTTCCTGGTCGGCGACGCGGCCCATATCGTCCCGCCCACCGGCGCCAAAGGCCTGAACCTGGCCGCCAGCGACGTCAGCACCTTGTTCAACATTCTGCTCAAGGTCTACCGCGACGGCCGCACCGAGCTGCTGGAGAAGTACTCGGAAATCTGCCTGCGGAGAGTCTGGAAGGCCGAACGGTTTTCCTGGTGGATGACCTCGATGCTGCACACCTTCGAAGGCAGCGATGCCTTCAGCCAGCGCATCAGCGAGTCGGAGCTCGAGTACTTCGTCGACTCCGAAGCCGGTCGCAAAACCATTGCAGAAAATTACGTCGGGCTTCCGTACGAGGCTATCGAATAGCCTGCTATCGACTTACACTGGCGAGCATCCCCGCTCGCCTTGCCTCTTGCGGGTTAATCACCGCCCGCAGGTTTGACCCGTGACCAATCTGAACCAGCCTGACTCCACCAAACCGGCCATCCGCAGCGTGTTGGTCTCCCTGATGCTGGCGATCTTTCTCGGGGCGCTGGATCAAACCATCGTCGCCGTCTCGATGCCGGCCATTTCAGCCCAGTTCAAGGATTTCAGCCTGTTGGCCTGGGTCATCGCAGGCTACATGGTGGCGATGACCGTGGCAGTGCCGATCTACGGCAAGCTCGGCGACCTTTACGGCCGTCGGCGGCTGATGCTGTTCGGCATGGGGTTGTTCACGCTGGCCTCGGTGTTTTGCGGCATGGCCCAGAGCATGGAGCAGTTGGTCCTCGCCAGGATTTTTCAGGGCATCGGCGCCGGCGGAATGATTTCGGTCAGCCAGGCGATCATCGGCGACATTGTGCCGCCCCGCGAACGCGGGCGTTATCAGGGCTATTTCAGCAGCATGTACGCAGTGGCCAGCGTGGCCGGGCCGGTGCTCGGCGGTTACATGACCGAGTACCTGTCGTGGCGCTGGGTGTTTCTGATCAACCTGCCGCTGGGCATCGGCGCCTGGCTGGTGGCCAACCGCACGCTGATGGGTTTGCCGGTGCCACAGCGCAAGCCGGTCATCGACTATTTGGGCACGCTGCTGATGATCATCGGCCTGACCGCGTTGCTGCTGGGTATCACTCAGGTTGGCCAAGGGCATTCGTGGCGCAGCAGCGAAGTGCTCGGGTTGCTGGCGTGTGCGCTGCTGACCCTGACGCTGTTCGCCTGGCATGAGCGGCGGGCGCGCGAGCCGTTGCTGCCGATGCACCTGTTCGCCAACCGCAATGCGCTCCTCTGCTGGTGCACGATTTTCTTCACCAGTTTCCAGGCGATTTCGCTGATCGTGCTGATGCCGCTGCGTTTCCAGAGTGTCACCGGGGCCGGAGCCGACAGCGCGGCGCTGCACTTGTTGCCGTTGGCGATGGGGTTGCCGATGGGCGCCTACTTCGCCGGTCGCCGGACCTCGGTGACCGGTCGTTACAAACCGATGATCCTGACAGGCGCCCTGCTCACCCCGATCGCAATTCTCGGCATGGCGTTCAGCCCGCCGCAAGCGATGCTCATCAGCAGCGCCTTCATGTTGCTCAGTGGCATTGCCGCCGGCATGCAGTTCCCGACCTCATTGGTCGGCACGCAAAACTCGGTGGAGCAACGCGACATCGGCGTCGCCACCAGCACCACCAACCTGTTTCGCTCACTTGGTGGCGCGGTCGGCGTGGCATTGATGTCGGCCTTGTTGCTGGCGCTGTTGCAGGATTCGAGTTTCGCCCATTTGACCGGCTCGTCGCTGATCGCCGAAGGCAGTTCCGGAAACGTTTTGCTCGATGGCCTGAACGCCGCACCGGGCGAGACTCAAAACGCCTTGCGCGCCGAGCTGCTGCTGACCTTCCAGCATTTGCTGATGGTCAGCGCAGCGGTGTCGTTGCTGGGGCTGGCGGCGGCGATTGCGATGCCGAACAAGGTGTTGCGCGGGCGGGAAGACAAGGTTCGCTGACTACTGATAGACAGCGCAAAACCTGTGGGAGCGTGGCTTGCCCGCGATTACGATAGGTCAGGCGACATCTAATCGTCTGACAGTCAGTCATCGCGGGCAAGCCACGCTCCCACAAGGATTTCGCCCCGCATCAAGGTCGAGCGTTGAGCTGCTGCTGCAGGTTCTGAATCTGGCTCTGCAAGGTGGTGATGTTGCGTGTGACCTGGCCACGGAAGGCGTCGAACTCGGCGACTTTCGCATTGCTGCCTTGAGCCGTGGCCGGGCGGCTGTCCTGCTGGCTTTTGATCACTACCAATTCTTGCTCCAGGCGCTCGATCGCCGCGCTCGGGTTGCCTTGTTTCTTCAAGGCGGCGATTTCGGCACCCAGGCTTTTCAGCTGGGCATCGAACTTGCTGGTGTCGCTCGGGGTATTTTTCAGGGTCGCCACATCAGCGCTCAGGGCTTTCAGGTCGGTTTGCAATTGAGCGTTGACGGCATGTTGCTCAACGCTTTGCGCAGCGATCTGTGCCAGCCGCTTGTCCAGGTCCGACGCTTGGCCGACTACGCCTTGCTGCTGTTGGTTCTGCTCCACCAGTTTGGTTTCAAGTTGCTTGATTTTCAGTTTCAGCGCTTCGCTGTCGCTGGTGACGTTCGACTGACTGGCGACCACTTTGCCGGAAATATCCTGCAAGCGCCCGGCGGCTTCCTCGCTGATGCGGGCAAAACTTTCCTGGGTCGCGACCAGTTGCTGCTCCATCAGCGAGATCTGCTGAAAGCTCCACCAGGCAAGGCCGGCAAAAGCGAACAGCAACGCCCCGACCAAGGCCCACAACGGGCCGGTGCTCGGGACTTTTACTTTGCCCCGGCTCGCGCTTCGCGCATGTACGCCGGAGTGTTCACGGGCAGCGGCGGCGGTTGGAAAATCGTCGGCATCGTGAGGGTCGGCACGCAGGCTCGGTACATCGTCGAAGTCGTCGTTGGCATCGTTACGCATGGACATGAGGCAACCTTTCTGAACCACAGTGATGGCTAAATGCGACGAGTATAAACCCTGAACTCGCCGCATTGATCGACCGTGATCAGTTGGCTCGGTTCAGAGTTTATTTTGCGCCCGGGTCCTGGGCCTTCCACCAGCCGCAAAACTCATCGAGCGCCGTCCACAGACTGACCTTGGGATCGTAGTCCAGATAATGCCTGGCGCGGCTGATATCGAGGGTGAAGTTTTTGTTCATCACTTGCATGCCCAAACGTGACAGGGTCGGTTCCGGACGCCCCGGCCAGAGTGCGCAAAAGCCCTCGTTCAGCGCCGCAATGCTGTAGGCCAAACCGTAGGAGCGATGACGAGTCACCTGCGGGACGTCCATCTGGCGCATTACATAATTGACCACATCCCACAGCGGCACCGGCACGCCGTTGCTGATGTTGTAGGCCTTGCCAAGCGCCGATCCCGTCGCCAGCAAACAGCTGAGCATGGCTTCGTTGAGGTTCTGCATGCTGGTGAAATCGACCTTGTTCAGGCCGTTGCCGATGATTGCCAAACGCCCTTTGCGCTGCATGTTCAACAGACGCGGGAAAATGCTCATGTCACCGGCTCCAGTGACAAAGCGCGGGCGCAGGGCCAGTACTTCAAGACCAAACTCCTGAGCACCGAAGACTTTTTGCTCAGCCAGGTATTTGGTCGCTGCATAAGGATGCTTGAAGCGCTTGGGTACCTGTTCTTCGGTCAGCCCCAAGTGGTCACGGCCATCGAAGTAGATCGACGGCGACGACAAGTGCACCAGCCGCCGGACGTTCTGTTTCAGGCAGGCTTCGACCACGTTTTCGGTGACCAGCACGTTGCCCTGATGGAAGTCCTGATAGCGCCCCCAAAGCCCCACCGCACCCGCGCAATGCACCACGGCTTCGACGTCTGCGCACAGCTCGCGAACCAGTTCCGGGTCACTCAAATCGCCCTGAACGAACTCCGCGCCCCGCCGTACCAGATGTTCGACGCCTTCGGCCCGGCGGCCGTTGACCCGCACGTCCAGGCCCTGCTCCAGGGCGAAACGCGCAAAGCGCCCGCCAATGAAGCCGCTTGCGCCGGTGACCAGAATTTTCATGACTTGCTCCGATGTGTTTCGTTTTTCATGCGTGTCGCATTACAGATTTCGTGTGCTCTTGACGCTGCCCGTCAGTCCAACGGCACCAGCCACTGCCTGGATAAACGTACCAGATGCTCGGTGAGTAACCCCAGCAACTGGCCACCATTGCGCCAATGATGCCAGTACAACGGCACATCAATCGGTTTATCTGGCAACAACTCCACCAGCACACCGCGCTCAAGCTGTTCACGCACCTGCAACTCCGGCACCAGCCCCCAGCCCAGACCGGCTTCAGTCAGACGGATAAAACCTTCGGATGACGGGCACAAATGATGTTCGAAACCACCCTCCACGCCCAATGACGCCAGATAACGGTGCTGCAAAAAGTCATCCGGGCCAAACACCAGCGCCGGCGTGCGCGCCAACTGATCGGCCCTGACCCCGTGGGGAAAATGCCGGGCAATAAACGCCGGGCTGGCCAGCGCGCGGTAACGCATGGCGCCCAGCAATACACTGCGGGCGCCCGCCACCGGACGCTCGCTGGCACACACGCACGCCGCCACTTCGCCGGCGCGCATGCGTTTGAGGCCAACCGTCTGATCTTCCACTACCAGGTCGAGCAATAGATGTTGCTCGGCGCAAAAGTCACTCACCGCCTCGGCCCACCACGTGGCCAGGCTATCGGCGTTGAGGGCGATGCGCAGGCGTTCCGGCAAGCCTTCTTCGTCCAGCGCCGGCACCAGGCTTTGCAGATCGCGCTCCAGCAAACGCACCTGCTGCACATGGTTGAGCAAACGCCGGCCAATCTCGGTCGGCGCCGGCGGTGTAGCCCGCACCAGCACCGGCTGGCCGATCCGCGCTTCGAGCAACTTGATGCGCTGGGAGATCGCCGATTGCGACAACCCCAACACCTGGGCAGCACGCTCGAACCCGGCCTGCTCAACCACCGCAGCAAGGGCGGACAGCAATTTATAGTCGAACATCAGTTTTCCTAATGAGCGATCAGCAATATTTGTTTTTCTTATACAGCCTGGAACAGGAGAATGACCAGCAAGAACTCCTCAACAAGGATCGGCGACATGGCTGGCGAAACCTCATTGAACACCCTGCTGCGCAGCATGAGCCCGCAGCTCAACGACGGCGAATACGTGTTCTGCACGATTCGCGACGGTCATCTGCCGAAGGACTGCGAAATCATCGGCAGTTTCCGCGAACAGGAAGGCCTGACGGTGATCCTTGAGCGCTCGCAAGCCGAAAAGGCCGGGTTGAGTTTCGACTATCTGGCGGCGTGGATCACCCTCAACGTGCATTCGGCCCTCGAAGCCGTTGGCCTGACCGCCGCCTTCGCCACCGCCCTCGGCCAGGCCGGGATCAGCTGCAACGTGATTGCCGGCTATTACCACGACCATTTGTTTGTCGGCCAGGCCGACGCCAAACGCGCGATGTCGGTACTGCGGCAACTCGCGGCCAACGCGGAGTAAACCTTATGTGGCAAAGCTATGTGAACGGCCTGTTGGTCGCTGCGGGACTGATCATGGCGATCGGTACGCAAAATGCGTTCGTGCTGGCGCAAAGCCTGCGCCGCGAACATCACCTGCCGGTGGCGGCGCTCTGCGTGACCTGCGATGCGTTGCTGGTGGCCGCCGGGGTGTTCGGGCTGGCGACGATCCTCGCGCAAAATCCACTGTTGCTGGCAATCGCCCGTTGGGGCGGCGCGGCCTTCCTGCTGTGGTACGGCAGCCTGGCCCTGCGTCGCGCCTGTTCCAGGCAAAGCCTGCAACAGGGTGAAAACCAGACCGTGCGTTCATTGCGCGCGGTATTGCTCAGTGCATTGGCGGTGACCCTGCTCAACCCTCATGTGTATCTGGACACGGTGTTGCTGATCGGCTCTCTCGGGGCCCAACAAACAGTGCCGAGCGCTTATGTGGTGGGCGCGGCCAGTGCATCACTGCTGTGGTTTTTCACCCTGGCGCTGGGTGCCGCGTGGCTGGCGCCGTGGCTGGCACGCCCGAGCACCTGGCGGACTCTCGACCTGCTGGTGGCGGTGATGATGTTTGCCGTGGCCTTTCAACTGATCAGCGCCGCCTGAATATTACAAACGGCTCTGGAACCTCTATTCCACACAGTTGCTGCGTGGTTAAGCCGCACCCCCGGTGCTATGATCCGACACCTGCGCCGCAAAGAGTACAAACTCCCGGCGCTTGTCTGGCCGCCCGTGATCGGCCTTGCGCTCACCGCAACTGACCTGATTAGGAGAATCACCATGGCTTTCGAATTGCCGCCACTGCCTTACGCACACGATGCACTGCAGCCGCACATTTCCAAGGAAACGCTGGAATATCACCACGACAAGCACCACAACACCTACGTCGTGAACCTGAACAACCTGGTGCCAGGCACCGAGTTCGAAGGCAAGACCCTGGAACAAATCGTCAAGACTTCTTCGGGTGGCATCTTCAACAACGCCGCTCAGGTCTGGAACCACACTTTCTACTGGAACTGCATGGCGCCAAACGCTGGCGGTCAACCAACCGGCGCACTGGCTGACGCAATCAACGCGGCTTTCGGTTCGTTCGACAAGTTCAAAGAAGAATTCACCAAGACTTCGATCGGCACCTTCGGTTCCGGTTGGGGCTGGCTGGTGAAAAAAGCTGACGGTTCCCTGGCCCTGGCCAGCACCATCGGCGCCGGCAACCCGCTGACCAGCGGTGACACCCCGCTGCTGACCTGCGACGTCTGGGAACACGCTTACTACATCGACTACCGCAACCTGCGTCCGAAGTACGTTGAAGCGTTCTGGAACCTGGTCAACTGGAAGTTCGTGGCTGAGCAGTTCGAAGGCAAAACCTTCACCGCTTAAGTCTGCTTGCAGTCAAAAAAACCCGGCATTGCCGGGTTTTTTTATGGTTGAACATCGGCTATTGGTGCTGGGAGGCCTCAAAACCACGCTGCTCAATCACCCCAAACACATCGGCAACATCCTGGATCATGATCCGGGCGATGTTGGTGACGGTGTTGATGTCGTTCTCGGCGTAGTCCGGCAGGCTGGTGCAAGCCATGAGGTTGAGGTACTTGAGGACGGCATTAAGGCGTTCGCTGACGCAGTTGTGGAGATCGCGTAGCGGCGCATCACTGTCGATGAGCAGGACGGGGTAATCGGTGGCGAATTGGGCCATGGGGGTGAAGCGGCGTGACGGGTTGTTCATCGTCATAAGTAAATCTTCCTCGAATCTAAAAGAAGAGCTACCGCCGTTCGCTGCGAAACGAATGGGGTGGTAGCTATGTGCGGGTTCGCAGACCAGGGATACGAGGAACCCGGCAGACCCGAAGATCTCCCACACACAGCCACCATAAAACGGACTTCGGGCGTTGAGACGACCGTCGTTACTTTTTAGGGTGCTAGGTTACTACACGTATCGTAAGGGCTGCGAAACCCCGTAGCCGATTGACATTGGCCACGGGAGAACTTTAGGCGTCGACTTTAGTGACTGCAACTGCGGTGTAGGACGGTTGCGCGGTCATTGTGGCGAGGGAGCTTGCTCCCGTTCGGCGGCGAAGCCGGCGTAAACCGGCTACTCGATGTGACTGGAGGAATGAACGCGCAGGTTTTTTGGCTGCTTCCCCCCCCGATGAGAACAAGCTCTCTCGCCACACCGGGAGCAGTCCTACAAGTATTAGGGACATGCAAAAATCAAAAAATCGCAGCTTTCGCAGCGCCTATTTTTGAAAACAAACCTGTCCTTGCGCGTCCCTTGCAGATACCTGCCGGTGGCGTGCTCACGCCGCATCCCTGGCCCGCGTGGCCAGTTCAGTCTCGCGTTTGGCGATGGCGGCGTCCAGTTCCGGGGAGCGTTTGGCCCACTGTTCCGGGGGTAATGGTTTTGACCACTCGATGATGTCGGGATAGGGCAAATCAGGTGGTGGCGATAATTTCCACTCTTGCAACATCATTGCGAGCGGAGCACCCAGGAGCACAGCCCCAATTACCAGCCATAACGCCTTGCCAACTTCTTGCGCGACCAAGTGCTGTCTGATGCCATCTAAATATGCGCAACAAATGCCCCAAAAGACGTTTCTACCCCGCAGCTTTTCTCGTCCGCCCTCAAAGTCATTTGTGATTGGCAGAACGTGCGGCCCAATCTCCATATAACTGCGCATGCACTCCCACAACGCCATGGCCGTGGTGCCGCCGCCACAGTTGAAGCCCAGTGAAAAAGGCGTGTTGTCTTCCTTGGCCTGCGGGTCTGGATTTTCGAAACCAATGATCAGTAAGCCCATCGTCGCTCTCCCCGCCTGACTGACCGACGACTGCTGGGTGGCGGCGGCCGTCACGCTTTCCCACGGGACGATCCAATACTCGCCATTGTCGCGCGGTACGCAGACTTCTCGGCGTTGTCGATTAAAACGCACGGGCAGAGGCACTTCACGGAATAGACCTTGGATCAAAATTAATGAAGGGATACCAATGATGATTAGCGCCCCAATCCAGATCATTCCAGGCTCCGGAGTGATGTAACCCATCAGTACAAACACCACCAATGTCGGCCACATCACCATCACCGCCGAACCGATGCTGTAGCTACCTATGTCGAGATATACCTCGTTCTTGCGCCAGATGGTGTTGAGCACATCTGAGGGTTTTCTACCTGTAGGAATGGGCAACGGCGCCAGGTAGTCATTGTGCGAAAACATCCGTTTTTTCGTGGTGCCTGCCGGTGGCGTGCTCATTGTTTGTCCTTGGGTTGCAGGTAAATCGCGCCGGGGTGGTCCTCGCCGAGCGGGTAACTCGGCACACGATCGAGTTGCGGCGTCGGGTCGGCCCGCAGCTCTATCACGCCAGTGGTGTCATTCAGGGTAAAAGCGAGTCCTAGTTCGCCGCCGATAAAAGTGCGAGCGCCGAGCATCGCGATCAATGGTGTGCGATACCGCAACCGTAGTGAAACTGTGCTGGGTGTCGTGCCCAATACGTTGCGCAGCTCTTTAAAGGGGCCACTCAAACGTAAGCCCTGACCTTCCTTGTACGGTATCCACTGACAGGTGCTGCTGGGCAAGCAGCCTTGAATATTCGCCGTCAAGCCAACGCCCGCTCCGCCTGCGCGGCCAGTTCAGCCTCGCGTTTGGCGATGGCTGCTTCGAGCTCCGGGGAGCGTTTGACCCACTGTTCCGGGGGTAATGGTTTTGACCACTCGATGATGTCGGGATAGGGCAAATCAGGTGGTGGCGATAATTTCCACTCTTGCAACATCATTGCCAGCGGAGCACCCAGGAACACGGCCCCAATTACCAGCCATAACGCCTTGCCAACTTCCTGCGCGACCACGTGCTGTCTGATGCCATCTAAATATGCGCAACAAATGCCCCAAAAGACGTTTCTACCCCGCAACTTTTCTCGTCCGCCCTCAAAGTCATTTGTGATTGGCAGAACGTGCGGCCCAATCTCCATATAACTGCGCATGCACTCCCACAACGCTATCGCCGTGGTGCCGCCGCCACAGTTGAAGCCCAGTGAAAAATGTTTGTTGTCTTCCTTGGACAGCGGGTCCGGGTTTTCAAAACCGATGATCAATAAACCCATCGTGGCTTTACCGGCCTGACTGACCGACGACTGCTGAGTGGCGGCGGCTGTCACGCTTTCCCAAGGCACGATCCAGTACTCGCCGTCGTCGCGGGGGACGCAGACCTCTCGGCGCTGACGATTGAAGCGAATAGGAAGCGGCACCTCGCGAAATAGCCCTTGGATCAA
The DNA here is from genome assembly GCF_039908645.1 of Pseudomonas helvetica. Taxonomy (NCBI): domain Bacteria; kingdom Pseudomonadati; phylum Pseudomonadota; class Gammaproteobacteria; order Pseudomonadales; family Pseudomonadaceae; genus Pseudomonas; species Pseudomonas helvetica. The sequence goes on from NZ_CP150917.1 coordinate 5,012,993, forward strand.
CAAAAAAATGGGGATGACCATAATGCAAGCTCCCAGAATCAATGCGTCAGGATCCTTGAGAAAGTACGCCAATCCCAAAAACAACATCACTATCGGCCACATCACCATCACCGCCGAACCGATGCTGTAGCTGCCTATGTCGAGATATACCTCGTTCTTGCGCCAGATGGTGTTGAGCACATCTGAGGGTTTTCTACCTGTAGGAATGGGCAACGGCGCCAGGTAGTCATTGTGCGAAAACATCCGTTTTTTCGTGGTGCCTGCCGGTGGCGTGCTCATTGTTTGTCCTTGGGTTGCAGGTAAATCGCGCCGGGGTGGTCCTCGCCGAGCGGGTAACTCGGCACACGATCGAGTTGCGGCGTCGGGTCGGCCCGCAGCTCTATCACGCCAGTGGTGTCATTCAGGGTAAAAGCGAGTCCTAGTTCGCCGCCGATAAAAGTGCGAGCGCCGAGCATCGCGATCAATGGTGTGCGATACCGCAACCGTAGTGAAACTGTGCTGGGTGTCGTGCCCAATACGTTGCGCAGCTCTTTAAAGGGGCCACTCAAACGTAAGCCCTGACCTTCCTTGTACGGTATCCACTGACAGGTGCTGCTGGGCAAGTAACCTTGAATATTCGCCGTCAAGCCAACGCCCGCTCCGCCTGCGCTGCCAGATCAGCCTCGCGTTTGGCGATGGCGGCTTCCAGTTCCGGGGAGCGTTTTACCCACTGTTCCGGGGGTAATGGTTTTGACCATTCGATGATGTCGGGATAGGGCAGGTCGGGGGGCGGATTCAGTTTCCAGCGTTCAAGGACATCTATCAGTAGTGTGTTGAAAATGAAAAGCCCGCAAAACCCTTCCCACAGGGCGGTTACGAACCAGCCTCTCAATTTCGCGGCTTTGATCAGATCGTCCAGGTAAGTAGCCCATATTCCTTTTGATCTGTCGAAACGTGCGGTTTGATCCTCAACAGCCTGCGGACCAATCTCCATGTAACTGCGCATACACTCCCACAACGCCATCGCCGTGGTGCCGCCGCCACAGTTGAAACCCAGTGAAAAGTGCTTGTTATCTTCCTTGGCATGCGGGTCTGGGTTTTCGAAACCGATGATCAATAAACCCATCGTGGCTTTACCGGACTGACTGACCGACGACTGCTGGGTGGCGGCGGCCGTCACGCTTTCCCACGGCACGATCCAATACTCGCCATTGTCGCGCGGTACGCAGACTTCTCGGCGTTGTCGATTGAAGCGCACGGGTAGGGGCACATCGCGGAGTAGCCCTTGGATTAAAAACAGTATTGGGATGCTCATAATCACTGCACCAAGAATTAACACACCTTGGCTAAAATCAGAGTTGAGATTACGAGTGAAGAAAGACATGGCTAGGACCACCATTACTCCCGGCCACATCACCATTACCGCCGAACCTATGCTGTAGTTCCCAATATCCAAAAACACGTCGTTCTTGCGCCAAATGATGTTGAGTGCATCACAGGGTTTTCTACCCGTAGGAATCGGCAACGGCGCCAAGTAGTCATTGCGCGAAAACATCCGTTTTTTCGTGGTGCCTGCCGGTGGCGTGCTCATTGTTTGTCCTTGGGTTGCAGGTAAATCGCGCCGGGGTGGTCCTCGCCGAGCGGGTATTTCGGTACACGATCCAATTGCGGCGTAGGGTCGGCCCGCAGCTCTATCACGCCAGTGGTGTCATTCAGGGTAAAAGCGAGTCCTAGTTCGCCGCCGATAAAAGTGCGGGCGCCGAGCATGGCGATCAATGGTGTGCGATACCGCAACCTTAGTGAAACTGTGCGGGGTGTCGTGCCCAATACGTTGCGCAGCTCTTTAAAGGGGCCACTCAAGCGTAGGCCCTGACCTTCCTTGTTCGGTATCCACTGACAGGTGCTGCTGGACAACCAATGAGGCGTCATATCTCGCCAAGGACGGGGCAGCTTGAAATTATTAGTCGGGCTGTTTTTGATCAGATTACGGTAGCCCTGAGTATCCACCGGGTCACCAACCATGCTCATCTCCAGATAGACACTGCCCGGCTCCGCCCCCGGTAAATCGATGGTCAGGGCATTGATGGAGCTGACGAAAGCGAGGCCGGAAGGGCCATTGCTCGGGGCCGACTGTGAGTTGCTTTGCATACTGACCCGAGGCGAATACAGGATGCGGTACAGCCGATCGAGTTCCTCCACTTGGGTTTTCGGCGGGATAGGTGCCAGGTCCATCGCCCGGGCTTTTGACCAGCAGCAGTAACTCAGGAAGTTCTGCAGCGGAGTCTGCTGCAAGAGCGTGGTAATCAGGTGCAACGCACCCAGCACCAGAATGATCCAGTTCAATGGTCCCATGTACTGCGTGTAACGCAAGATGGCGACTTCGACTGTTGTTGAGCCTGCCAAAGCACGAGCGGTGTAGCCAAACCCTAACATCGCTTGGGCGCCGAAGGCCGCTACTTGTCCACCGACCACGATTTGGCGCATCTCCAACCATGGATCGACTCGATTTTTGGCGTTTTCCAATTGTATTTTCAGCGAATCGAACTCTGCGAATGCTGCACCAGCAGATAGAAGACCAATCACCCCACCAAACAACGTAAGCGTCGGAGCCGCAGATGATCGAATAAAGAACCGATCCTTCCCAAACCCCTTCCGCACCTGGTTATCAACCACCCCCACCAAAGCCGCCGCCGCATACAACGTCGCCGACACCGTGTCATTCACCCGCCGACTGTCCATCCCCTCCAGCACCCCGGCCTGACTCAAATAGTTATGCGCATTCAGCACGTTCAACAACAACGCCGCCAACGGCACCACTCCACCGCTGTCGGTCACAAAAGGCGATCTGACAATCCGTTCCACACGCCCCATGCCTATGGCCTTCGCTGTGGCATTCACCCATTGACGAAGCCCTTCGGCCTGTTGCCCCAACAATTTCCACACCTGTCGGCCCCCCTCGGTCACGAACTGCAAACGCGTGTCGCTGCCCAGTCGGGCGGCGATGAGGATGCCCATCCATGAGCCGCTGAAGGTGCCGTCACCCTTGAGCAACAACAGTGCCGCCGCCAGCCGGTTGACCAGCACGCTCCATTGGCTGCCGGCGTCTCGGGCCATGGCCGCGATGTCGTTCAGAACCGCTGCGCTCAAAGGCGCCAGTGCCTGATGGGTGGCGCTGATGTTGTCGGAGGCCAGTGCCGCCATCAGCTCGCCCAGACGAGAGATGTCGTTAACCGCCGCCTCGATCGAGGGCGTCCAGGCGTTGAACAGTTGTTTCAGGGCGCCGCCATCGGCGGCCCGCACGTAATCGGCGAATTGTTCGGCACCCTGGGCACGGATGCATTGGGCCGTCAGGCAACCGTTGGCCAGTTCGGTCAGCCAGTGGCGCGTCTCCAGGTCGTGGTAATCGACAAACCAGGTGCCGCTGCGGGAGCGTGTCAGGTACACGCCTCGGTCGGCAAACAACGTGGTGTGACACTGTTCGATGTGCTGATAGTGCGTCGCGGCAGTTTCGGCGAACCAGCGGTTCATGGCGTGCAGATCGATGTACTCACCGACCTTGGCACTGAAGATCTGGTTATCGATATTGGCCTGTTTTTCAGCGCGGTATTCGCGCACCAGGTATTCCACTTCGGAGTACAAGTCCGCCGGAATAAACGCCCGCACCGGGGCCACGATGTGAGTGATGCGCGCATCACGGGCGGCGACTTCGGCCTGGCTGGGCTGGCCGCCGTGCTGCCGGGCCTGGGTTTCAGCCCGGAGTGCTTCATCGAGCTGACGCTGAGTATCGAGCATGACCTGGCCCTGCTCGGGCGTGAGTTTGATGTCGCGCCCCTTGTAGCGGTAGCTGATGGACCCGGCCAATTCGGCGCCGTCTTCACTGATCAGGCTGCGCACAAAGCCGCCGATGCTCAGGCGCAGGTGGTTATCTGCGAGCCATTGCTCGTGATCCGCCTCTAGCCACTCCTGCTCGTGATTGATGTCACGCAGCACGCCCAGGTCGTCGTCCAGGCAGGCGAACACGGGAAACAACGCCCCGGCCTTCGCCTTGGCGGTATCCAGCCAATCCTGGGTGCCCTGAGCGTCCCAGCGTTCGGCGCTCCACTCGCCCGGCACCTGATCACTGGCCTCAGGATGCCGGGCGATGACTTTCTCGCGCTCACGTGCCCGATGCATGGCGTCGGTGTAGGCCTTGATGTTGGCCTGGGTCGGGTCTTTCATCAGGGTTGCGCCCAGCGCGTCGGTGTCCTCAGCGCCCTGTTGCTGGTCAGCCTTCATCGACCGCGCATAGGTACTCGGAATGAGTTCGGCCATGACCTGAACGGCTTTTTCCAGTGGCGGACAATGCTCGGCTTGCAGTTCGTTGGCCACGGTGCGCAAGGCCAACTGGCGCATGTGCGCGCTGCGTTGGGCGCTGCTGTCGCTCAGCGATTGGCAATGTTCCGGGCCCAGTGGGAACTCGCTGTAGAGCATCCAGGCATCGTGGACTTTTTTCAGGGCCAGGCCCGTGAGAGTGGCGTCGAGCACCTGAGTGGCATCGGCCTCCAGCGTCTGTTCCTTGAGCAAACCATTCGGCGAGACGGCAAAACGCTTGAGGGGGCCTGTGTCCTGCCACAGATAAACAAACCCGGCCCGCAGACGACGCGCCGCCATGGGATGACTTTGCGTGTTCACACCGGGAGCGCAGCAAGGGTGCTCGGCCTTTTCCTCAGCCAAGGCATAGCGCACGGGCACCACGAACAGCTCGGACTGGCTGGCCGGACAAGGTGCCATCGTAGTGTTGATATCGACGTGAGGCTGAGCCTTGGCGGCCCGTTCGGCCTGAGCGGCGCGGTCGACCATCGCCAGTTTTTGGGCGCTCATACGCAGCCTTCCTTGTCGGTGAGCTGTTGACGCGTCAGTTCGGCATTCAGGTTTTCCAGCCGTTGCCTGGGCGATACGCCGGGCTCGACCAATATCTGTCGGTAAGCCGCGTGAGCCGGCGCATCGGGAAAGTCAGTGCCCAGCACTGCGTGGAAGCGAGCCCAAAGCAGGACTTCATCGATGGCGCTGTAACCGTGACGTCCGGCAGTGTGCTGGCACTGCGACGCCCACTGTTGCAGGGCAAAGGCGTCCAGCCCTTGCAGGTATTCGGCAAAGTACTGTTGGCTATGTTCGATCAACCGTTGAGCGAGCTGCTGCCGTTGGGCGGTGCCCAAGTGCTCCAGTTGCTCCGCAGGCAGGTATAACCAAGGCTCTTGCGCATACTGTGCAGCGGGCTGATCCGGATTTTCCTGATGGATATCCAATTCCGGAAGCCGGATCAAGCGCACCGGTCCCATCAGCCGATCACGCTCATGGGGAGGCAAACCCGTCAGCCACAAGGCTGTGATGCGAGGGTCGTAATAACGAAATAAAACCGTGACATCCCCTTCGACACGAGCGTGAATCAGACTGCGTAAATGCTCAAGCACGACCGCTTCTTGCGCCTCTGACTCCAGCCAGATGCCACACATTGCGCTCCACTCCCGAAAAAAGATGTCAGCCAGCGGACTATTGGGGGAAACAGGCACCAAAACCGGCCCGACTTCCTCCAATGGGTCAAAAGCGGTGGTCTGGTAAAGCGATTGGAACGTTGTGCTCTCGAGTTCGAACAAACGCTCAGGCAGGCGTTCAATCTGGGCGCGATCCAGCAGCAGGTAAGCCTGACTCATGCCGATGTCTCCGCCAGTTTTTGACACACGGCACAGATCGGTGCGGCCTGCTGCGCCGCCTCAGTCAATGCCTGTTTTTGCACGGCCAGTGATGGCGTAATCAAAGCCTGTGGCGCCACGGGGAGCAATGAACGAGCAGGCTCCGGAGCTATCCCGGCCATCGGCGCGCCACCTTCAACAATGGCCACGCTGCTGAAAATCCCGCTGGCATTGATCACGATGTGGTGACCCCCCGCCTTGAGCGTCAGGCTCATGCCGGCATCGATCACCACGTTGGTGGCGGTAACGCGAGCCTGTTGACCCGCCTTAATCACCAGCGTGCCTTCTGCCGTCGTGCTGCTGTTGCTGCTGATAGTGATGAGTTCATCACCACCGATCACCGTGTTACGCACGCCTTGGGTGGTGTGCAGTTCGTCGCCCTTGATCAGACTGGTGCTGTTTTTGTGCACCTGTTCGAAGCGGTTGTTGCTGATCAGACAGTGGCTGTCGTTGAGGATCAGTTGCTCGATGTCGCGTTGGGCACGCAGGTAGATTTTTTCCTGCCCCGCACGGTCTTCAATCGACAATTCGCTGTAGCCGCCACTACTGCGCGGCGAGCTTTGGCTGCGCAGAACCGTTCTGGTCTTGTTCTTGGGCAATTGATGAGCGACGGACGTGACCTTGTTGACCACGCAACCGGTGATCAACGGTTGATCCGGATCGCCTTCCTGAAAGGTCACGACCACTTCCATGCCGACGCGCGGGATGGTCACTGCCCCAAAACCCTCGCCGGCCCAACTGGATGCAACCCGTAACCAGCAACTGCTCTTTTCGCTGTTGAGTTCGGCCCTGCACCAAGGAAACTCAACTTTGACGCGACCGTACTCATCGCAAAAAATCTCCTCTCCGGGCGGTCCTGTGACACGAGCGGTCTGGCAGACCAGCACGGGTTTGCGGGGAGGCAGCGGTGGACGGTAGAGCACGTACGACGCAATTACGCTGAAGCGGTTGCGGTAGCCTTGGGTAAAACCGCTTTCGGGTGTGGCGTCGCTGGTGATCGCTTCCTCCAGTGATTGAGGTTGTCGCCCAACGTGCTGAACGCTGACCAGCAGCCATAAATCGTTGCACGTTTTGCGCGGATGCTCGGTCAGGTCGAAGAAGTGACCGCTGCGCAAGGTCGGCTGATCGCTGTTGCCCTCGGCCAGTTGATAATCGGTACGGTGCCGTTCCAGCGCCTGGCGGGCGAGCTGTTTGCCGCGTTCTTCAGTGTCCATCCGCACCGGGTAGCGATAGTCCTCAAGCTCTGGGCTGAACTCGGCCGTGAAGCGGCTTTCCAGCAGCAAGCTCGGGCGTATCAGGTCATAGTCACGGCGTGTGACTGTGCTGGTGCGAGTACTGAAACGCAGAGAGAACTGGTTAACGACCGGATGCTCCGCCACCATGCCGGCGTCTTGTTGATAAGGGGTTTCGCCCAGCTTTGGGAAAAAGACCTGATCGTCCGTGAATACCAGCACATGGCCGTCAGGCGAATGCTGGTGATGCCACGCGATACCATCTTCGGCACACAGGCGCTGAATGAACTCAAAATCACTTTCCCCATATTGGGTGCAGTATTTGCGGACGGGACTGGTGCTGACATGAAAGATGAAGGCATCGGCCTGAACGCCGTGGCCTTTGAACACCTTCGCAATGATCTGCGGCACCGTCAGGTTCTGGAAAATCCGCTGATCGTGACTGAACTGCAAGTAATGCAGCGTCGGTACGAGGGTCAGGCGATAACGGGTCAGGCGCCTACCGGTTTCACCGACGAACACCTCTTCGATATGGCCATGAAGGCCTTCGCCGTTATGACCGAATTGAAGGAATGCGGGTTGGGCGAGCAGGCTCTCCAGATCGAAATCAGGGTTTTCGCTGACCAGTTCAACCTGGATCGCGTACAAGGCGCTGATGGCCTCAGTGCCGTCGAAGGCCAGCACCTTGAAATCGTTGCGAACAGCGGGAATCTGCAGCGCGAAGTGCACCGTATTGGCCGAATCGAACATACGCTTATCCCTAAGCAAAGAGGAAATGAAGCGCGATGTCCAAACCGTCCATGGTTTGTGCACGCGAAAATTGGCGGGCACGTTAACAATGGGGAAATTGGATTGATGTAGGAGCGTTCCTCGAATACAGCCAGACTGTTCTGCCCTTCAAGATGTTGCGTTAACAAATTGAAGCAGGCGGCCGGCACCCTGAGCCTTGGCGACTTGCAGGACCTGAAGCGTTATCTCGAAAACAAACGTTCCCTTGCCCCAACGCCACAGCCGTCTACCATCAACCAGACACAAATATTCGCCCCTCCCCCTCAAGTTGCAGGAGGTGCCTACCGAAACACTACTAATGGGCTCTAATTGCCAATACCCCGGGCAATGCGGCCAAGCCAGCAGACAAAATCTACACGGCTTGATTGTCCCTTTGACTGCCATCATCGGATTGCCAATACTCATGGCAACTTGACGTTACCCGCACGGAACAAGGAAAAACCCTTTGAAGCTGGAACTCAAAAACAGCTTGTCGGTGAAGTTGCTCCGGGTCGTGCTCCTGTCGGCATTGATCGTCGGTGTGGTGTTGAGCTGCGCGCAGATTGTTTTCGATGCTTATAAAACGCGCCAGGCCGTGGCCAATGATGCCCAGCGCATCCTCGACATGTTCCGCGACCCCTCGACCCAGGCGGTGTACAGCCTCGATCGGGAAATGGGTATGCAGGTTATCGAAGGCCTGTTCCAGGACGATGCCGTGCGCATGGCCTCCATCGGCCATCCCAATGAAGCCATGCTTGCGGAAAAAACCCGTGACTTGCAGCATTCTCACAGCCGTTGGCTGACCGACCTTATTCTGGGCCAGGAACGCACGTTCACCACGCAACTGGTGGGGCGCGGCCCCTATAGCGAGTATTACGGCGACCTCAGTATCACCCTCGACACCGCCACCTACGGTCAGAGTTTTATTGTCAGCTCGGTGATCATCTTCATCTCCGGCGTATTGCGGGCCATGGCCATGAGCCTGGTGCTGTACTTGGTCTATCACTGGCTGCTGACCAAACCGCTGTCACGGATCATCGAACACCTGACCAACGTCAATCCCGACCGTCCCAGCGAACACAAGATTCCACAACTCAAAGGCCACGAAAAGAACGAACTGGGGATCTGGATCAATACTGCCAACCAGTTGCTTGAGTCCATCGAACGTAATACCCACCTGCGCCACGAAGCCGAAAACAGCCTGTTGCGCATGGCGCAATACGATTTCCTCACCGGCCTGCCGAATCGCCAGCAATTGCAGCAGCAACTGGACAAGATTCTGGTAGACGCCGGTCGCCTGCAACGCCGGGTCGCCGTGCTGTGTGTGGGCCTGGATGATTTCAAAGGTATCAACGAGCAGTTCAGCTACCAGACCGGCGACCAATTGCTGCTGGCCCTGGCCGACCGTCTGCGTGCCCACAGTGGTCGTCTCGGCGCGCTCGCCCGCCTGGGGGGCGATCAGTTCGCGCTGGTTCAAGCCGATATCGAGCAACCCTACGAAGCCGCCGAGCTGGCACAAAGCATCCTCGATGACCTGGAAGCGGCGTTTGCCCTCGATCATCAGGAAATCCGCCTGCGCGCAACCATCGGCATCACCCTGTTCCCGGAAGATGGCGACAGCACCGAGAAGCTGTTGCAGAAAGCCGAACAGACCATGACCCTGGCCAAGACCCGTTCGCGCAATCGCTATCAGTTCTATATCGCCAGCGTCGACAGCGAAATGCGCCGTCGCCGCGAACTGGAAAAAGACCTGCGCGATGCCCTCACCCGCAATCAGTTCTATCTGGTTTATCAACCGCAGATCAGTTACCGCGATCAGCGGGTGGTCGGTGTCGAGGCGCTGATTCGCTGGCAACACCCGGAACATGGGCTGGTGCCGCCGGATCTGTTCATTCCGCTGGCCGAGCAGAACGGCACGATCATCGCCATCGGCGAATGGGTGCTGGACCAGGCCTGCCGACAACTGCGTGAATGGCACGACCAGGGGTTCAGCGACCTGCGCATGGCGGTCAACCTGTCCACTGTGCAACTGCACCACGCCGAGTTGCCGCGGGTCATCAACAACCTGATGCAAATGTATCGCCTGCCGCCGCGCAGCCTCGAGCTGGAAGTCACCGAGACCGGCTTGATGGAAGACATCAGCACCGCCGCACAACACCTGCTCAGCCTGCGCCGTTCGGGGGCCTTGATCGCTATCGACGACTTCGGGACCGGCTACTCATCGCTGAGTTATCTGAAAAGCCTGCCGCTGGACAAGATCAAGATCGACAAGAGCTTCGTTCAGGACCTGCTCGACGACGATGACGATGCAACTATCGTTCGCGCGATCATCCAGCTCGGCAAAAGCCTTGGCATGCAGGTGATCGCCGAGGGGGTGGAAACGGTCGAACAAGAGGCTTACATCATCTCTGAAGGCTGTCACGAAGGTCAGGGCTATTTCTACAGCAAACCGCTGCCTGCGCGAGAGCTGGCCGCTTATCTGAAACAGGCCCAACGCAGTAATGCGTTGATCTCGTGAGCTGACTCTATCCTGTAGCAGCTGCCGAAGGCTGCGTTCGGCTCGGTCCGCGCTCGGGCGCAGCAGTCGTAAACCCTGACGCCGCGATTAGCCTGACACAACGCATTACCTGATTTCACGACTGCTGCGCAGCCGAACGCCGGCTGCGCCAGCTGCTACAGGTGATGTGCAGGTGATTGCAGGTCATGTGCAGGCGCTACTGCGCTCCTAAACAAGACATATTTCCATCCGCGGCCCTTTACACATAATGCGAAAGATTTGCATTATGTCGCAGTTTTGCGCACCCCCGCGCCTGTCCATTATTTACCGAAGCAGGATGTTCGCCATGATTCGTATGCCTCTGGCTACCGCCAGTTTGCTGGCCATCGCTATTTCCCTCGCCGGTTGCGGCGAAGGTAAAGACAAGGCTGCTGCTCCTCAAGCGCCTACTCCGGCCACCAGCACTTCGGCACCTGCTGCGCCTGCCGCTACCGGAAAAGTCGATGAAGCCGCTGGCAAAGCCGTTGTCGCGCACTACGCCGACATGGTTTTTGCGGTCTTCAGCGATGCCGAATCCACTGCGAAAACCCTGCAAACGGCCATCGACGCCTTCCTCGCCAAACCGAATGCCGAGACCCTGAAAGCCGCTCGCGCAGCCTGGGTCGCTGCACGCGTGCCTTACCTGCAGAGTGAAGTATTCCGCTTCGGCAACACCATCATTGACGATTGGGAAGGTCAGGTTAACGCCTGGCCGCTCGACGAAGGCCTGATCGACTACGTCGACAAGAGCTACGAGCACGCATTGGGTAACCCGGGGGCCAACGCCAACATCATCGCCAACCCGATCATCCAGGTGGGCGAAGACAAGATCGACGTGACTGACATCACGCCGGAAAAACTCGCCAGCCTGAACGAACTGGGCGGTTCCGAAGCGAACGTCGCGACGGGTTATCACGCCATCGAATTCCTGCTCTGGGGCCAGGACCTGAACGGCACCGGCCCTGGTGCCGGCAACCGTCCGGCGTCGGACTACCTGGAAGGCGCCGGCGCTACCGGTGGCCACAACGATCGTCGTCGCGCTTACCTGAAAGCCGTGACCCAGTTGCTGGTCAGCGACCTGGAAGAAATGGTCGGCAACTGGAAGCCGAACGTGCCCGACAACTACCGCGCCGAGCTGGAAGCAGAACCGGCTGAAAGCGGTTTGCGCAAAATGCTCTTCGGCATGGGTAGCCTCTCGCTGGGCGAACTGGCGGGCGAGCGCATGAAAGTTTCCCTGGAAGCCAACTCCCCGGAAGACGAACAGGACTGCTTCAGCGACAACACCCACAACTCGCACTTCTACGATGCCAAAGGCATTCGTAACGTGTACCTGGGCGAATACACCCGCACCGACGGCACCAAAATGACCGGCGCCAGCCTGTCGTCGCTGGTGGCCAAAGCCGACCCGGCTGCCGATGCTGCGCTCAAGGCTGACCTGGCCACCACCGAGGCCAAAATCCAGGTCATGGTTGATCACGCCAACAAGGGTGAGCACTACGACCAGTTGATCGCTGCCGGTAATACCGCGGGCAACCAGATCGTGCGTGACGCCATTGCGGCTCTGGTCAAGCAGACCAGTGCAATCGAACTGGCTGCCGGCAAACTGGGCATCAGCGACCTGAACCCGGACAACGCCGATCACGATTTCTGATTAACGCTGACCGACCAATAAGGCGACCTTCGGGTCGCCTTTTTTATACCTGCTGCTTGCCCTGTAGGAGCAAGGCTTGCCCGCGATGAACGATAACGCGGTCAATCCGATGCACCGAGGCGCCTGCATCGCGAGCAAGCTTTGCTCCTACAAATGGGAGCAAACGATAATTCCTCTTATTCAAACTCCGCGGCCCTGTTAGACTTTGCGCCCTTGTTTGGCTCGTCTTTCAGGATTGCCGATGCCCTCGCTGCCTCTTCGCTTGTCTGCACTGCTTCTGGCCCTGGGCCTGAGTGCCTGCGATGACGCCCCGCGTTTCACCAAGGCCGAACCCGGTGAAGCCCGCTCCGGTGGCGCAGCGACCGTCAGAAAGACCGACCAGAATGCGTTCTCCCTGCCTTCAGCCAACCTCTCGCCGACCCGTCGGCTGGACTTCAGCGTCGGCAACAGTTTTTTCCGCAGCCCTTGGGTGATCGCCCCCTCGACCACCACCGCCCGCGATGGCCTCGGTCCGCTGTTCAACACCAACGCCTGCCAGAACTGCCATATCAAGGACGGTCGCGGTCATCCGCCGACGGCCGATTCCAATAATGCCGTGTCGATGCTGGTGCGTCTGTCGATCCCCAACGAGCCGGCCTATGCCAAGGTCATCGAGCACATGGGCGTGGTGCCTGAGCCGGTCTACGGCGGGCAACTCCAGGACATGGCCGTGCCCGGCGTCGCCCCCGAAGGCAAGGTTCGAGTCGACTATGATCCGCTCCCGGTGCGCTTTACCGACGGCACTGAAATCGAACTGCGTAAACCCAGGCTGCTGATCACCCAACTGGGCTACGGCCCGATGCATCCCGACACGCTTTTTTCCGCTCGGGTCGCCCCGCCGATGATTGGCCTCGGACTGCTCGAAGCCATCTCCGACGCAGATATCCTGGCCAACGCCGACGCCCAGGCTAAAGCCAAAAACGGCATCGCCGGACGTCCGAATCGGGTGTGGGATGACGCGCAACAAAAGACCGTTTTGGGGCGCTTTGGCTGGAAAGCCGGGCAACCGAATCTCAATCAGCAAAACGTTCACGCGTTTTCCGGTGATATGGGCCTTACGACCAGTCTGAGACCGTTCGATGATTGCACCCCGGCCCAGACCGACTGCCTGCAGGCGCCTAACGGCAATGGCCCGGATGGCGAGCCGGAAGTCAGCGACAACATCTTGCGCCTGGTGCTGTTCTATAGCCGTAACCTCGCCGTCCCGGCCCGCCGTGACGTCAACGGAGCGCAGGTTCTGGCCGGCAAAAACCTGTTCTATCAGGCCGGTTGCCAATCGTGCCACACGCCGAAATTCACCACCGCCGCGAATGCCGCAGAACCTGAACTGGCCAATCAAGTGATTCGCCCCTACAGCGACCTGCTGTTGCATGACATGGGCGAAGGCCTGGCCGATAACCGTAGCGAATTCCAGGCTTCAGGCCGCGACTGGCGCACCCCGCCGTTGTGGGGCATTGGCCTGACGCAAGCGGTCAGTGGCCACACGCAGTTTCTGCATGACGGCCGCGCCCGCAACCTGCTCGAAGCCGTGCTCTGGCACGGCGGTGAAGCACGCGCAGCGCAGCAGCAGGTTTTAGCGTTCAATGCCGAGCAGCGCGCTGCGTTGCTGGCCTTTTTGAATTCTCTTTGACGCATTTCCCATACGCTTTTGCCCATAAAAAGGGAGCCCGACATGTTCCGCCCCAAGCTGTTGTTCACCAGCCTTGCCGCACTCGTCCTGGGTGCCTGCTCGCCCCAGGACCCTCAAGCCGTCACCTCGGCAGCCATCGCCAAGCAAGTGATTCTGCCGACCTACAGTCGCTGGGTTGAAGCCGACCGCCAATTGGCCGCCAGTGCGCTGGCCTACTGCGAAGGCAAGGCAGACCTTGCAACAGCTCGCGCCGATTTCCTCCATGCACAAAAGGCCTGGGCACAATTGCAACCGCTGCTGGTTGGCCCACTGGCCGAAGGCAATCGCTCCTGGCAGGTGCAGTTCTGGCCGGACAAGAAAAACCTGGTCGGCCGTCAGGTCGAACAATTGGTCACCGCACAACCGCAGATCGATGCCGCTGCGCTGGCCAAATCCAGCGTCGTCGTGCAGGGCCTCTCGGCCTATGAGTACATTCTGTTCGACGAAAAAACCAACGTGGCCGACGCCGCGCAAAAAGCCCGTTACTGCCCACTGCTGACGGCCATCGGCGAGCGTCAGAAACAGCTGGCCGAAGAGATCCTCGCGAGCTGGAACAGCACCGACGGCATGCTGGCCCAGATGAGCAAATTCCCGAACCAGCGTTACGCCGACTCTCACGAAGCCATCGCCGATCTGCTCCGCGCTCAAGTGACGGCACTGGATACCCTGAAGAAAAAACTCGGCACGCCGATGGGGCGCCAGACCAAGGGCATTCCACAGCCGTTCCAGGCCGATGCATGGCGCAGTCATTCGTCGCTGCAAAGCATGCAATCGAGCCTGGCTGCCGCCCGGACGGTCTGGGTCGGTGTCGACAACAAGGGCCTGCGTGGCCTGTTGCCGGCCGAGCAAAAGCCGCTGGCGGACAAGATCGATGCCGCCTACGCCGCGTCGTTGAAACTGTTTGAAAGCAGCCAGCGCTCGCTGACCGAAATGCTCACCGACGATGCCGGTCGCCAGCAACTCAACGACCTTTACGACAGCCTCAACGTCGTCCATCGCCTGCACGAAGGTGAACTGGCCAAGGCGCTGGGCATCCAACTCGGCTTCAACGCCAACGACGGTGACTGATGAGGGGTAGCGCCATGCTGCGACGTCAGGCTCTGACATTAGGCAGTTTGTTGCTGGGCGCCGTGACGCTGGGCGGCTGGAAGCTGTTCAAGCAAAAGGACCACGGTCCTTTGCTGCTTTCGGCGCGCGACGACAGCGACGGCAAACATTACGCCGTCGGCTATCGGCTGGACGGCACTCGAGTGTTCGCCACCGAAGTCGGCCAACGCTGCCACGACATCATCAACCACCCAGCTCTGCCAATGGCCCTGTTCGTCGCGCGGCGGCCGGGCACCGAGAGTTATCTGGTCGATCTGCGTGACGGTGCGCTGCTGCAAACCGTGGTGTCGCAACCGAACCGGCACTTCTACGGTCACGCGGTTATTCATAAAAGCGGCGACTGGCTCTACGCCACCGAAAACGACACCAGCGACCCGGGTCGCGGCCTGCTCGGGGTGTACCGTTTCGAGGGTCAGCGATTGATTCACAGCGGTGAGATTTCCACCCACGGCATCGGCCCGCATCAAGTGTCATGGATGCCCGACGGTGAAACCCTGGTGGTGGCCAACGGCGGGATTCGTACCGAAGCCGAGAGCCGGGTCGAGATGAACCTCGACGCCATGCAACCCAGCCTGGTGCTGATGCAGCGCGATGGCACCCTGCTGAGCAAGGAAACCCTGGCCCAGCAGATGAACAGCGTGCGTCACATGGGGATCGCCAGCGACGGCACCATCGTCACCGGCCAGCAGTTCATGGGCGCCGCCCATGAATCATCCGAGCTGTTGGCGATCAAGCGTCCCGGCCAGCCCTTCGTCGCGTTCCCGGTCGCCGAGCACCAGTTGCAGGCCATGGGGCACTACACCGCAAGCGTCGCGGTGCACAGTGACTTGCGGCTGGTGGCGCTCACCGCACCACGCGGCAACCGTTTTTTCATCTGGGACCTGGACAGCGGCGAAGTGCGCCTCGATGCACCGCTGCCCGACTGCGCCGGTGTCGGGGCAGTGGCCGATGGCTTTGTCGTGACCTCGGGGCAAGGGCGTTGCCGTTTCTATGATTGTCGCCAGACACCGCTGCTGGCCAAGCCCCTCGAACTCCCCGCAGGGCTTTGGGATAACCACCTGCATCTGGTTTGAAACCTGCGCTGCCAAATTGATCGTTCCCACTCTCAATCTGGCCTGATACCCCTGTAGCAGCTGGCGCAGCCTGCGTTCGAGCGCGAAGCGGTCGTAAATCCTGCAGCCACGGTTGAGCCTGACACACCGCGGCGCATGATTTTACGACTGCTGCGCCCGAGCGCGGACCGAGCCGAACGCAGCCTTCGGCAGCTGCTACGGGTCAGGTGTGACCGCCGAGAGAATGCTGTCTGGAATCACCCGCATACACGGAGTAATGTCTGGTCTGTCTCGCCTGATTTTTTCCAAGGAAGTGGAATATGCTGCGTCGCCGCATGCTGATCATGTTGGGTGTCGTGCTGTTGATCATCCTGATGCTGGGAGGCTACAAGGCCTTCTCCATCTACAAGATGATCCAGACCTTCGCTGTGCCAAGACCACCGGTGAGCGTTGCCGTGGCCACGGCCACCGAACGGCCCTGGCAATCGCGCTTGCCCACGGTCGGCACACTCAAGGCGCTGCAAGGGGTCAACCTGAGCCTGGAGATTGCCGGTACGGTCAAGGACGTGCAGTTCGAATCCGGGCAGAAGGTCAAGGCCGGCCAACCGCTCGTGCAACTCGACAGCGCCGTTGAAAGCGCCCTGCTGGAAACCGCCCAGGCCGACCTGGGCCTGGCGCAACTCGATTACGGCCGCGGCAGCCAACTGGTCGGCAGTCAGGCGATCTCCAAGGGCGAGTTCGACCGGCTCACCGCGGTGCTCGCCAAGAACAAGGCCACCGTCAATCAGCTCAAGGCTGCGCTGGCGAAGAAACACATCGTTGCGCCCTTCAGCGGCACCATCGGCATTCGTCAGGTGGACGTCGGCGACTTCCTGCCCAGCGGCACGGTCATCGCCACCCTGCAGAACTTGAGTAGCCTTTACGTCGACTTCTTCGTACCGGAACAAATGGTGCCGAAAATCGCCCTCGGCCAGGCGGTTCAAGTCGCGGTCCCGGCCTACCCGACACAGAACTTCCCCGGTGCCATCAGCGCGATCAACCCCAAGGTCGAAAGCAGCACCCGCAACGTGCAGGTACGTGCCACCCTGGCCAACCCGGACGGCACATTGCTGCCGGGCATGTTCGCCAGCCTGCAGGTCATGTTGCCGGACCCGCAACCCAGAATCGTCGTACCGGAAGGCGCGATCACCTACACCCTCTATGGCAACTCTCTCTACGTGGTCGCCCAGAAGAAGGACGCGAACGGCAACGTCGAGAAAGACGACCAGGGCCAGCCGATCCTGATCGCCGAACGGCGCTTCATCGAAACCGGCGAGCGTCGCGAAGGCCTGGTGATGATCAACAAAGGCTTGCAGAACGGCGAGCAAGTGGTCAGTGCCGGTCAGATCAAACTCGACAACGGCACGCACATTGTCGTCAGCCCCGACAAGAACCTGCCAACTGAACAGACCAGCCAACCGCGCACGAACTGATCAAGGAATTCCCATGGCTTTTACCGATCCGTTCATTCGCCGCCCGGTGCTCGCCACCGTGGTCAGCCTGCTGATTGTGCTGCTGGGTTTCCAGGCCTGGAGCAAACTACCGCTGCGCCAATATCCGCAAATGGAAAACGCGCTGATCACGGTGACCACGGCCTACCCCGGCGCCAACGCCGAAACCATTCAGGGCTACATCACCCAACCCTTGCAGCAAAGCCTGGCCAGCGCCGAAGGCATCGACTACATGACTTCGGTCAGCCGCCAGAACTTCTCGGTGATTTCAATCTATGCGCGCATCGGCTCCAACAGCGACCGGTTGTTCACCGAGCTGCTGGCCAAGGCCAACGAGGTCAAGAACAAGCTGCCCAAAGACGCTGAAGACCCGGTGCTGAGCAAGGAGGCCGCAGGTGCCTCGGCGCTGATGTACATGAGTTTTTACAGCAAGGAATTGAGCAACCCGCAGATCACCGACTACCTGTCGCGGGTGATCCAGCCCAAGCTCGCCACCCTTCCCGGCATGGCTGAAGCCGCCATTCTCGGCAATCAGGTGTTTGCCATGCGCCTTTGGCTAGACCCGGTAAAACTCGCCGGTTTCGGCTTGAGCGCCAGTGATGTCGGTAATGCAGTGCGCCAGTACAACTTTCTGTCCGCTGCCGGTGAAGTCAAAGGCGAGTACGTCGTCACCAGCATCAATGCCAACACTGAATTGAAGAGCGCCGAAGCCTTCGCCGCCATTCCGCTGAAAATCGACGGCGACAGCCGGGTACTGCTCAGCGACGTGGCGCGCGTGGAAATGGGCGCCGAGAACTACAACTCCGTCAGCTCCTTTGGCGGTACGCCGTCGGTGTACATCGGGATCAAGGCCACACCAGCTGCCAACCCGCTGGACGTCATCAAGGAAGTGCGCAAGCTCATGCCGGAGCTGGAATCCCAGCTGCCCCCCACTCTCAAGGCTGAAATCGCCTACGACGCCACGTTGTTCATTCAGGCCTCGATCAACGAAGTGGTGAAAACCCTCTTCGAAGCCGTGCTGATCGTGATTGTCGTGGTGTTCCTGTTCCTTGGCGCGCTGCGTTCGGTATTGATCCCGGTGGTGACCATTCCGTTGTCGATGATCGGTGTGATGTTCTTCATGCAACTGATGGGCTACTCGATCAACCTGCTGACGTTGCTGGCGATGGTGCTGGCCATCGGCCTGGTGGTGGACGACGCCATCGTCGTGGTCGAAAACATTCACCGACACATAGAAGAAGGTAAATCGCCGCTGAGCGCTGCCCTCGAAGGCGCCCGGGAAATCGCCATGCCGGTGGTCTCGATGACCATCACCCTGGCGGCGGTCTATGCGCCCATCGGCTTTCTGACGGGCCTGACCGGTGCTCTGTTCAAGGAGTTCGCGCTGACCCTGGCCGGCGCCGTGGTGATCTCCGGGATCGTTGCCCTGACGCTGTCGCCAATGATGTGCGCACTGCTTTTGCGTCACGATGAAAACCCGTCCGGCCTGGCCCATCGCCTCGATCTGATTTTCGAAGGGCTCAAGCGTCGTTATCAAAGTGTCCTGCACGGCACGCTCAATACCCGGCCGGTGGTGCTGGTGTTCGCCGTGATCGTGCTGTGCCTGATCCCGGTACTGCTCAAGTTCACCAAGTCGGAATTGGCACCGGATGAAGACCAGGGCGTCATTTTCATGATGGCCAACGCCCCGCAAACGGCCAACCTGGATTACCTGAATACCTACACCGACGAATTCCTCGCGATATTCAAGGTGTTTCCCGAGTACTACTCGTCCTTCCAGATCAACGGATTCAATGGCGTGCAGTCAGGTATTGGCGGTTTCCTGCTCAAACCCTGGAATGAGCGCAAACGAACCCAGATGCAGATTCTGCCTGAGGTGCAGCAAAAGCTTTCGAGCATCGCCGGCCTACAAATCTTCGGCTTCAACCTGCCCTCTCTTCCGGGCACGGGTGAAGGCTTGCCGTTCCAGTTTGTGATCAACACCGCCAATGACTACGAGCCATTGCTGGAGCTGGTCAATCGGGTGAAGAAGCGTGCCCTGGAGTCCGGCAAGTTCGCGTTCCTCGACATCGACCTGGCCTTCGACAAGCCCGAAGTGGTGGTGGATATCGACCGCGCCAAGGCCGCTCAAATGGGCGTCTCGATGGAGGATCTGGGCGTGACACTGTCGACGTTGCTGGCAGAAGCCGAGATCAACCGCTTCACCATCGAGGGGCGCAGTTACAAGGTCATCGCCCAGGTCGAACGGCCTTACCGGGACAATCCCGAGTGGCTGAGCAGCTACTACGTTAAAAACACCAAGGGTGAACTGTTGCCCCTGTCGACCTTGATCAACATCAGTGACCGCGCACGACCGCGACAGCTGAATCAGTTCCAGCAACTCAACTCAGCGATTCTTTCCGGCGTTTCGACGGTCAGCATGGGTGAGGCAATCGATACCGTGCGCCAGATCGCCAAAGAGGAAGCACCACCGGGTTATGCTTTCGATTACGGCGGCGCCTCGCGGCAGTTCGTTCAGGAAGGCAGCGCCTTGTGGGTGACCTTTGCCTTGGCACTGGCGATCATTTTCCTGGTGCTGGCGGCGCAGTTCGAAAGTTTCCGCGATCCATTGGTGATTCTGGTGACCGTGCCACTGTCGATTTGCGGTGCACTGATCCCGTTGTTCCTGGGCTGGTCGAGCATGAACATCTACACCCAGGTCGGGCTGGTGACCTTGATCGGACTGATCAGCAAACACGGGATCCTGATCGTCCAGTTCGCCAACCAGTTGCGCAGGGACAAGGGCCTGACGCCCCGCGAAGCCGTGGAGCAAGCGGCAGCCATTCGCCTGCGTCCGGTATTGATGACCACGGCCGCCATGGTCTTCGGCATGGTGCCGTTGATCATCGCCACTGGCGCGGGAGCCGTCAGCCGCTACGATATCGGGATGGTGATCGCCACGGGCATGTCGATCGGGACACTGTTCACGCTGTTCGTGCTGCCCTGCATCTACACGCTGCTGGCCAAGCCCGACAAACCGTAAATACGGACTCCGCGCAGGAGATTATGCGTTACGGCGGTTGAGCCATCTCAAAAGCAAAAAGCCTCGCGCATGCGAGGCCTTTGATGTGGGCCAAGAGGTTTCAACTCTGGTGTTTCATTCCCTGAGTCATGCCAAGCATGAACAAGAACAGCTCATCATTTTCGGAGTGGGTCACTGTGGATGACTTCGTAGTCCGTGGTAGCGGACAATGCACGCCGCCATTCTTTGCACTGAGAACTTGCGTACGTGGCTGCTCCAGGCCGACCACCGCCAATGAAACAACTGCCAAGGCTCCTGCCAAAAATAGCCCCCTAGCAATTTCTAGTTTCATCGCTACAAACCTTTGATAGAGCTGCCAAACGCCTTCTTATAAAAATAGATGAGCTTCGCCCAATCCGCCGAGCCCCACGACGAGTGGCGGCGCAGCTGTTTCATGTCATGCGAAGCCGCTTGCTGGCGAGTCAGGCGCTGACGGCACTTCTCCAGATCGAGTAACGCCACTTCGGCCCTGGCGGCGTCACCTTCACCGGTCACGCGCACAAAAACATGCTTGATATACAAGCAGCTATGCTGCCAGCGCCCCTTGTGCATCCGCGCCAGGTTCTCGGCCAGGTCTTGCAGCACCCGCTCATGCAACGCCTCACCATGACGCTCGCGCCCACCGCTGGCATACCAGTCTTCAATCTCGACAAAGCCGTCCAGTGCGGCAGTCACCAACAACGCTCGCCACTGATGCACCGGATCACGCTGGGCGCCACAGAACACCAGCTCAGGCACTCGAACATTCAGCGAACGGAGGCCGTTCAGCGCATCAAGCTCACGTAACACCGTCGGACGACCAAACGGGTGCAACCAGCTACGGTAAATATGCCCTGTCTGGCGCTTGGCATAGAGCAGCCGGTCATGGGGGGCACGAATCCGCTGTACGCCACTTTCCCCGCCTCTCCGCACGTTGGGCTCTTCCACCCATTCACCGCGCTGATTCCAGAAATAATTGAAGCGGTCTGCAGGAGCGACTTCCATTTCCGATGCCTGTTCAACTGCCATCCTTCTACCTCTTTCGTAATATATAAACGCGCCGCATGCCATAGAGCGGGATACAGTCCAAATGTTCCTGAACCCGAAAATCCGCCTGCTTGAACTCCGCTTCTACGGTCGCGACCGTGGCATCAAGCGTCCGGCTTGCCCAGCTCGACATAAAAGCGGCAGCCGTTGGGCTCCATGGTGCTGAGACTGACGCTCCAGCCCTGGTTTTCACAAATTCTCTGCACCAGCGACAGGCCCAGCCCAAGCCCGTCCCCACGCTTCTCGCCACCGCGTACAAACGGCTCGAACATCGCTTCACGCTTCTCTTCGGGAATACCGACGCCGCTGTCTTCGACCAGAAAACCGCAGGGCAGAATGGTCAAGCGAATAAACCCGCTGTCGGTGTAGTGCAAGGCATTACGCAACAGGTTGCCCATGACCGCGTGCAGGAATGTCGCGTTATAGCGCGTATCCGTCGGGTTGCCGGGTTCATAAAACAGCGTGAGACCCTTGTCTTCGATCGGCTCGCGCCACAGGCCGAGCAAGTCCTCGGCCACCTGCCCCAGGGTCTGTTGCGGCGACATGCTGGCATCTTCGCGCTGGGCGCGGGCGAGCATCAGGAAGGTCTGGACCAGTTCGCGCATCTCTTCACAGGCACGAGCAATCCTCTCGACCTGGTTGCGACTGCGCTGATCGAGGTCCGGGTTCTCCAGCAACAGCTCACAGGAGCTGGCCAATACCATCAACGGGGTGCGCAGTTCGTGACTGACGTCGCTGGTGAACAGCCGTTCGCGACTCAGCGCCTGGCGCAATCGGCCCAGCGTGGCGTCGAAGGCGACGGCCAGTTCACCGACTTCATCAGCGGCATAGTCCGGCGCCAGGGGCGGTGCCAGGCCGAGCAGTTGATCGCGGTGACGCACCTGGCGCGCCAGCCGGACCACCGGCGCCATGACCTTGCGCGCGAGCACCCAGCCGAGGAACACCGCCAATGCCAGACTTAATACAAACCCCACCAGTACCACGGCAAACAGCACTCGCTCGCGCTCTTCGAAATCGCTTTGATCCTGCAGCAGGACGTAACGTCGGCCGTCAACGATCTCGACGAGCGCGTGGTATGACAGTTGCTCGCGAAATACTTCATGAAAGCCCGCATTCAGATGCCGCAGGTCCCTGGGCAAGTCAAAGTCGCCAGGGCCGCCACTGAAGTAGAACAACTGATCGGGTTCGGGACGATGACTCCAGTCGGCCATACTGTCCATCAACAGCAACCGCTGTAAATCGCCACCCAGGCCTGCTGAAATCAGCTTTTCTTCGACCAGATGCACGGTCGCCACGATGCCAATGGCGAATGCCCCCGCCACCAACGCACTCATCAAGGCAAAGGCAATAATGATCCGCTGAGCAAGGCTCTGCTTAAACTCCATCACGCCCCTCGGCCAGGCGATAGCCGACGCCGTGCACGGTTTGCAGCAAGGGTTTGGCGAACGGCTTGTCGATCACCTGACGCAACTGATGGACGTGACTGCGCAGGCTGTCGCTGTCTGGACAGTCGTCACCCCAAAGGGCTTCTTCGAGTATTTCGCGACGCAAGACGTGCGGGCTTTTCTGCATCAACACCGCCAGCAGCTTGAGGCCTACCGGGTTGAGTTTCAGCAGACGACCTTCGCGGGTCACTTCCAGCGTGTCGAGGTCGTAGCTCAGATCGCCAACCTGCAGGGCACGGCGACCGCCACCCTGGGTACGGCGCATGACCGCCTCGATGCGCGCCGCCAGTTCAGACAGGGCAAACGGTTTGACCAGGTAATCATCGGCGCCGGACTTGAAGCCCTGCAACCGGTCATCCAGTTGGTCACGGGCGGTCAGCATGATCACCGGGGTATCGCGCCGGGCATCTTCACGCAGGCGTTTGCACAGGGTGTAACCATCGATACCGGGCAGCATGATGTCGAGCACGATCAGGTCGTAATGCTCGGTGGCCGCCAGGTGCAGACCTGACAAACCGTCCTGCGCGCAATCCACGGTATAGCCTTTAAGCCCCAGGTAATCAGCCAGATTGGCGAGGATGTCGCGGTTGTCTTCAACCAATAGAATTCGCATGGGCACTTGCTCCGTACACAGTTACGGCCGTCTTGGACCGCGCAGCTTAAGGCCAAGAGTGGCTCAGGGATAGATCTGTTGATCCAAACCCTGTCAGGGAAGGTACTGCAGACCCCTGCCGATATGTTACAGCCATAAAAAAACCCCGCAGGCTTTACGCCAGCGGGGTTTTTTCGTACAGGGTAAGGCTGGCTTACATCATGCCGCCCATGCCGCCCATACCGCCCATGTCTGGCATGCCGCCGCCAGCTGGTGCGTCTTCCTTGATCTCGGCGATCATGGCTTCGGTGGTGATCATCAGGCTGGCAATCGACGAAGCCGCTTGCAGAGCCGAACGAGTCACTTTAGCCGGGTCCAGGATACCCATTTCGATCATGTCGCCGTATTCGCCGGTAGCAGCGTTGTAACCGTAGTTACCCTTGCCCTGCTTGACCTTGTCGACTACAACGCTTGGCTCGTCGCCGGAGTTGGCAACGATCTGGCGCAGTGGCGCTTCAACAGCGCGACGCAGCAACTGGATGCCGACGTTCTGGTCATCGTTGTCGCCTTTCAGCTCGGAGATCGCTTGCAGAGCGCGAACCAGTGCCACGCCACCGCCAGGTACCACGCCTTCTTCAACGGCTGCACGGGTAGCGTGCAGGGCGTCTTCAACGCGGGCTTTCTTCTCTTTCATTTCAACTTCGGAACCAGCGCCAACCTTGATCACTGCAACGCCGCCGGACAGCTTGGCCAGACGCTCTTGCAGTTTTTCACGGTCGTAGTCTGACGAAGTGTCAGCCACTTGTTGACGGATCTGCACAACGCGAGCCTGGATGTCAGCCTCAACGCCAGCACCGTCGATGATGGTGGTGTTTTCTTTGGACAGGATCACGCGCTTGGCATTACCCAGGTGTTCCAGGGTAGTGCTTTCCAGGCTCAGGCCGATCTCTTCGGAGATAACGGTACCGCCAGTCAGAACAGCGATGTCCTGCAGCATGGCCTTGCGACGGTCGCCGAAGCCTGGGGCTTTGACGGCAGCCACTTTAACGATGCCGCGCATGTTGTTCACAACCAGAGTCGCCAGGGCTTCGCCTTCAACGTCTTCGGCAACGATCAGCAGAGGACGGCCGGCTTTGGCAACGGCTTCCAGTACTGGCAGCATTTCGCGGATGTTCGAGATCTTTTTGTCGACCAGCAGGATCAGCGGACCGTCCAGTTCGGCAGTCATGGTCTCTGGCTTGTTGACGAAGTACGGGGACAGGTAGCCACGGTCGAACTGCATGCCTTCTACAACCGACAGTTCGTTTTCCAGGCCCGAGCCTTCTTCAACGGTGATCACGCCTTCTTTACCGACTTTTTCCATGGCTTCGGCAATGATGTCGCCGATGGAGCTGTCGGAGTTGGCCGAGATGGTGCCGACCTGAGCGATTGCCTTGGTGTCAGCGCATGGCTTGGACAGGGCTTTGAGCTCTTTGACGATAGCGATGGTCGCTTTGTCGATACCGCGTTTCAGGTCCATCGGGTTCATGCCGGCAGCGACGGCTTTCAGGCCTTCGTTGACGATCGACTGAGCCAGAACGGTCGCGGTGGTGGTGCCGTCGCCTGCGTCATCGTTGGCACGGGAGGCAACGTCTTTGACCAGCTGCGCGCCCATGTTTTCGAAACGGTCTTTGAGTTCGATTTCTTTGGCTACGGAAACGCCGTCCTTGGTGATGGTCGGAGCGCCGAAGCTCTTCTCGATGATCACGTTACGGCCTTTAGGGCCCAGGGTCGCTTTTACTGCGTCAGCCAGGACGTTGACACCGGCGAGCATTTTCTTACGGGCGGAATCGCCGAATTTAACTTCTTTAGCAGCCATGATCGATATTCCTTAAATACTTTTGTAGTAGCGGGAAATTGAGCGCAAATCAGCCTTCGATAACAGCGAGAATCTCGTTCTCAGCCATTACCAGCAGGTCTTCACCGTCGACTTTCACAGTGTTGCTGCCGGAGTACGGGCCGAACACAACCTTGTCACCCACTTTCACGGCCAGCGCACGCACTTCACCGTTGTCCAGCACGCGGCCGGTACCTACAGCGAGGACTTCACCGCTGTTGGCTTTTTCGGCAGCCGAACCTGGCAGAACGATACCGCCAGCGGTTTTCTTTTCTTCTTCGCTGCGACGGATGACGACGCGGTCATGCAGAGGACGAAGCTTCATTGTCGATCTCTCCTAATTGTGGTTTTCAGCGGCCGGTGTAATCCCGGCGGGTTAAATTCCGGCGTTGCCGGTTGCGGCTCGTCAAGCGAACCGCGGAAGTCTGTCTGGTGATCTTCACCAGAAACCTTGCGGTGACCGTTACATAAGGGCGCATAAGCTTATTACAAGGGCTGGGCAGTGAATTTTTTTACGGCACCGACCACAGAAACGAACACGGCACCCGAAGGTGCCGTGTCAATGAAACAGTTATTTGGAGTCGCGGTGCTCGAACTCGCCCTCGATCACGTTCGGTTCACGGCCCAACGGTTGACGCGGAGCCGGGCCGCCACGCGGTTGCAGATCATCGGCAAAGGCACGCTGACGAATTGCCTGCTCCTCGGCGCGCTTGCGCATCGCGTTGGCCAGCAACCGACGGGTGATCGGCAAGATCATGATCAGACCGATCACGCTGCTGACGAAACCTGGCAGGATCAACAGACCGCCGCCCAAGGCGAGCATCAGGCCTTCAAGCATGGTCTGCGCTGGCAACTCGCCGCGGTTCAGGCTTTCACGAGCACGCAATGCGGTAGCCAGGCCGGCGATGCGCAGCACGAACACACCGAACATCGAGCCGAGAATGATCAGCAGCAGCGCCGGGAAAAACCCGATGGCCGCGCTGACCTTGACGAATACGAACAGCTCCAACACCGGGAACAGCAGAAAGAGCAACAAAAAAGGGCGCATCAAATGGTTCCTCAACGCAAGAATGCCTTGCAAGTAGAACGTAGATGACGTCGCCGTTTCGTGATTTCAAGCGTCGGCTGTCGCATTTTTCGGCCATTGCTCGGCGTGAGCCAATAAAACCAAGGCTTCGCGTACTTGTGTCGGCGTATTACACACTTCCGGGAACGGTAACCAGTACAGCCCCTGGCCAATGCGCAGGTGCATGCCTTCGGCGTCGATGCCCGCCAACTGAGCGGGTGCGGTTTTCGGCAGGCCGGCCAGCTCGACGTAATGGGCGATGGCCTTGGCGTGGTCGGCGTTCATGTGTTCGATCATGCTCGCTTCGGCCTTGCCGGCGAATGGGTTGGCCAGGGTCAATTGGTCGACCCAGTGAATCGCACCGAAACCGCCGATGTAGCGATGCCGTATCGGTTTGAGTACCCAGAAGTCGAAATCATGCGCCTTGTGATAATTCTGCGAATCCGGGAAATAGCGGTAATAACGCTCGGCGGCGGCATCGATGGCGGCCTGATCCTGAATTTTTTCCGCTTCGGCCAGGTAGGTCAGGCGACCAACGGCCTGTACGTCTTCAGCCTCCCGCTCACCCACCAGCAATGAACATTTGGGGTCTTTTTGCAGATTGTGGGTGTGCTGGGCGATCCGGCTGATCAGGATCAGCGGCCGGCCCTGCTCGTCCAGGCAATAAGGAACCACTGAGCCGAACGGGAAACCGGGCATTGCCTTGGAGTGCGTCGAGAGCACTCCGCGGTATTCCTTGAGCAACAATTCTCGGGCATGCTTGGCAGCTTCAACGCTCAATTTATGACTCCCTATATAGAATCCGTCAAAAAAACGGACAGGCTCCTGGGACAAAGTTCCAGCAACGCCATCGGGGCAGTTCTCATGTGCAGCCAGGCCACATCAGGTGCAGATCGAGAGGCTCTCTAAAAGGAAACCACTCTGACCTGCCATTTGGGGCATGCGAATGAAACTCACTGACAAAGTAATCATTATCACCGGCGGTTGCCAGGGTTTAGGCCGTTCGATGGCCGAGTATTTCGCCGCCAAGGGCGCAAAACTGGCACTGGTCGATCTCAACCAGGAAAAGCTAGACCAGGCCGTCGCCGCCTGCAAAGCCGCCGGTGTCGAAGCTCGCGCTTATCTGTGCAACGTTGCCAATGAAGAACAGGTGACGCACATGGTCGCCCAGGTTGCCGAAGACTTCGGCGCGATCCATGGCCTGATCAACAACGCCGGGATTCTGCGCGATGGCCTGCTGATCAAGGTCAAGGATGGCGAAATGACCAAAATGAGCCTGGCCCAGTGGCAGGCCGTGATCGACGTCAACCTGACCGGCGTGTTCCTCTGCACCCGTGAAGTGGCGGCGAAAATGATCGAGCTGAAGACCGGCGGCGCGATCGTCAACATCTCCTCGATTTCCCGCGCCGGCAACGTCGGCCAGACCAACTACTCCGCCGCCAAGGCCGGGGTTGCTGCGGCCACCGTGACCTGGGCCAAGGAACTCGCGCGCTATGGCATTCGCGTGGCCGGTATTGCGCCGGGCTTCATCGAAACCGAAATGACCCTGAGCATGAAGCCTGAAGCGCTGGAGAAAATGACCTCCGGGATTCCGCTCAAACGCATGGGCAAGCCCGAAGAGATCGCCCATTCGGCGGCGTACATCTTCGAGAACGACTACTACACCGGCCGGATCCTGGAAATGGATGGCGGTTTGCGGATTTAAAGTTCAGCACAAAACCCTGTGGCGAGGGGGCTTGTCGGAACGCCGCACCGCCCCGTTCGGCTGCGAAGCAGTCGTAAACCGGTTGACGCGCTTTTACAGGGAGAGAACGCCGACCAGTATTGGGGTGGCTTCGCCACCCAACGGGGGCAAGCCCCCTCGCCACAAAAGCAGGTCCTCCATTTACCCAATCAATCGTCACTGACGGTGATGTTCGGCATCGCTGGCGTGGCGGCTTCCTGCAAGACAATCCGCGCACCGACATGACGGGCCAGTTCCTGGTAGACCATGGCGATCTGGCTGTCCGGCTCGGCAATCACTGTTGGCTTGCCGCCGTCAGCCTGCTCACGGATCAACATCGACAGCGGCAGCGATGCCAGCAGTTCGACGCCATATTGGCTGGCCAGCTTCTCGCCGCCGCCTTCACCGAACAGGTGCTCGGCATGACCGCAGTTGGAGCAGATGTGCACAGCCATGTTTTCCACCACGCCGAGCACTGGAATGTTGACCTTGCGGAACATCTCCACGCCTTTGCGGGCGTCCAGCAATGCCAGATCCTGCGGCGTGGTGACGATCACCGCCCCCGCCACCGGGACTTTTTGCGCCAGGGTCAACTGAATGTCACCGGTACCCGGCGGCATGTCGATCACCAGATAATCCAGATCGCTCCAGGCGGTCTGTGTCACCAGTTGCAGCAAGGCGCCGGAGACCATCGGGCCACGCCAGACCATCGGCGTGTTGTCGTCGGTCAAAAACGCCATGGACATGACTTCAACGCCATGCGACTCGATCGGCACGAACCACTTCTGGTCCTTGATCTTCGGTCGGGTGCCTTCCGGGATGCCGAACATGATGCCCTGGCTCGGGCCGTAGATATCGGCATCGAGGATCCCGACCTTGGCGCCTTCGCGGGCCAGCGCCAGCGCAAGGTTGGCGGCGGTGGTGGATTTGCCCACGCCGCCCTTGCCGGACGCCACCGCGACCACGTTCTTGACGTTGGCCAAACCCGGGATCTGCGCCTGCGCCTTGTGCGCGGCAATCACGGTGCTGATGTCGACTTTGGCCGAGGTCACGCCCTCCAGTCCTTCGATCGCCATTTGCAGCATTTGCGCCCAGCCACTCTTGAACAGGCCGGCGGCGTAGCCCAGTTCCAGCTGAACGCTGACGCGGTCGCCCTGAATGTCGATGCTGCGCAGGCAACCGGCGCTGACCGGATCCTGGTTCAAGTAAGGGTCGGTGTACTGACGAAGGACGGCTTCCACCGCTGCGCGATTGACGGCGCTCATGGGCAACTCCGATAACAAGGCTGGAAAATCAGACGGGTATCCTACGCCGGACACTCATTTGTGGCGAGGGAGCTTGCTCCCGCTCGGGTGCGCAGCAGCCGTAATTTTATTGACGCGGCGATGCTGTCCGCTCGGCGTCGCCTTATATGGGGCGGCTTCGCCACCCAGCGGGAGCAAGCTCCCTCGCCACAGATATTCGCAGCGACGCATCGGGAAACAGGCCTGAAGGGTGAAAAATATGCGCCGGCGCTTTATAGTGGCCGACCTCCGTTTCATCAAGTAGCCGAGCCCCATGTCCGAGCCACGCAAGATCCTCGTCACCAGCGCCCTGCCCTATGCCAATGGTTCAATCCACCTTGGCCATATGCTTGAGTACATCCAGACCGATATGTGGGTGCGCTTCCAGAAGCATCGCGGCAATCAATGCACGTATGTCTGCGCGGACGACGCCCACGGTTCGGCCATCATGCTGCGCGCAGAAAAAGAAGGCATCACCCCGGAACAACTGATCGCCAACGTCCAGGCTGAACACAGCGCCGACTTTGCCGAGTTCCTGGTGGACTTCGACAACTTCCACTCCACTCACGCTGAAGAAAACCGTGAGCTGTCGAGCCAGATCTACCTGAAGCTGCGTGACGCCGGGCACATCGCCACGCGCTCGATCACCCAGTATTTCGACCCGGAAAAGAAAATGTTCCTGGCCGACCGCTTCATCAAGGGCACCTGCCCGAAGTGCGGCACTGAAGACCAGTACGGCGACAACTGCGAAAAGTGCGGTGCCACTTACGCGCCGACCGACCTGAAAGATCCGAAGTCGGCGATCTCGGGCGCCACACCGGTGCTCAAGGATTCCCAACACTTCTTCTTCAAGCTGCCGGACTTCCAGCAGATGCTGCAGGAATGGACCCGCAGCGGCACCCTGCAAGACGCAGTCGCGAACAAGATCGCCGAATGGCTGGATGTCGGCCTGCAACAGTGGGATATCTCCCGCGATGCGCCGTATTTCGGTTTCGAAATCCCCGACGAGCCAGGCAAGTACTTCTATGTCTGGCTCGACGCGCCAATCGGCTACATGGCGAGCTTCAAGAACCTCTGCGCACGTCGTCCTGAACTGGACTTCGACGCGTACTGGGCCAAGGACTCCACCGCCGAGCTGTACCACTTCATCGGCAAGGACATCGTCAATTTCCACGCGCTGTTCTGGCCAGCCATGCTCGAAGGCGCGGGCTACCGCAAGCCGACCGGTATCAACGTACACGGCTACCTGACCGTCAATGGCCAGAAAATGTCCAAGTCCCGCGGCACCTTCATCAAGGCCCGGACCTACCTGGACCACCTGTCGCCGGAATACCTGCGTTACTACTACGCCTCCAAACTCGGCCGTGGCGTCGACGACCTGGACCTGAACCTCGAAGACTTCGTGCAGAAGGTCAACTCCGACCTGGTCGGCAAAGTCGTCAACATCGCCAGCCGCTGCGCCGGCTTCATCCACAAAGGCAACGCCGGTGTGCTGGTGGCCGGTAATGCCGCGCCAGAACTGACCGACGCGTTCCTGGCCGCCGCGCCGAGCATCGCCGAGGCCTATGAGGCTCGCGACTTCGCCCGTGCCATGCGCGAAATCATGGGCCTGGCCGACCGCGCCAACGCCTGGATCGCCGACAAGGCGCCATGGTCGCTGAACAAGCAGGAAGGCAAGCAAGACGAAGTCCAGGCGATCTGCGCCCTGGGCGTCAACCTGTTCCGCCAACTGGTGATCTTCCTCAAGCCTGTGCTGCCGTTGCTCGCCGCCGACGCCGAGGCGTTCCTCAACGTCGCACCGCTGACCTGGAACGATCACGCGACCCTGCTCAGCAACCATCAACTGAACGAGTTCAAACCGCTGATGACCCGTATCGACCCAGTCAAGGTGCAAGCCATGACCGACGCTTCGAAAGAAGACCTGGCCGCCAGCCAGACCGACACCGGCGATGCCGCCCCACAAGGGAATGGCGAACTGGCCAAGGATCCGCTGTCGCCAGAGATCGAGTTCGATACCTTTGCCGCGGTTGACCTGCGGGTGGCGCTGATCCTCAAGGCCGAAGCCGTGGAAGGCGCGGACAAGCTGCTGCGCCTGACCCTGGATATCGGTGACGAGCAACGCAACGTGTTCTCCGGCATCAAGAGCGCATATCCAGACCCGGCCAAGCTTGAAGGTCGTCTGACGATGATGATCGCCAACCTCAAGCCACGCAAAATGCGTTTCGGGATCTCCGAAGGCATGGTCATGGCGGCAGGCCCTGGCGGCGAAGAAATCTACCTGTTGAGCCCGGACAGCGGCGCCAAGCCGGGTCAGCGCATCAAGTAAGTTGCCTGACTGAACCGATCCCACCGTCGCGTTGACTCGCGGCGGTGGGATTTTCATATCTGCTTGCCGGATAATGCCTAATCTTTATGCACAGGCCCGTTCGCTCAACCCGGCACGCCCATGACCGACATTCTGCTCACGCTCATCAGCACCGCCCTGATCAATAACTTCATCGTGCACTGGCCGCTGGGTGTCGATCCGTTGATGCAATCGACGCGTGAGCCTGCCATCGAACGTCGTCAGGTTCATGCCCTGGGCATTGCAACCACCTGCCTGATGTTGCTCAGCGGCGTTCTGGGTTACGCGGCCTATTACTGGTTGCTGATACTGCTCGGGCTGACGTCCTTGTACCTGTTTGTGTTTTTGCCCTTGAGCGTACTGCTGATTACCCCGCTGCTGAATCTGCTGACGCGTGCCCTGCCGCAGTTACCGTTCAACGGCTTGTGGCCGTTATTGCTGGGCAACGCTGGCGTGCTGGGGCTGAGCCTGTTCGGCATGCAGAGTGACAAAGGCTTTGGCTATCACGTAGCGCTATGTCTTGGCGCCGGGCTGGGTTTCTGGCTGGTGCTGAGTCTGTTCAGCGACCTGCGCCAGCGCATTCTCAATAACGATGTGCCCCTGCCCTTTCGTGGCCTGCCGATCGACCTGATCAGCGCCGGACTGATCGCAGTGGCATTTCTCGGCTTCAGCGGACTGATCAAAACATGAGTCTGATTCAACGTATCGACGCACTCCTGCCGCAGACCCAATGCGGCAAATGCGGCCACCCCGGATGCAAGCCCTACGCTGAAGGCATCGCCAATGGCGAGGCAATCAACAAGTGCCCACCGGGCGGCAACGAGACCATTTCAGCGTTGGCCGAACTGCTGAAAATCCCGGTGTTGGAACTGGACACCAGCCGTGGCTCGGCACCGGCGCAAATTGCATTTATCCGTGAAGCCGAATGCATCGGCTGCACCAAGTGCATTCAGGCCTGCCCGATAGACGCAATTGTCGGCGCAGCAAAACTGATGCACACGGTGCTGATCGACGAATGCACTGGTTGCGATCTGTGCGTAGCACCCTGCCCGGTGGATTGCATCGAAATGCATCCTTTACCCTCGACCCAGGTGCTGCCGATTATCGGTGGTCTGGCGTTCACGCCCGAAGAACTGCAAGCACGCAACGCCAAACGCGATCACGCAAGGCAGCGCTTCGAACAGCGCAATGCACGCCTGCGTCGTGAGGAAGAGCAAAAGCACGCTGAACGACTGGCCCGCGCGCAAAAAGCCGCTCAACACAGCGATGCCAGCAATACCCCGCTGCAGGACGCCATTGCCCGGGTTCAGGCCCAAAAAGCCGCAGCCGCCGATGCCGCGCTGAAAAAAGCCAAGATCGATGTGGCGATGAGCCGCGCGCAACTGAACAAATCGCTGAAAGCTTTTGGGCATCCTCCGACCTTCGAACAGCAGTCGCAGCTGATCATTTTGCAGCAGCAATTCGAAGCCGCCGAGCAAGCTCTGACGCAGCTCGAAAGCACAGTCCCGTCAGCACCTGTGCAACCGACGGCGCCGGCCAACGATGCCGAACTCAAACGCGCGAAAATCCAGCTGGCGATGCGTCGCGCCGAGCTGAAAAAAGCCCAGGCCAGCGAAGCACCGGCCGAGCAACTGGAAGCGCTCAGCGCGGCCCTCGCTCAAGCGGAGCAGGCGCTGCACGCTGCCGAGGGAGCCAGCGAAAAACCGGCACCCGACCTGGTACGCGTCGAAAAACGTCCCATCGACGCTCAACTGCGGCAACTGAAAACCGAGCTGGCTTATGCCCGCGCCGATGTCAGCAAGCTCGAGCGGGGTCCTGATACACCGGCGGAGCTCCTGGCCAAGGCCCGCGAACGGCTCTGCGAAGCCGAGCGCCAGGTAAACGCCTATGTCGCCCCTTGAACCGGTCGATGATCGCCTGCAACAGGCGATGAAACGGGTGTTACTGGCCACCGTGCCGGGCATGCTGGTGTTGTTCTGGTTATCTGGCTGGGGTGTTCTGATCAATCTGCTGCTGGCCTGCGGCAGCGCGTTAGCCGTTGAAGCGCTGGTGTTGCGCTTGCGCAAGTACCCGCTCAAGCCTGCGCTAAGCGACGGCAGCGCGTTGGTCAGCGCTACCTTGCTGGCACTGGCGTTACCACCTTACTGTCCATGGTGGTTGACGGTCAGCGCTGCGGTATTCGCGATGTTTTTCGGCAAGCACCTTTATGGTGGCGTTGGCAAAAACCCGTTCAATCCGGCCATGCTCGGTTTTGCGCTGGTACTGGTGTGTTTCCCGCGACAGATGACCCACTGGCCGACGTCCCACGGGATGAATCTGCTCGCCGGCCTGCAACAGATTTTCGGTTTCAATTTCAGCGGTGCCGAGCAGCCCGACGCCTGGGTGACGGCCACGGCGCTGGATAGCCTGCGAATCAACAAAAGCCTGACCATGGACGAACTCTTCGCCGGCAACCCGGCGTTTGGCCACATGGGTGGTAAAGGTATCGAATGGGTGAATCTGGCTTTCCTCGCCGGCGGCGCGTTCCTGTTACAGCAGCGGGTGTTCAGCTGGCATGCGCCGGTCGGCATGCTCGGCAGTCTGTTCGTCATCAGCCTGTTGTGCTGGAACGGCTCAGGTTCGGACTCCCACGGCTCCCCACTCTTTCACTTGCTGACGGGTGCGAGCATGCTCGGGGCATTCTTTATCGTGACCGAACCGGTATCGGGAGCGAAAAGTCCAAAAGCCCGCCTGATGTTCGGCGCGGGCGTCGGCCTGCTGACCTACCTGATTCGAACCTGGGGCGGCTATCCCGACGGGGTGGCCTTTGCGGTGCTGCTGATGAATCTCTGCGTACCGGCCCTGGAACGCCTCGCTGCTGCACAACCAGAGCCTCGTACACCATGAAGCGGAATTTCAGTGTGCTGATGCTGGTGGTCGTGGCCGGATTGGGCGCAGGCGCTACATTTTTCCTGCAACACGCCACCGCGCCGCAGATATCGGCTGAACAGCGCTTGATCGAAAGCCGCAAGCTGTTCGACATGCTGCCAGTCGGCAGCTACGACAATCAGCCTTTGGACCAGCGACTCGCGTTCAAGGATATCGCGCTGAGCAACAGCACCTTACTGGGCGGTTACCTGGCCACAGCAGGCGGAAAACCCAGTGCAGTGATATTACGCAGCCAGGTGACGGGTTACGAAAATGCGATCGAACTGCTGATCGTGATCGACATCAACGGCAAGTTGCTGGGAGTCAAAACCCTCAAGCAATCGGAAACACCAGGGCTGGGCGGGAGAATCGCCGACCAGCCCAATCCCTGGCTTCAGGGCTTTTTCGGCAAGTCGCGCAACGACCCTGGTGACAGTGGCTGGGCGCTGAAAAAAGATCAGGGGCAATTCGACCAGTTGATCGGCGCAACCGTCACTTCCAGGGCGGTGATCAGCGCGATCCATGATGCGTTACGCTATTTCGACGAGCATCAGCCACAACTGATCGGGAGCGGACAATGAACCAGTCCTCGATGCTGCAGAACTCGCTGATATTGACCCCGTTGATCGGCGCCAGTGACTCCTTGGTAAAAGCCTTGGGTCTGTCGCTGTTATCGCTGCTGGTCATTGGTGTTTACGGCCTGAAGATGAGTGTATTGCGGCCGCGAATCGTCCCGTCCATGCAGTTGATCACCTGCATTGCACTCGCCGCCACATTGACCAGCCTGGCAACATTGGCATTACAGGCCTGGGCCTTTGAACTGCATCAGCAACTGGGAATGTATGCCGGACTGATTGCCCTGCAGTGCATTGTGCTGGAGTACAGCGGCTTTTTTACCCAGGCGAGCATGATCGACCGGACTCGCCTGTCCAGCCTGTTTTTTGGGCTGATGGTTGTACTGGGCGTGTTGCGAGAAGCCCTTGGCAATGGGTCATTCGCCAGCCATGTGTCCTGGTTGAGCGGAATTATTGATTCCAGCGGGCAAGGCTGGCTGTTTGCCGCTGATGGCGGCATACGACTGGCCATCCTCGCCCCCGGCGGATTTATCCTGCTGGGACTGCTCATAGCCGCCAAACAAGCCTGGCCCGGCGCCTCGACCTCACACTGACCGCCTTCAAGGAACTGCTCTGCCCATGAATGCTGCAAAACGCCTGGAAATTTTCCGTCGGCTTCACGAAGACAATCCGGAACCGAAAACCGAACTGGCCTACTCGTCGCCCTTCGAATTGCTGATCGCCGTGATCCTTTCCGCGCAGTCCACGGACGTAGGCGTCAACAAGGCCACCGCCAAGCTGTTTCCGGTGGCCAATACTCCGGCAGCGATGTATGCGCTGGGTGTAGAAGGATTGTCCGAGTACATCAAGACCATCGGCCTGTACAACAGCAAGGCAAAAAACGTCATAGAAACCTGCCGAATGCTGGTAGAGCTTCATGGCGGCGAAGTACCGCAAACCCGTGAGGAGCTGGAAGCGCTGCCCGGGGTCGGTAGAAAGACCGCGAACGTGGTGCTCAATACGGCTTTTCGCCAGCTGACCATGGCCGTCGACACGCACATTTTCCGGGTCAGCAACCGCACAGGGTTAGCGCCAGGCAAGAATGTCGTCGAGGTGGAAAAAAAACTGATGAAGTTTGTTCCCAAGGAGTATCTGCTCGACTCCCATCACTGGCTGATCCTCCACGGACGCTACGTTTGCCTGGCTCGCAAGCCCCGTTGTGGCAGCTGCCGTATCGAAGACCTGTGCGAATACAAGCAAAAGACCTCCGACGATTGAGGTTCTATTAGATTTATTGATTTACCGATTGAAAAAATCTTTTTTACCCGCCGGGAGAATGTCGATATAAGAAGCGCCAATGGCATTCTTAGCCTGGAGTTAACCTTATGAGCACTGGCAAAGAACAACTGGACACAGAAGACGACTTCATCTCTGTTGAGGCCGATGATGCCGAGCCTGTGGTAGAGGTAGCAAAGACCAACCTGAGCAAACGTCGCACCATCGATAATCTCCTGGAGGAGCGCCGCTTGCAAAAGCAACTGGCCGATTACGACTTTGACCTTTAACACCTGAAAGCCTCCCGAAATGGAGGCTTTTCAGCACTCCCTCAACCGCTGGGCAATGCTCTCTGATTCATCAATGAGTCCGGCGCGGCGGAGACATCAGGGCAAGCCATCCGGCGACTCAAAATCCGATCAGACTCCGCTTACCTTCAGACGCTTTCCATGCACAAAGCACTACTCGCCCGGAGAGATTCAAACCAGACCATTACGCTGCGCAAGCTCGATAAGGTCTACCAGCGAGCGGGCATTGAGCTTCAATAGCAGACGCGTTTTGTAAGTACTCACGGTTTTGTTGCTGAGGAACATTCCATCGGCAATTTCCTTGTTGGTCTTTCCTCGGGCCAACTGTTGTAAAACCATCATCTCCCTTCCTGACAGACGATCCACCATGTCGGCTTCACTCGCGTTCCCCAAACTTGAGCGAACCGAGTGCAACGCCTGATTCGGAAAGTAGCTATATCCTGACAATACAGCCTTGATTGCACTGAGCAACTCGGTGAGGTCCTGCTGTTTGCAGACATACCCGGCTGCCCCTGCCTGCATGCAACGCATTGAAAAGTGACCGGGGGCCTGCGACGTCAAGACCAGCACTTTCAAAGGCATGGTGGTCGAGGTCAAGCGTGCAATAACTTCCAGGCCATCCAGTTTCGGAATACCGATATCCAGTATCACGATATCCGGCATCTGTTCACGGGCAAGTTGCAAGGCATCGACACCATTGTCCGTTTCGGCAATGACTTCATAGCCATGACGTTCCATTAGCATACGTACAGCAAGACGAATGACGGGGTGATCATCCACGATCAGCACTTTATTCATGGGCAAGTCCAATTTCGCTGTTCGAATTTTTAGAGCCCGCACAATAGCGTAGTCGTTTCGACCTTGGGATGCTGCCCACCCCAACCACCTACACCGAGAGACAATCCCTACAAACAACAGGGATTCCCCCTACAGGATTTCATAAAAAACAATGTCGCTTAAAGTTTATTCGAGGCGCCCACCTCTCTGGTCACCGGTATTTTTTCTGTGGACATCTAAGAAACCAGCTGACAATACACACTCTATCCCGGCCATTAATTAAACATACGTCTATTATCAAAAAACAACCCGCTTTCACCCGCTTACATGAATCACGTTAAAACAAGGCTATTGATCCGTTAAAAATAGTGATAAAACTGCAAAGCAGACCGATCCATAAACCCTTTACAAAAACTAATAAATCAATACCGAACCACCACGACCACTTAACATTTTCACCCACAAGGAATCACTATAGATCACTATTTAACGAGTAATAAAAATGACAAAAATTCAAAAAAAAATATCCAACCCGATGACCATAATTGCGATATTTGCGACGCTCTCCGAAACTTCGGCAGCCGTATCGTTGCCCTTTCTCGACAACGAGGAGCGCCAGACGTACATCTGGTTTCTGATCAGCTTCCCCTTTTACCTGCTCTTTTTATTTTTTATCACACTCAACTTTAACTACAAATCACTGTATGCACCTTCTGATTTTCAAAAGAGCAAACAGTTTGTAAAAGTCATCGACGATGCTGCTCGACCAGAAAAAAACAGAAACACCGCTCTTAACGACCCCGCTGAAGAGGAGAATCAACCCAATTCAATCAAAGGACATAAACCCGACTATCTGCTTCCGAGCACGCCCGCTCCACCCGCCTATATAACCTTCATCACGAACCTTACAACCCAACAGCCAGTGTCTTTACCGGCGTCGATACATGGCATGCAGATCATTGATGCACGATGGATTCGCAAAAAGAAAGATGTCGGCAGTTTGATGAACGCGCTCTATTCAAGGAAACATCATGACCGTGAAGTGATCGTCTTCCTGACAAGCGGTGAGTCGGAACATTTGATTAACGAAAGAGCACTCAAAAAATCAGGTGCAAGATCCCTGAAGCCCAAAGAGTCTTTTTACATGAGTTATAACTTGAGTACTTTGGCAGTGACCGTCGTCAGCCAGCACTGACACAGACACAGACACAGACAGAACAGAAGGGGGGGGTACAGACAATCCAGGAAGTTAACAACCAGGACCTGGTGACGCAGATTCAGGAGACAAACCACACACGAATGCTTCGATCACATTGTGGCCCCGTTACAAACGGGGCCACAATCGTTGATCACGCCAACAACATCAGAACAGCTTGCGGCCTTTGTTTGCGGCAATGCGCATACGCAGAGCGTTCAGCTTGATGAAGCCGGCTGCATCAGCCTGGTTGTAAGCGCCGCCATCTTCTTCGAAGGTAGCAATGTTGGCGTCGAACAACGATTCGTCAGACTTGCGACCGGTAACGATCACGTTGCCTTTGTACAGCTTCAGGCGAACCACACCGTTCACATGCGCCTGGGAAGCATCGATCATCTGTTGCAGCATCAGACGCTCAGGGCTCCACCAGTAACCGGTGTAGATCAGGCTGGCATATTTAGGCATCAGCTCGTCTTTGAGGTGAGCCACTTCACGGTCCAGAGTGATCGACTCGATCGCCCGGTGAGCACGCAGCATGATGGTGCCGCCTGGGGTTTCGTAGCAACCACGGGACTTCATGCCGACGTAACGGTTCTCGACGATGTCCAGACGGCCGATGCCGTGCTCGCCACCGATACGGTTCAGGGTCGCCAGCACGGTAGCCGGAGTCATTTCGACGCCGTCCAGTGCAACGATGTCGCCGTTGCGGTAAGTCAGTTCCAGGTACTGCGGCTTGTCAGGAGCGTTCTCCGGGGAGACGGTCCAGCGCCACATATCTTCTTCGTGCTCGGTCCAGGTATCTTCCAGCACGCCGCCTTCATAGGAGATGTGCAGCAGGTTGGCGTCCATCGAGTACGGGGATTTTTTCTTGCCGTGACGTTCGATCGGGATCGCGTGCTTCGCCGCATAATCCATCAGCTTCTCGCGGGACAGCAGGTCCCACTCGCGCCAAGGGGCGATCACTTTCACGCCAGGCTTGAGTGCATAGGCACCCAGTTCAAAACGAACCTGGTCGTTGCCCTTGCCGGTCGCGCCATGGGAAATGGCGTCAGCGCCGGTTTCGTTGGCGATTTCGATCAGGCGTTTGGCGATCAACGGACGAGCGATGGAAGTACCCAGCAGGTACTCGCCTTCGTAAACGGTGTTGGCACGGAACATCGGGAAAACGAAATCACGCACGAATTCTTCGCGCAGATCGTCGATGTAGATTTCTTTTACGCCCATGGCTTGTGCCTTGGCGCGGGCCGGCTCGACCTCTTCACCCTGACCCAGGTCAGCGGTAAAGGTCACCACTTCACAGTTATAAGTATCCTGCAGCCACTTGAGGATCACCGAAGTGTCCAGGCCGCCGGAATACGCCAGAACGACCTTGTTTACGTCCGCCATGCCATCACTCCACGGGGTTCTACGGAAAGCCGAGAAGTCTACCGCTGCGAGCGGATAAATTACAGAGGCGCGACAGCTTATGATGACGAAGCGACAGATTATGTCGAGCGGGCGACGATTTCAGCCGGTTCAGGAGGTCGTCGCGGCACTGCTTGCCGAGCTGACTTGCGGAGCCGGTTTATCGGTGGGTGCAACGCGCTCAAGATGAACGTTGACCCGGCGATTCCTGGCCCGATTGGCGGTGTTGGTGTTAGGGGCCAACGGATAGCGTTCGCCGTGAAAACGCATCGTGATCTGTGATTCCTGAATGCCATTGGCCTTGAAGAAGTCCATCACCGCCAACGCCCTGCGCCGAGACAGATCACGGTTGGTCAGGCGATTGCCGCTGTTATCGGAATGGCCGTCGAGTTCGATGTGATTGACCGTCGGGTCGGCCTTCATGAAGTTCAGCATAACCTGCAGCTTGGCCTTGGCCTGCGCGTCCAGATCGATACCACCGCCCGGAAAACCAACCTCAGCCTGCTTAACCTGCTCGTAATTCATCGGCAGCAACTTGGCGACACACGCCTGATAATCGGCGTAGGCCTTGCTGAAGCTGACCGGTAACAAACGGACTTCCGACACACCGCCATCGCGCGAATAATGGCGAATCAGCGGACTGCGACCGTCCATCAAACCGCCGATAAGGCGTCCGGCCTGGAGTTGCGAGCTGTTGAACAGCACATCACCGCTGCCAACCTTGACCGCCCCCAGATTGATATCGCCGCGCCCCGGCTGCCAAGGAGCAGCGGCGGCCAGCAACGTCGCCGAGCCGCCGCTGATCATCGGGTTGTAGGCCTTCAGACGAAAGGTGGCCTGCTCGCCTGCGCGCCGCACGAACTCGCCCGAACCGAAATCGGTAATCGGCTGGCTCAGGCGACATTCGAACTTGTCGCCTTCGACCGTCCACTCGATGCTCTCCAGACGCGTCTGGAAAGTGAGCGCCATCGCAGGAAGGCTGGCAAACACGCTGAGCAAGGCTAAATAACGCTGGCGCACGGGAGGCTCCACTGGCTTCTACAACAAAAAGACCGATACATATAATTACGGCATACCTTTGTCATATCGGAAGCTTGCTGCAAAACTTGATAGCGAGTGCCTGGATGAGTCTTTTCCGGTAGCATTCCCTTGAGTTTGACCCGCCTGGAATCCCCAATGTCCGACCGCCTGACCCTGCTGCGTCCCGACGACTGGCATATTCATCTTCGCGATGGTGCTGTGTTGCCCAATACTGTCGCGGATGTCGCGCGCACCTTTGGTCGCGCGATCATCATGCCTAACCTGGTACCACCGGTGCGTAACGCCGCTGAAGCCGACGCCTATCGCCAGCGCATTCTCGCTGCGCGCCCGGCCGGCAGCCGTTTCGAACCGCTGATGGTGCTCTACCTGACCGACCGGACTACACCCGATGAAATTCGCGAGGCCAAGGCCAGCGGTTTCGTTCACGCCGCCAAGCTGTATCCGGCTGGCGCGACCACCAACTCGGACTCCGGTGTTACCAGCATCGACAAGATCTTCCCCGCGATCGAGGCCATGGCCGAGGTCGGGATGCCCTTGTTGATTCACGGTGAAATCACCCGCGGCGACGTCGATGTCTTCGACCGCGAAAAAATCTTCATCGACGAGCACATGCGTCGGGTCGTGGAGCGTTTCCCAACGCTCAAAGTGGTGTTCGAACACATCACCACCAGCGATGCCGTGCAGTTCGTCAACGAGGCTTCGGCCAACGTTGGCGCGACCATCACCGCTCACCACCTGCTGTATAACCGCAACCACATGCTGGTGGGCGGGATTCGTCCGCACTTCTATTGCTTGCCGATTCTCAAGCGCAATACGCATCAGGTCGCCCTGCTTGACGCCGCTACCAGCGGCAGCGAGAAGTTCTTCCTGGGCACGGACTCGGCTCCGCATGCCCAACACGCCAAAGAAGCCGCGTGTGGCTGTGCCGGTTGCTACACCGCTTATGCCGCGATCGAGATGTACGCCGAAGCCTTTGAACAGCGCAATGCGCTGGACAAGCTCGAAGCCTTCGCCAGCCTCAACGGCCCGCGCTTCTACGGCCTGCCGGCGAACACCGACCGCATTACCCTGGTCCGCGAAGAATGGACCGCCCCAACCAGCCTGCCGTTCGGCGAGCTGACTGTCATCCCGCTGCGCGCCGGTGAAAAACTGCGCTGGCGCCTGCTGGAGGAACACGCGTGAGTGAAGACCATTTCGACGACGAACAGGAAAGTTCAGGCGGAGGTGGTTCACGTCACCCGATGGCAGCCAGGTTCCGTGGATACTTGCCCGTTGTCGTCGACGTTGAAACCGGTGGTTTCAACTGTGCCACTGACGCCTTGCTGGAAATTGCCGCCACGACCATCAGCATGGACGAAAAAGGTTTTGTGTACCCCGATCACACCTATTTCTTCCGTGTAGAACCGTTCGAAGGCGCCAACATCGAAGCCGCGGCGCTGGAGTTCACCGGGATCAAGCTCGATCACCCACTGCGCATGGCCGTGAGTGAAGAAGCGGCACTGACCGACATCTTCCGTGGCATACGCAAAGCGCTGAAAGCCAACGGCTGCAAACGGGCGATCCTGGTCGGCCATAACAGCAGCTTTGACCTGGGCTTCCTCAATGCCGCCGTTGCGCGCCTGGACATGAAGCGCAATCCGTTTCACCCGTTCTCCAGCTTCGACACCGCGACACTGGCCGGTCTGGCGTATGGTCAAACGGTCCTGGCCAAGGCGTGCCAGGCTGCCGATATCGACTTCGACGGTCGCGAGGCCCACTCGGCTCGCTACGACACCGAGAAGACTGCCGAGCTGTTCTGCGGCATCGTCAATCGCTGGAAACAAATGGGCGGCTGGGAAGATTTCAACGACTGATTCAGTCGCAGGATTTATCCCGCCCATAAAAAAACCGGCCTCAGCGGCCGGTTTTTTTATGCCTGACGCGTGGCTTACAGCTTGCCAGCGTTCTCGGTCAGGTAAGCCGCAACGCCTTCTGGCGAAGCAGTCATGCCCTTGTCGCCTTTTTTCCAGTTGGCCGGGCAAACTTCGCCGTGCTCTTCGTGGAATTGCAGGGCGTCGACCAGGCGAATCAGCTCTTCCATGTTACGGCCCAGTGGCAGGTCGTTGACGATCTGCGAGCGAACAACACCTTTGTCGTCGATCAGGAATGCGCCACGGAAAGCCACGCCGCCTTCGGACTCAACGTCGTAGGCCTTGGCGATGTCGTGCTTCATGTCAGCAGCCATGATGTACTGAACCTGACCGATGCCGCCGGCATTGATCGGGGTGTTGCGCCAGGCGTTGTGAGTGAAGTGCGAGTCGATCGAAACAGCGATCACTTCAACGTTGCGAGCCTTGAAGTCAGCCATGCGGTGGTCCAGAGCGATCAGCTCGGACGGGCAGACGAAGGTGAAGTCCAGTGGGTAGAAGAACACCAGGCCGTATTTGCCTTTGATGGCCGAGGACAGAGTGAAGCTGTCAACGATTTCGCCATTGCCGAGTACGGCCGGTACGGTGAAGTCAGGGGCTTGTTTGCCTACGAGTACGCTCATTGGATATCTCCTGGTGTGGTGGCGTGAAGAACGGCATCGAACCAGTCTGTCGCCAATAAACGACAGGTTCATGACTCGAGTGCCCTTCGCAAAGACCGCACATCATACACCGCGTTTTTCGCCTGTCCTTAGCGCTTTTTACAACGACATCAAAAACCTCGGCGCAGGCTTGATGACACTGTCCCGGGCGCATTATGCCGTTCGTCAGGCTGTCGCTGTTCTGGCGCAAAGCGTGCCGAAACCACTTTGACAATCATTCTCGTTAACATTAAGATCCATCGCAACCGAGCCATAACCCACGACGGTTCTCAATTTATGTATGTCTGCCTTTGCACTGGTGTCACCGACGGAAAAATCCGCGATGCGATCTATGAAGGTTGCTGCAGCTACCGCGAGGTACGCCAAGCTACCGGCGTTGCCGGCCAATGTGGAAAATGCGCCTGCCTTGCCAAACAAGTGGTGCGCGAAACCCTGGCCGAGTTGCAATTAAGCCAGGCGGCGATCCCCTACCCTGTAGAATTTTCGGCAGCGTAAATAGAACATTTGAAAGAACCGGACTTAGCGTCCGGTTTTTTTATGCCTGTAATTCAATCGCTTAGCGCTAGGATGCGGAACACAAACATTCTTATTCCGATTAATTTTCATATAGTATTCAATAACTTAGGTTTGACACTAACAACTGCCCGGCTCAAACTTCGCCGCTTAATAGGGTAATTAAAGGGCAGGACCCCACATGAAAGGCGACATCACGGTTATCCAGCACCTCAACAAGATTCTTGGCAATGAGCTGGTCGCAATCAATCAGTATTTCCTGCATGCGCGCATGTATGAAGATTGGGGCCTGAACAAGCTCGGCAAGCACGAGTACCACGAATCCATCGACGAGAT
Source organism: Pseudomonas helvetica (assembly GCF_039908645.1). Lineage (NCBI taxonomy): Bacteria > Pseudomonadati > Pseudomonadota > Gammaproteobacteria > Pseudomonadales > Pseudomonadaceae > Pseudomonas > Pseudomonas helvetica. Next base: position 5,057,540 of record NZ_CP150917.1, read on the forward strand.
GAAACACGCGGACAAGCTGATCAAGCGCATCCTGTTCCTCGAAGGCCTGCCAAACGTCCAGGACCTGGGCAAGCTGCACATCGGCGAGCACACCAAGGAAATGCTTGAGTGCGACCTGAGCATCGAGCGTACCGGCCATGCCGACCTCAAAGTGGCTATCGCTCATTGCGAAACCGTCGGGGACTTCGGCAGCCGTGAACTGCTCGAAGATATTCTCGAATCCGAAGAAGAACATATCGACTGGCTGGAAACTCAACTGAGCCTGATCGATAAAGTCGGTCTTGAGAACTATCTGCAATCGCAGATGGGCGACGAATAACTTCTACAGCGCTAATCTCGACTCAATAAAAAGCCCCGCCCTCTTACGAGAGGCGGGGCTTTTTATTACCAGCAGGAGCGGCCGGACGGCCGCTTCTGCCTATAAATCAGGCTTCGGTCTTGCCAGCAGCAGCTTTGGCCGCAGCGTCTTTGATCAGGGCCTGCAACGAACCGTCAGCGGCCATTTCAGTCATGATGTCGCTACCACCGACCAGCTCACCAGCAACCCACAATTGCGGGAAGGTTGGCCAGTTGGCGTACTTTGGCAGGTTGGCACGGATTTCCGGGTTCTGCAGGATGTCCACGTAAGCGAACTTCTCACCACAGCCCATGACGGCCTGAGCGGCTTTCGCGGAGAAGCCACACTGTGGGGCATTCGGCGAGCCTTTCATGTAAAGCAGAATGGTGTTGTTAGCAATCTGCTCTTTAATAGTTTCGATGATATCCATGAAGCACCTCGGCTGAACTTTCCGACTCAGTTGTCGGCACGGTGACGCATTGTAACGGAAAGCCGAGCGCCATGCTCGGTCTCCCCGACAGACACTTACGCTGCCGCGACGGTCACCGGTACACCATTAAGCGCCGCGTTTCCTGACAACTCATCGAGCTGGCGCTCATCGGTCAGGTCATTGGCGCTGGAGCCTGGTTGGCCCATGGCAATGGTCATCTGCACGCCCGGCCGGGCATGGCCCCAACCGTGCGGCAGGCTGACCACGCCTTTCATCATCTCGACACTGCTCAGCACTTCGACTTCGATCACCCCGACCCGTGAACTGACCCGCACCCGTTGCCCATCGCTGAGCCCGCGACTGGAAAGATCGTCCGGGTGCATCAGCAACTGATGACGCGGTTTACCTTTCACCAGACGGTGGTAGTTATGCATCCACGAGTTATTGCTGCGCACATGGCGGCGGCCGATCATCAATAGCTCATCGGCAACCGGTGCCTGCAATGCGGAAAATCGTGCAAGATCAGCCAGGATCGCCGGTGGCGCCGCCTGCACGCGCTGGTTGGCGGTTTTCAGACGTGGCGCCAGGTTTGCCTGAAGAGCGCCCAGATCGACCCCGTGAGGATGATCGAACAAGGTCGCCACCGACAGTTTGTGCGGCGACGCATCACCATAGCGCCCGGCTCGCAAACCGAGGTCGATCATCTTCGCCGGGGGCATCGTCGGCTTCAGCTCTTTGCCGGTTTTCGCCGCAAAGGCCTGGGCCAGGCCGACGAAAATCTCCCAATCGTGCAGCGCACCGTCGGGCTTGGGCAGGATTGCCCGGTTGAAACGGCTGACGTTGCGCACCGCGAACATATTGAACGTGGTGTCGTAGTGATCGTTTTCCAGCGCCGAGGTCGACGGCAGAATCAAGTCGGCATAACGCGTGGTCTCGTTGATATACAGGTCGATGCTGAGCATGAATTCCAGCCCGTCCAGCGCCTGCTCCAGTTGTCGACCATTGGGTGTAGACAACACCGGGTTACCGGCCACGGTAATCAACGCCCGCACCTGCCCTTCACCTTCAGTGAGCATCTCTTCGGCCAGAGCCGACACCGGCAACTCACCGGCGTATTCCGGACGGCCAGACACGCGGCTTTGCCAGCGATTGAAATGCCCGCCCGAGGTCGACGCCACCAGGTCAACCGCAGGCTCGGTGCACAGCGCGCCGCCGACCCGATCCAGGTTGCCGGTAACCAGATTTAGCAGTTGCACCAGCCAATGACACAAGGTGCCGAACGCCTGGGTCGAAACGCCCATACGGCCATAACACACGGCAGTTTTCGCGCTGGCGAAGTCTCGCGCCAACTGACGAATCTGCTCGGCCGGCACGGCGCACAGCGGGCTCATGGCCTCGGCACTAAAGGATGCGACGGCCTGACGAACCTCCTCCAGCCCGTCTACCGGCAAATGACTGTCGCGGCTCAAGCCTTCGGCGAACACGGTATTGAGCAACCCGAATAACAGCGCCGCATCACCGCCTGGACGGACAAATATATGTTGATCGGCAATCGCTGCCGTTTCGCTGCGACGCGGATCGACCACCACCACTTTGCCGCCCCGGGCCCGAATCGCCTTCAAGCGCTTTTCGACATCCGGCACGGTCATGATGCTGCCGTTGGAGGCCAGCGGATTGCCGCCCAGGATCAGCATGAAATCGGTGTGATCGATGTCAGGAATCGGCAACAGCAAACCATGGCCGTACATCAAATGGCTGGTGAGATGCTGAGGTAACTGATCGACCGAGGTTGCAGAGAAACGGTTGCGGGTTTTCAGCAAGCCAAGGAAGTAATTGCTGTGGGTCATCAACCCATAGTTGTGCACGCTGGGATTGCCCTGATAAACCGCGACGGCGTTCTGGCCATGGCGCTCCTGAATCGCCGACAGGCGTTCGGCCACCAGTGCAAATGCCTCGTCCCAGGCGATCGCTTGCCACTCGCTGCCGACCCGCAGCATCGGCTGTCGCAGGCGGTCGGGATCGTTCTGGATATCTTGCAGCGCCACGGCCTTGGGGCAGATATGACCGCGACTGAAGCTGTCCTGCGGATCACCCTTGATCGAGGTGATTTGCACGCCAGCGTCTTCGGTTGCAGTGGTTTCGATGGTCAAGCCGCAAATGGCTTCACACAGGTGGCAGGCACGGTGATGAAGAGTCTTGGTCATGGCCATTCTCTGTTTTATTCGAGACAACCGGCATCCGGTTGCGGGAACAAAACTATGGGCTGTGACCGAGCGCTGCGCCAGCGACGTTCGTCTTGTGAATCGAGGCCCATCAGGCCCGCCGATATTAGCCTTGGGGAAGCCTGGAGGGCGCTTGAAGCTGGATTTCTTGGATGGTTTCGATCTGTTCCTGGGCAATGTGCACGCCCGTGAGTTCGCCAATCAGGCGCCAGTGCTCGTCGAGCCCGGCGCTGACGGTGGCCATGCGGTCGATCATCCGTCGACCTGCAGCCTTGGTCACCTCATCCTCGCTGCGCATCAACTCAAAGGACATTGAGGTCATGGAAGCGGTCAGGTGAGTCAGGGTGCGTGCCGTGAGGCCCAGCAGCTCTAACAATTGCTGTTCTTTCGATTCCATTCCATAGGCTTCCTCTGTCACTCGTGACTTAGTTATAACCCAGCACTTTGCATTAGCAAATGTTTCAAGCGGAGGCAGGCTGGATCCTGCCTGCAACTACCCTGTCCGACAGGTCAGAAACCGACCGAGACCGTACTTTGCCCGCCCCGCTTGATTGCCAAGGCGCGCGAGGGCAGTGTACAAAGGGGTTGCTACTGTCAGGAAACAGGCTTCAAAAGCGCTACTGCGGTTATCCCGCAGGCTCTCTTAAATCCCCTAAAAACCGTAGCCCTATTGGTAAGACGCGACATTTAATTATAAGATCGCGCCTTCCCCTATTTCGTCGCCTCGTGCGGCTTACGCCGCAGGTCTCGCCCGTTTTTCAGTTAAACAAGGCTTTGAGTATCTGCGGTCTGTTGCAAAAAGGTAGTCAATGATGAGCGCAAGGCACTTTCTCTCCCTGATGGATTGCACGCCCGAAGAGCTGGTCAGCGTGATCCGTCGAGGCATTGAGCTCAAAGACCTGCGTAACCGCGGCGTACTGTTCGAGCCGTTGAAAAATCGCGTACTCGGGATGATCTTCGAGAAATCCTCGACGCGCACCCGGCTGTCGTTTGAAGCCGGCATGATCCAGCTGGGCGGCCAGGCGATTTTCCTGTCACCCCGTGACACCCAACTGGGTCGCGGCGAACCGATCGGCGACTGCGCCATCGTCATGTCGCGCATGCTCGACGCGGTGATGATCCGTACCTTCGCCCACAGCACCCTGACCGAATTCGCCGCCAACTCGCGCGTGCCCGTCATCAACGGCCTGTCCGATGACCTGCACCCGTGCCAGTTGCTGGCCGACATGCAGACCTTTCTTGAGCATCGCGGCTCGATCCAGGGCAAGACCGTGGCCTGGATCGGCGACGGCAACAACATGTGCAACAGCTATATAGAAGCCGCCATCCAGTTCGACTTCCAGTTGCGCATCGCCTGCCCTGAAGGCTATGAGCCAAACCCTGAGTTCGTGGCCAAGGCCGGTGATCGGGTGACTATCGTCCGCGATCCTCGGGAAGCGGTACGCGGCGCTCATCTGGTCAGCACCGACGTCTGGACCTCCATGGGCCAGGAAGAGGAAACCGCCAAGCGCCTCAAGCTGTTCGCACCGTTCCAGGTTAATCGTGCCCTGCTCGATCTGGCCGCCGCGGATGTATTGTTCATGCACTGCCTGCCCGCGCACCGAGGTGAAGAAATCAGCCTCGATCTGCTCGACGACCCGCGTTCGGTTGCCTGGGATCAGGCCGAGAACCGTCTGCATGCGCAAAAAGCCCTGCTCGAGTTTCTCGTTCCGCCTTCATATCACCACGCATGAGTCATTCATTACTGCTGAACCTGCGTAATCTGGCCTGCGGCTATCAAGACCAGCGGGTCGTCCAGAACCTCAACCTGCACCTCAATGCCGGTGACATCGGTTGCCTGCTCGGCTCGTCCGGCTGCGGCAAGACCACCACTCTGCGGGCGATTGCAGGCTTTGAACCGATTCACGAAGGGGAAATCCAGCTGGCCGGTGAAACCATCTCCAGCGCCGGTTTCACCCTCGCGCCGGAAAAACGCCGAATCGGCATGGTGTTCCAGGACTATGCGCTGTTCCCGCACCTGAGCGTGGCCGAGAACATCGCCTTTGGCATTCGCAAGCATCCACAGAAGGATCGGGTCACCGAAGAGATGCTTGAACTGGTCAACCTGAAGCACCTCGGCAAGCGCTTCCCGCACGAACTTTCCGGCGGCCAGCAACAGCGCGTGGCACTGGCCCGGGCGTTGGCACCGGAGCCGCAACTGCTGTTGCTCGACGAACCGTTCTCCAACCTCGATGGCGAATTACGCCGCAAGCTCAGCCATGAAGTCCGGGACATCCTCAAGGCTCGCGGCACCAGTGCGATTCTGGTGACTCACGACCAGGAAGAAGCCTTTGCCGTCAGCGATCAGGTTGGCGTGTTCAAGGAGGGTCGACTGGAGCAGTGGGACACGCCTTACAACCTCTACCACGAACCGCAAACACCGTTTGTGGCGAGCTTTATCGGTCAGGGTTATTTCATTCGCGGTCAGTTGCAGACCCCGGAATCGGTGCAGACCGAACTGGGTGTGCTGCGCGGTAATCGCGCGTACACCTGGCCTGCCGGTGGCGCCGTGGATGTGTTGCTGCGCCCCGACGATATCGTTTACGCGCCCGACAGCCCACTGAAGGCACGGATCGTTGGCAAGACCTTTCTGGGTGCGTCGACGTTGTATCGCTTGCAGCTACCGACCGGCAGCCAACTGGAATCGATCTTTCCGAGCCATGCCGACCATCTGGTCGGCGCCGATGTCGGCATTCGCGTGGCCGCCGAACACCTGGTGCTGTTCCAGGCCTCAGGCAGCACGGCAGCGCACATTCCGGCGGTAGAGTCCGGGGTTCGTCGGTACAGCGCTGCGCATTGAACAATACGGACTAATGTGGAAGCGGCTTTTGTGGGAGCCGGGCTTGCCCGCGATGCAGGCGACTCGGTTTAGTGCCGAAACGAGTTGATGCCATCGCAGGCAAGCCAGCTCCCACAAAAGCCGGCCCGCACTCACACACTGATTGATGAGTTAACCCATCATCAACGTCCCGCTGGCCACCAGCGTCGCGTTACCCCCGATCTTCACCCGATCCCCTTCCAGGCGGCAAAACAACGCCCCGCCCCGCGCCGAACACTGATACGCCGTCAGGCTCGATTTATCCAAACGCTGCGCCCAGTACGGAATCAGACTGCAATGAGTCGAGCCGGTGACCGGGTCTTCGTTGATACCGATGGCCGGTGCGAAGTACCGCGAGACGAAATCATGCCGCGAACCCGGCGCAGTCACGATCGCGCCGGGCCAAGGCAGCTTCGCCAGCGCGGCCATGTCCGGCTGGCAATCGAGCACCGCCTGCTCCGACTCCAGCACCACGAACAATTCGTTGGAACCCAGCACATCAATTGCCTGCACGCCCAGCGCCCGCTGCACCTCGAGGGTCACGCCGACTTCGCGCAGTTCAATCGCCGGAAAGTCCAGCCACAGCCGCTCGCCTTCCCGACGCACACTCAAGGGGCCGGACTTACTGATGAAGTCCAGGCGCTCGACCGGTTCTTTATAGACCTCGAACAACACATAAGCACTGGCCAGCGTCGCATGGCCGCACAACGGTACTTCGGTGGTCGGCGTGAACCAGCGGATACGCCAGCCTTGCGCCTCACGCACCACAAACGCAGTTTCGGCAAGGTTGTGTTCAGCGGCTATTTTTTGCATCAGCTCATCAGCGAGCCAGGCGTCGAGCCGATAGACCATTGCCGGATTGCCACTGAACGGTTGGTCACTGAACGCGTCGACCTGATGAAACGCTAGCTGCATGAGTGTTCTCCTTCTTGTTAGGGCCTGTACGAAAACTCGCCGAACGGCGATCAGGCAAGGCAAAAACAGGCGAGGAAGCGGAGTTTAGGCCCCTAAATGAGCATTCCGAGCCTGTTTTTAACGCAGCCTGGTCGACGTGCAGGCAGTTTTCGTACAGGGCCTAGGCGAAGGCGAGCATGCAACGGCCATTACCCGGCTACCAGAGACAGAACCTGCCGATTTTCACCATACAGCGCGGTGGTCAGGCCCGGCCGATATCGGCGAATTTGGCTTGGGTGTGCTCGGCCAGCACCGTCGCTGCCAACTCGACCTCAAGGCCACGCCGGCCAGCGCTGACGTAAATACTCGCGAAAGGCTGCGCACTGTTATCGATGAACGTGCGCAAACGCTTCTTCTGCCCTAACGGGCTGATGCCCCCCAGCAAGTAACCGGTGGCCCGTTGCGCGGCGGCGGGATCAGCCATTTCGACTTTCTTCACCCCGGCGGCATGCGCCAGCGCTTTCAAGTCCAGACTTCCGACGACCGGTACGACGGCCACCAGCAACTCCCCCTTCTCACTCGCGGCCAACAGCGTTTTGAACACTTGCGCCGGATCCAGCCCGAGCTTTTCCGCTGCCTCCAGACCGTAGGACGCAGCCTTCGGATCATGTTCATAACTGTGCACGCGATGTTCGGCACGAACTTTTTTCAACAGATCCAATGCGGGGGTCATGGCAGCTCCAAGCCTGGCGATAGCAGAAAAATACTGCGCTGGATTCTAGGCCATCACCGAGCAAAAGGCTCTATTACCGGCCCCTACCCGCTCAGGAATAAGCAAACGCAGGACAAAATCCAGCCATCTCCCGAGCCCATCCAAATGATCATTCAGCTGACCAATAGTTTAAATATGACCGATGGTTCACTTTCGACCTTTGACATCAGCATTTCTTGTCTATATTTTTTCGAATCTGAATAATGCATAAACGTTTCTGCGTAGTACCCGGCAGTAGGCCGAGACCAGGATGGGGATCCTGCCTCGGTGAAAATCGCGCCCTGACCATTTCGAGAAGAGCGCCCAACAACAACAAAAACGAGGTTTTCAATGACAACTGCATCGCAACAACCATCGCTCTCGAGCCAATGCATGGCCGAGTTCCTGGGTACTGCCTTATTGATTTTTTTTGGTACTGGCTGTGTTGCCGCGCTCAAAGTCGCGGGTGCCAGCTTTGGACTTTGGGAAATCAGCATCATCTGGGGGATCGGCGTCAGCATGGCGATCTACCTGACCGCAGGTGTTTCCGGCGCTCACCTGAACCCGGCCGTCAGCATCGCGCTGTGCATATTCGCTGATTTCGAGAAGCGTAAACTGCCGCTCTACATCTTCTCCCAGGTCGCTGGTGCCTTCTGCGCAGCGTTGTTGGTTTACACGCTTTACAGCAACCTGTTCTTCGATTTCGAACAAACTCACCAGATGGTTCGTGGCACACAAGCCAGCCTCGAACTGGCCTCGGTGTTCTCCACGTTCCCGAACCCTGCCCTGTCGACAACCCAGGCGTTTCTGGTGGAGGTGATCATCACCGCGATCCTGATGGGCGTGATCATGTCCCTGACCGACGACAACAATGGCCTGCCTAAAGGCCCGTTGGCGCCACTGTTGATCGGCTTGCTGATCGCCGTTATTGGTAGCTCGATGGGCCCGCTGACCGGTTTTGCGATGAACCCCGCGCGAGACTTCGGTCCTAAGCTGATGACTTTCTTCGCTGGCTGGGGTGAAATTTCCTTCACTGGCGGCCGTGATATTCCGTACTTCCTGATTCCGATTTTTGCACCGATCCTGGGTGCCTGCCTCGGCGCTGCGGCCTATCGCGGGCTGATTGCCCGCCATCTACCGATCGCCATACCTGCTACAAAGGATGCAGAACCCGCCATTGACGGCAAAGCACGAATCTCCTGAAAACGGCGGCGCGCGATCCTGCCCACCATTGATCACGCGCCCCAACCCACTCCTTTATTTCGTCCAAGGCAATCGACATGACCGACATTCAGAATAAGAACTACATCATTGCCCTCGATCAGGGTACGACCAGCTCCCGGGCGATCATTTTCGACCGTGACGCCAACGTGGTCTGCACTGCGCAACGTGAATTCGCCCAGCATTACCCGCAGGCCGGCTGGGTCGAACACGACCCGATGGAAATCTTCGCCACCCAAAGCGCCGTGATGGTCGAAGCCCTGGCGCAAGCCGGCCTGCATCACGATCAGGTAGCGGCCATCGGCATCACCAACCAGCGTGAAACCACTGTGGTCTGGGACAAGACCACTGGCCGGCCGATCTACAACGCAATCGTCTGGCAGTGCCGCCGCAGCACCGAAATCTGCCAGCAACTCAAGCGCGACGGCTTTGAGCAGTACATCAGCGAAACCACTGGCCTGGTCACCGACCCGTACTTCTCCGGCACCAAACTCAAGTGGATCCTCGACAACGTCGAAGGCAGCCGCGAACGCGCACGCAAAGGCGAGCTGCTGTTCGGCACCGTCGACAGCTGGCTGATCTGGAAATTTACCGGCGGCAAGACCCACGTCACCGACTACACCAACGCCTCGCGCACCATGCTCTTCAACATCCACACCCTGGAGTGGGACGCGAAGATGCTCGAAGTGCTGGACATCCCGCGTGAGATGCTCCCGGAGGTCAAGTCGTCATCGGAAATCTATGGCCACACCAAAAGCGGCATCGCCATCGGCGGTATTGCCGGTGACCAACAGGCCGCGCTATTCGGCCAGATGTGCGTTGAACCGGGCCAGGCAAAAAACACCTACGGCACCGGCTGCTTCCTGCTGATGAACACCGGCGACAAAGCGGTTAAATCCCGGCACGGCATGCTCACCACCATCGCCTGCGGCCCACGCGGCGAAGTGGCCTACGCACTGGAAGGCGCGGTGTTCAACGGCGGCTCCACCGTTCAGTGGCTGCGCGACGAGCTGAAGATCATCAACGACGCTCACGACACCGAATACTTCGCCAACAAGGTCAAGGACAGCAACGGCGTGTACCTGGTACCCGCCTTCACCGGCCTCGGCGCCCCGTACTGGGACCCGTATGCCCGTGGCGCACTGTTCGGCCTGACTCGCGGCGTACGCGTCGATCACATCATTCGTGCCGCACTGGAGTCGATTGCCTACCAGACCCGCGACGTACTCGACGCCATGCAACACGACTCCGGCGAACGACTCAAAGCTCTGCGCGTAGACGGCGGTGCGGTCGCCAACAACTTCCTGATGCAATTCCAGGCGGACATCCTCGGCACCAAGGTCGAGCGCCCGCAAATGCGTGAAACCACTGCACTGGGCGCCGCCTACCTGGCCGGCCTGGCCTGCGGCTTCTGGGGCAGCCTGGACGAACTGCGCGGCAAGGCAGTGATCGAGCGCGAGTTCGACCCGCAACTGGACGAAACGGCAAAGGAAAAACTCTACGCCGGCTGGAAAAAAGCCGTCAGCCGCACCCGCGACTGGGAACCGCACGAAGGCGCTGAATAAGCCAAGTAGCGGATTCGTATCGGTATGTAACTGGTAGGGAGGTGATTCGTACGGCATCATGGGCAAATTTTGCACGGCAGCCCAAAGGAAGCCCTATGAATCTGCCTCCCCGTCAGCAGCAAATCCTCGAACTGGTTCGCGAACGCGGCTACGTCAGCATCGAGGAAATGGCTCAGCTATTTGTTGTTACACCACAGACCATCCGCCGCGACATCAATCAATTGGCGGAAGTGAATTTGCTGCGTCGCTATCATGGCGGCGCCGCTTACGATTCAAGTGTCGAAAACACCGCCTACGCCATGCGCGCCGATCAGATGCGCGATGAGAAACAGCGCATCGCCGAAGCTATCGCCGCACAAATCCCCGATCACGCCTCGCTGTTCATCAATATCGGTACCACCACCGAATCCATTGCCCGGGCGCTGCTCAATCACAACTATCTCAAGGTGATCACCAATAACCTGCACGTCGCCTCGATCCTCAGCGCCAAGGATGACTTCGAAGTCCTGCTGGCCGGTGGCAACGTGCGCCGTGATGGCGGCGTAGTCGGTCAGGCCTGCGTCGACTTCATCAACCAGTTCAAGGTCGACTTTGCGCTGGTCGGCATCAGTGGTATCGATGAAGACGGCAGCCTGCTCGACTTTGACTACCAGGAAGTACGGGTCTCCCAGGCGATCATCGCCAACGCCCGGCAAGTCCTGCTGGCAGCAGACTCCAGCAAGTTCGGCCGCAACGCCATGGTCCGCCTGGGACCGATCAGCCTGATCGACTGCCTGGTGACCGACCACGCGCCGGTTCCGGCATTGGCGCAACTGCTGAGCCAGCACAAGATTCGGCTGGAAGTCGTTTAAACCGCGGAACGCGGTTAAACGACTGTAGGAGCACGGCTTGCCAGCGATGGCCTACTCAAGAACGCCATCGCCGGTAAGCCGTGCCCCTACAATATCTGCGACCCACTCCCCATCGCATCTGCTTTCAATGTTCGAAAATTTTCCTTTCCCCTCTCTTCGATCAGAATTTTCAATCGAAGCCGACTGGTTGCGCCTGGATTTATGCGCTACTATTTTCGCAAATGAACATTAATGTTCGAATTCAAATATAGAAAGTACCCCGAGGCCAGCCGATGCCCACTTCAACCTTACCTATGCCCCCTCTTGCCGAGGTCTACGATATCGCCGTCATTGGTGGTGGGATAAACGGTGTGGGGATTGCAGCGGATGCCGCCGGTCGCGGTCTTTCGGTGTTCCTTTGCGAAAAGGACGATCTGGCCAGTCATACCTCGTCCGCCAGCAGCAAGCTGATCCACGGCGGCCTGCGCTACCTCGAGCACTACGAATTCCGCCTCGTGCGTGAGGCCTTGGCCGAGCGTGAAGTGCTGTTGGCCAAGGCCCCGCACATCGTCAAGCCAATGCGCTTCGTGTTGCCACACCGTCCGCACCTGCGCCCGGCGTGGATGATCCGTGCAGGCCTGTTCCTTTATGACCATCTTGGCAAGCGGGAAAAACTCGCCGGCTCCAAAAGCCTGAAGTTCGGGGCCGACAGTGCGCTGAAAAGCGAAATCACCAAAGGCTTCGAATACTCCGATTGCTGGGTCGACGACGCCCGTCTGGTGGTGCTCAATGCCATGGCTGCCCGCGAAAAAGGCGCCCACGTTCACACCCAGACCCGCTGTGTCAGCGCCCGTCGCAGCAAAGGCCTGTGGGAGTTGAACCTGGAACGCACCGATGGCCGCCTGTTCTCGATCCGCGCCAAGGCGCTGGTGAATGCTGCCGGTCCATGGGTCGCCAAGTTCATTCGTGATGACCTGAAGATGGAATCGCCTTACGGCATCCGCCTGATTCAGGGCAGCCACCTGATCGTGCCGAAGCTGTACGAAGGCGAACACGCGCATATCTTGCAGAACGAAGACCAACGCATCGTGTTCACCATTCCATACCTCAATCAATTCACCCTGATTGGTACCACGGACCGTGAGTACACCGGCGATCCAGCGAAAGTCGCCATCACCGAAGGCGAGACCGATTACCTGCTGAAAGTGGTCAACGCGCACTTCAAGAAACAAATCAGCCGCAGCGACATCCTGCACACCTATTCCGGCGTTCGTCCGCTGTGCAACGACGAATCCGACAATCCTTCGGCCGTGACCCGCGATTACACCCTGGCGCTGTCTGGCAGCGCAGAAGAAGCGCCGCTGCTGTCGGTGTTCGGTGGCAAACTGACCACCTACCGCAAACTGGCCGAGTCGGCCATGGCGCAGCTGGCACCGTACTTCAAGGGCATGAAGCCGAGCTGGACCGCGCAAGCGACCCTGCCGGGCGGCGAAGACATGACCACGCCACAGGCCTTGAGCGCGTTGATTCGCGACAAGTTCGACTGGTTGCCGACGGAAATCGCCCGACGCTGGGCCACCACCTATGGCAGCCGTACCTGGCGCCTGCTTGAAGGTGTACAGAGCCTGAAGGACATGGGCGAACACCTCGGTGGCGGTCTCTACACCCGCGAAGTCGATTACCTGTGCAGCGAAGAATGGGCCACCAGCGCTCACGACATTCTCTGGCGTCGCAGCAAACTGGGTTTGTTCACCACCCAGGCAGAGCAAGAGAACGTCCAGCTGTACCTGAACAAGCTCGAGCAGAACCGCAGCAAGATCGAAGCGGCCTGATCGGTAATCCGGCTCAACCAAAGCCCCTGAATCTCACGATTCAGGGGCTTTGGTTTAGAAGATCTTTCGACGCCATTACAAAATGTTCGAGTAATCCGCTTCGATCCGGTCCAGGCTCAGATGGTTGAGGAAGTTGGAGAAACACATCCAGGCCGACAAGGCGTTCATGTCACGGAACTGGTCCGGCAGGTACTTGGGTGGTTCCACCAGGCCCTCATCCACCAACTGACGCAGGGTGCGCATGTCTTCCAGGGTGGTCTTGCCGCAAAACAGCAAAGGGATCTGCTCAAGCTTGCCTTTACGCACGGCCAACTGAATGTAGTTGTAAACCATGATAAAGCCCTTGAGGTAGGACAAGTCCTTGGTGAATGGCAGACCAGTGGGTATCGAACCGCGGAAAACCCGACTGGCATTGCTATAGCTTTCAGCCATCTCGAAGCCTTGAGCGCGGAAGAACTCGAAGATCTGCAAGAAGTCCGCGCCCTCCTCGGCCATGTGAATCGCCCGGGTACGGTTGGTCAGTTTGCGCAAGCGACTCGGATAGGACGCAAAGGTGATGATTTCCATCAGGATCGCCAACCCCTCCTGGGTCACGGTCGACGACGGTGGACCTTTGGAAAGGAAAGTGCAGATCGGCTGATTCAGACCGTTAAGCGTGGTGCCGACATGCACCAGCCCTTCATGGACTTCCAGGGCGCGCACGTCACGTTCGTTGAACATCGCGTCAGCGCGGATCTTGATGTAGTCGGCACCAGCCGCCGCATCCGCGACAATACCGTCGGACTCGAACACCCGAATGGTTTCCTCGGCTTCGCCAAAGACCTTGTTCAAACGGGTTTGCAGCAAGTGCACGGCTTCCTTGGCGGTGAGGATCTTCGGTTCGTCCTTGAGGTCGCCCCGGCCATCGATGTTGTTCAGGTAGTCGGACATCATCAGGCCAAGGTCGGCCAGGGTCGGGTCACCGGCGTGGAACGCATCGGACGCCGCGCCGTAAAGCTCCTGGGAGATCAACCCGAAATCTTCGGTGCCACGTGCTTCGAGCATCCGCACCACCATGCGGTATTCCTTGCACATGCGACGCATGATCTGCCCGACCGGGTTGAACTGGCCGAGCTGACGGGTGATGTCGCGCTCGATGTTCTGGAATTCCAGCTTCACTTTGCTGGAGTCAAAGGACAGTGGCCGGTTGAGGTAGTAGTCGCGATCCACCGCCGGCATTTCCTTGCCTTTGGCCTTGAGGAAACCCTTGCGGATGTTGTCGTCCCACTTGACCGCATCGAGTACCCGAATCGGCGTCTGCGCCAGCACTATGCGATCGGACAACGTGCGTATCGTCTGCTGGTATTCGTCCACCCGGTGCTCCTGTTGATAACCGTTGCGTATCGCGTGTTTTGATCAGGCCGACGCCAGCACCAGGTGCATATATCGCGTCAGAATGCCGAGCATCTCTTGTTCGGCCTCGGGCTCTGCGTCGTTGAGCAGGCCCTGATATTCCATCCGGCCGATAATCGCCGTCAACACTTTGGCATCCTGCTGCGGCTCTCGCGAACCCAATACCTGGAAAAGCTGGCAAGTGCCCTGCAAGAGAATTTGCTGATGCGAGCGCACCAGCAGCGCCAGGCGCGGGTTGAGCAACGCTTCCTGGCGGAAGGCCTGCTCGGCCATCAGGTGCTCGCGGCGGTTGATCAATTGCCGGTGAACATAGTCCGCCATCAGCCGTGCGATGTCGTCAGCCAACTGTGAGCGGCACTCGGGGCTGCCGTCGCCGCTGATGACCATCTCGCGCAACAAGCCTTCGTTATTGGCCCACAACCTGGCCATGTAGGCGGCGCTACGTTCGACGTATTGAGCGAAGGTATCGGTGAGCAGGTCATCGATATCCTTGAAATAGTAAGTGGTCGCCGACAGCGGCACACCCGCTTCGGCGGCCACGGCGCGGTGACGTACCGCACGAACACCGTCGCGTACGACGATGCGCATCGCTGCATCGAGAATTTCCTGTCGACGCTGCTCGCTTCCCTGTCGGCTGGCTTTGCGTCCCTGATACTGAACGCTTTCAGCAACCGCAGTGGCGATGCCAGCTGCTCCTTCTTGAGCCAATGCACGATTCACGACAGATATTCCTCTCTAACGTCAAAAGTAACCAATTGATACGTTTGTACCAGACAGGCAATAAAAAGCCGCCTGTTATAGGCGGCTTTTTAATTGAAACATTTACGCTTGCGGCCGCATGTGCGGGAACAGGATCACATCGCGAATCGACGGTGAATTGGTCAGCAGCATCACCAGTCGGTCAATACCGATACCTTCACCGGCAGTCGGCGGCATGCCGTACTCCAGCGCGCGTACGAAGTCAGCATCGTAGTGCATGGCTTCGTCGTCACCGGCGTCCTTGTCGGCCACCTGAGCCATGAAGCGCTCGGCCTGGTCTTCCGCGTCGTTCAACTCGGAGTAGGCGTTGGCGATTTCGCGGCCACCGATGAACAGTTCGAAACGGTCGGTGACGTTCGGGTTCTCGTCGTTGCGGCGTGCCAGCGGCGACACTTCGAACGGGTACTGGGTGATGAAGTGCGGCTGCTCCAGCTTGTGCTCGACCAGCTCTTCGAAAATCATTACCTGCAGCTTGCCCAGACCTTCGAAGCCCAACACTTTGGCGCCGGCCTTCTTGGCGATGGCGCGGGCCTTGTCGATGTCAGTCAGGTCGTCAGCGGTCAGCTCGGGGTTGTACTTGAGGATCGAGTCGAACACCGAGAGACGCACGAACGGCTCACCGAAGTGGAACACCTTGTCGCCGTACGGCACGTCGGTGCTGCCCAGAACCAGCTGCGCCAGTTCGCGGAACAGTTCTTCGGTCAGGTCCATGTTGTCTTCGTAGTCGGCGTGGGCCTGGTAGAACTCCAACATGGTGAATTCAGGATTGTGACGAGTCGAAACACCTTCGTTACGGAAGTTGCGGTTGATCTCGAACACTTTCTCGAAACCACCTACCACCAGACGCTTGAGGTACAGCTCCGGCGCGATACGCAAGAACATCTGCATATCCAGCGCATTGTGGTGAGTCTCGAACGGCTTGGCCGCCGCACCGCCAGGGATGGTTTGCAGCATCGGCGTTTCGACTTCCAGGAAGTCGCGCTTCATCAGGAAGCTGCGAATGTGCGCAATCACTTGCGAACGCACGCGGAAGGTCTGGCGCACGTCTTCGTTGACGATCAGGTCAACGTAACGCTGGCGATAGCGCTGCTCGGTGTCGGACAGGCCGTGGTGCTTGTCCGGCAACGGGCGCAGGGATTTGGTCAGCAGACGTACGTTGGTCATTTCAACGTACAGGTCGCCTTTGCCCGAACGGGCCAGGGTGCCTTCGGCGGCGATGATGTCGCCCAGGTCCCAGGTTTTAACGGCGGCCAGGGTTTCTTCGGACAGGGTTTTACGGTTGACGTAAACCTGAATGCGCCCGGACATGTCCTGGATCACCATGAACGAGCCACGGTTGAGCATGAGACGACCGGCAACCTTGACCGGGATCGCAGCCTCTGCCAGCTCTTCCTTGGTTTTGTCCGCGTACTGCTTCTGCAAGTCTTCGCAGTAGGCGTCGCGGCGGAAGTCATTCGGGAAGGCCTGGCCCTTGGCGCGCTCGGCAGCAAGCTTTTCCTTGCGCAGGGCGATCAGGGAGTTTTCTTCCTGTTGCAGGGCTTGCGGATCGAGTTCTAGGTCGCTCATGTCTTTAAATTTTCCATCACAGGTTCGTTGCCCCCAGCCTTCGGCTGGGGTTCGCGGGCAAGCCTCGCTCCTACAGGGTCGTTGAATCAGTGACCACTGCAGTGCATTCGTTACAAGCCTTGCTTCAGGCTCGCCACCAGGTATTCGTCGATGTCGCCGTCGAGCACCTTGTCGCAGTCGCTGCGTTCGACGTTAGTACGCAAATCCTTGATTCGCGACTGGTCGAGCACATACGAGCGAATCTGGTGACCCCAGCCGATGTCCGACTTGGTGTCTTCCAGGGCTTGGGAAGCAGCGTTGCGTTTCTGCACTTCCTGCTCGTACAAGCGCGCCCGCAACATTTTCATCGCGGTGTCTTTGTTGGCGTGCTGGGAACGTTCGTTCTGGCAGCTGACCACGGTGTTGGTCGGTACGTGGGTGATACGTACGGCCGAGTCGGTGGTGTTTACGTGCTGACCACCGGCGCCCGAGGAGCGGTAGGTGTCGATGCGCAGGTCCGACGGGTTGATGTCGATTTCGATGTTGTCATCGATTTCCGGCGACACGAACACGGCCGAGAACGAGGTATGGCGACGGTTACCGGAGTCGTACGGGCTCTTGCGCACCAGACGGTGCACGCCGATCTCGGTCCGCAGCCAGCCAAAGGCGTATTCACCCTTGATGTGCACGGTTGCGCCCTTGATCCCGGCGACTTCACCGGCGGAGAGCTCCATGATGGTCGCGTCGAAACCGCGTTTGTCCGCCCAGCGCAGGTACATGCGCAGCAGGATGTTGGCCCAGTCCTGGGCCTCGGTACCGCCGGAGCCGGCCTGGATATCCAGGTAGGCGTTGTTGGCGTCCATCTCACCGCTGAACATGCGACGGAATTCGAGTTTTTCCAGGGCCTCGCGCAGACGCTCGACTTCGGCAGCGACGTCATCGACGGCAGCCTGGTCTTCTTCCTCTGCGGACATCAGCAGCAGGTCTTTGGCGTCGGCAAGGCCGCTGTGCATCTGGTCGAGGGTTTCGACGATCTGCGCCAGCAGGGACCGCTCGCGGCCCAGTTCCTGAGCGTACGACGGGTTGTTCCAGACATTCGGATCTTCAAGCTCGCGATTGACTTCGGTCAGACGCTCATGCTTTTGATCGTAGTCAAAGATACCCCCGAATAGTTTCGGAGCGCTCGGACAGGTCCTTGATACTGTTAAGGATCGGGTTGATTTCCATGGCGGGCAGCACTCGTTGGCGAACTTTTGAAAGCCGGCGAGTATAACGTAATCACGCTGTCACGGCAGCCCGCCTGGCGGCTTTAACGGCGAATGAACGTGCGGGTTCATTCGATGCCGACCTGATTGCGTCCATTGTTCTTCGCCAGGTACAACCCCTTGTCCGCCGCCGAGATCAATTGACGGTAATCACTGCCCGGCTGCGGGGTGATGGTCGAGAGGCCGATGCTGATGGTCAGGCTCGCACCTTCGGCCGGTACAACATGCGGGATGTTCATTCCGGCCACGGTCTGCCGGAGTTTTTCCGCGACCAGGCGTGCCCCGCCCGGCGAGGTATTGGGCAATACCAGGACGAACTCTTCACCGCCATAACGCGCCGGCAGATCGGAAGGCCGGCTGCTGGCATCGCGGATCGCCGTGGCGACTTTGCGCAGGGCTTCGTCGCCTTCCAGATGGCCGAAGCTGTCGTTGTACAACTTGAAATAGTCGACATCGATCATCAACAGCGACAGTTGCGCCTGGTCACGCATGGCCCGACGCCATTCCAACTCAAGGTATTCGTCGAAATGGCGACGGTTAGACAGCCCGGTCAGGCCATCGGAGTTCATCAGGCGTTGCAGCACCAGGTTGGTGTCGAGCAACTGTTGTTGACTGACCCGCAGCGCCCGATAGGCCGCATCGCGCTGGATCAGGGTCATGTAGGAGCGCGAGTGATAACGAATGCGCGCGACCAGTTCGATGTTGTCCGGCAGCTTGACCAGGTAATCGTTGGCCCCTGCAGCAAACGCCGCGCTCTTGATCAGCGGGTCTTCCTTGGTCGACAGCACAATGATCGGAATGTCCTTGGTCGCCGGGTGGTTGCGGTATTCGCGCACCAGCGACAGGCCGTCCAGACCGGGCATGACCAGGTCCTGCAGGATCACCGTCGGCTTGATGCGAATCGCCTGGGCGATGGCCTGGTGCGGATCGGCGCAGAAATGGAAGTCGATGTTCTCCTCGTTCGCCAGCCCGCGGCGCACGGCTTCGCCGATCATCGCCTGGTCGTCGACCAGCAGCACCATCGCGGCGTTCTCATCGGTTTTAAAGGCGTCGAGCTGTAAATCATCCATGTGCGGGCACCTGAATAAGGCAAGTACAGCTGCAATGATGAGTCATTTTGCAAAGATCTCCAGCAATCGTGGCGCTATCTTGTCCAACGGGTGAATTTCTACAGCGGCGTCGATGGCGGCGGCCGCTTTCGGCATGCCATATACCGCACTGCTGCGCTGATCCTGAGCAATGGTCAAGTAGCCTTGCTGGCGCATCGATTTAAGTCCCTGGGCGCCATCGCGCCCCATGCCGGTCAGCAGCACACCGACTGCATCTCCGTTCCAATAAGTGGCCACGCTTTCAAAAAAAACGTCGATCGAGGGTCGATAGATCTCGTTGACCGGCTCGGCGGTGTAGGCCAGCGTACCGTTCTTCAATAAACGAATGTGGTGATTGGTGCCCGCCAGCAACACCGTCCCGCTTTGCGGCGGCTCGCCTTCCTGAGCCAGGCGCACGTCCAGACCGCTGGCGCTGCCGAGCCATTCAGCCATGCCGGCCGCGAACACCTGGTCAACGTGCTGGACCAGCACGATGGCCGGCGCAAAATCGCGCGGCAGGGCCTTGAGCAAGACTTCCAGCGCCGCCGGCCCGCCAGCAGAAGAACCGATGGCCACCAGGCTCTGGCGTTGCCCGAGAACACGAGGAAGGGCCGGCGCCGATTGCACACGGTTACCGCGCTCGCCGATCAGCCAGCCGATATTCATGATCTTGCGCAGCAGCGGCGCTGCGGCTTCTTTCGGATCGCCCGCGCCGAGGGCCGGGGTATCGACCACATCCAGCGCGCCGTGGCCCATGGCCTCGAACACCCGATGGACATTCTGCTGTCGGTCCACCGTGACGATAACAATAGCGCACGGGGTCTCGGCCATGATCCGGCGTGTTGCTTCGACGCCATCCATGACCGGCATGATCAGGTCCATCAGGATCAGGTCCGGGGTGAACTCGGCGCAACGTTGCACCGCCTCGGCGCCATTACGGGCGACCCAGACCACCTCGTGCGCCGGCTCGAAGGCCAAGGCTCGACGCAGGGCCTCCACGGCCATGGGCATATCGTTGACGATAGCGATCTTCATGCTCGCGCTCCTCCTATGAGCTCAACCACTGCATCGAGCAGTGCATCGTCATGAAAGCTGGCCTTGGCTAGATAGTAGTCGGCTCCAGCGTCCAGCCCACGACGACGGTCTTCTTCACGATCCTTGTAGGACACCACCATCACCGGCAGCGATTGCAGCCGATTGTCACGGCGCAACAATGAAACCAGCTCGATCCCATCCATGCGCGGCATATCAATATCGGTAATCAGCAGGTCGAATTCCTCGGCACGCAGTGCGTTCCAGCCGTCCATGCCGTCAACCGCTACGGCCACGTCATAACCCCGATTGAGCAGCAGCTTGCGTTGCAACTCACGAACCGTCAGTGAGTCATCGACCACCAGAATACGTTTACGCGCGACGATGGCGGCCTGTTGGCTGTGCCGGGCGATCCGTTCCAGGCGACCGGTATTGAGCAGTTTGTCCACCGAGCGGAGCAGGTCTTCGACGTCGACGATCAACACCACCGACCCGTCATCGAGCAAGGCCCCGGCAGAAATGTCCTGAACCTTGCCCAGCCGCTCATCCAGCGGCAGCACCACCAACGTGCGCTCGCCGATAAAACGCTCGACGGCCACACCGTACACCGTGTCGCGGTCACGGATGACCACGACTTTAAGGGTCGCCGGGCTGTTCTGACTCGCCGGGCGATTGAGCAGCTGGCTGGCCGCGACGAGGCCAACGTGTCGACCTTCGTGCCAGAAGTGCTGACGACCTTCCACCTGGACGATGTCGTCCGCTGCCAAATCGCACATGCGCTCGATGTGCGCCAGTGGAAAGGCATACGCCTCCTCGCCCACTTCCACCACCAGACTGCGCACCACCGACAACGTCAACGGCACCTCAAGCTGGAAACGACTGCCCTCGCCGGCCTTCTGTTCCAGCACCACAGCGCCGCGTAACTGGCGGACCATGTGCTGAACCGCATCCAGGCCTACGCCACGCCCGGACACCTCGGTAACTTTGTCGCGCAGGCTGAAGCCCGGCAGGAAGAGGAACGTCAGCAGCTCTTCTTCGCTCAACTGCGCCGCGGTCTCGGCCGGCGACAATTGACGTTCGACGATACTGGCGCGCACTTGTTCCAGGTCCACGCCATGGCCATCGTCGCTCAATTCCAGCAACAGCAGCCCGGCCTGGTTGGACGCGCGCAAGCGAATCAGCCCTTCGGCAGGCTTGCCGGCCAGCAGGCGTTGCTCGGGTGTTTCGATGCCGTGGTCTACCGCATTGCGCAACAAATGGGTCAGCGGCGCTTCGAGCTTCTCCAACACATCGCGGTCGACCTGGGTCTTTTCACCCTCGATTTCCAGCCGCACCTGCTTGCCCAGACTACGTCCCAGATCGCGAACCATTCGCGCCTGCCCGGTCAGCACATCGGCAAACGGCCGCATGCGACAGGCCAGCGCCGTGTCATACAGCACCTGAGCGCGCTGACTCGCCTGCCAGGCAAACTCATCAAGCTCAGCGGTTTTCTCAGCCAGCAACTGCTGCGATTCGGCCAACAGCCGCCGCGCATCGCCGAGCGCCTCCAGGGCTTCAAGGCCCAGGTCATGCCCCTTGAGGTGCACGTTGAGGTTTTCCAGGGCGCGCAGACTGTTGCTCTGCGTGCGTTTGAGACGCTGCATTGTTGCCAGGTAAGGCTTGAGACGCAGGGTTTCCACCAGCGACTTGCTCGACAGATCGAGCAGACTGTTCAAGCGCTCGGCGGTCACCCGCAACACCCGCTCGCCACCTTCGGTGACGCGCTTGGCTTTACGCGACGCCTCGACCGAAGCCGCCAGCGACGACTCGAGTTCCGACACCAGGTCCGGCGGCTCGACGTGCGGTGCCGGTGGCTCGGACGGCAATGAGGGCTGTGCCACGGCAGGTGCTGCAACCGCCGCCAATGGATCGAGCAAACGCCCCATCAGCGCCACGTAGGCTTCGATATCGCCCGGCCCCACGTTGGCACTGCCTGGCGTGGCGATGCGCATCAGCAAGTCCGTGCCTTGCAGCAGCGCATCAATGTGTTCGGGGCGCAGAAAAAGTCGACCCTCCTGCGCGCTGACCAGGCAATCTTCCATCACATGAGAAACGCTGACTCCGGCATCCACACCGACGATCCGCGCCGCGCCCTTGAGCGAATGCGCGGCGCGCATGCAGGCTTCCAGCTGATCGGCCTGGGTCGGGTCACGTTCCAGCGCCAGCAACCCGGCGCTGAGCACCTGGGTCTGGGCCTCGGCTTCAAGACTGAAGAGTTCCAGCAATGACGCGTCGCGCATTTGATCGGGGGTCATGTCAGGCTCCGGGTCACGGCGGACAGCACCTGTTCTTCATCCAGCCAGCGCAGGCTGCGACCTCTGAATTGCAGGACGCCACGGGTGTACTTGGCACTGGCCTGCTCACCTGAGCGGGACGCGGCATCGAGAATCCGCTCATCAATGGCATGAATCCCGTCCACCTCATCCACCGGCACCACCACCGGGCCGCCGTGAGCAGCAATGATCAACATGCGCGGCATGATCCGCACGCCAGAGGCAACACCGGTGGTCGCTTCCAGCCCGAGCAATTCCACCAGCGACAGGCACGCCACCAGCGCGCCACGCACATTCGCCACCCCCAGCAGCGCCCGCGAACGCTGATGCGGCAGCGAATGAATCGCCTGCATCGGTGCCACTTCCACCAGGCTGCGGGTGGCCAGGGCGAGCCATTCTTCGCCGAGGCGGAACATCAACAGCGAGCGCGTGACCACGTCCGTTTCAACGGCAGTGGACACTTGCGCGCGGTCGTCCTGCTGCAAGGCATAGCGATCCAGCAAACGTGTCGCCGCCGCGGAATACACCGCGCAATTGCGACAGTGAATATGCTCGATCAGCAGCGGGCAGGACTTGTCGCCGTGGATACCGATACGGTTCCAGCAGTCGTCGATAGCCTGGGCATCTGCATGGGTCACGTTCAGCGAAACAGTACCGGTCATCGTTTACGCTCACTGTCAGCGGTGCGCTCATTACGAGCAGCGCGTTGCTGCAATCGACGGGCACCGGACGCATCCCCCTGGGACGCCAGTAACACCGACAGGTGCATCAGTGCTTCGGGATGCTGCGGTTGCAAATACAGTGCCTTGCGATAAAAACCCTGGGCTTCCAGCACGTTGCCGGCGACATCACTGAGCAGCCCCAGCCAGTAAAACACCTGCGCCACCGGCTCATGGTGGCGCAGGTATTCCTCACAGGCGGCCTGAGCTTCGAGGCTTTTACCTTCGTTGGCCAGGGCTGCAATGCTTGCCAGCAGCGTTGCCGCATCGGTATTCGGCGCTTTCTCAAGGCTCGCACGCGGCGCCGGTGCAACAACGGCAAACGGTCGGCTGCGCACTGGCGGTAGTGAAACGCTGCGCAGCGGCAAACTCACCGGCAACGGCGGTGCACTAAACACGGAGGGCGGCGCAGGTTCAGGCTCGCTGTGACGGCTGAAAGCGAAGGATTGTGGGATACCGATCGAACGCATCCCCAGATGCCCCAGCAAACTGCCTTCGGCCGGGCCGATAAACAGCACGCCCTCTACATGAGTCAGGCGCTTGAGCACCTGGAGAACCTGTTGCTGGGTAGGCTGATCGAAATAGATCAGCAGGTTGCGACAAAACACAAAGTCATAGGCTGGCTCATTGGCCAGCAAGGTCGGGTCCAGCAGGTTGCCCACCTGCAAACGCACCTGTTCGCGCACCCGCTCGCTGACGCGATAGCCGTCGTCTTCGGTGCTGAAGTAGCGCTCGCGGAAATCGGTTTGCTGCCCACGAAAGGAGTTCTTGCCGTACAGCGCATGCTTGGCCCGTTCGACCGACAGCGGGCTGACGTCCACCCCGTCGACCTTGAACTGGTGCGGCGCAAGCCCGCCATCGAATAGCGCCATGGCAATCGAATACGGTTCTTCGCCAGTCGAGCACGGCAGGCTGAGAATCCGCAGCGCGCGCATACCCTTGATCTCCGCCAGGCGCTTGAGCGCCAGCCTGGCCAGCGTGGCAAAGGATTCCGGGTAACGGAAAAACCAGGTTTCCGGGACGATCACGCCTTCGATCAGCGCCTGTTGTTCGTCTGCCGAGACTTGCAGCCGCAACCAGTACTCATCAGCCGTTTTCACCTGCTGCGCAGTCATGCGCTGGCGCACGGCCCGCTCGATGATCGCTGGGCCGACGGAGTTCACGTCCAGACCGATACGTTCTTTGAGGAAGTCGAAAAAGCGCTGATCACTGCTCATGGGCGCTCCTCAAGCATCGCCAGGTCCAGCGGCGGCGACGGGAACAGCAGCGCTCGTACCTGGGCATCCAGCAAGTCTGCGACACGCACCCATTGCAGCAGGCCTTGCGCGTCTTCACGCACCGGCCCCAAATACGGCGCCTGACGGTTATCCAGGCCATAGGGCTGGAAGTCCGCCGGGTTGCAACGCAGGGTGTCGGTGGCCTGCTCAAGAATCAGCCCGAGCAATTGCCCGGGCGTGGCGTCATCCGGCTGATAATGCACCAGCACCAATCGGGTGCTGGTGCGCGCCTGGGCCGGCTGACCGAACGCCAGCTCGCCGACATCGATTACCGGCACCACCGCGCCGCGATAGGCAAACACCCCCGCGACCCATGAAGGCGTCCCGGCAATCGGTTTGAGCGGCAGGCGCGGCAGCACTTCGGCCACTTCAATGGCTTGCAATGCATAACGCTCGTCACCGATACGAAACACCAGAAACAATGACTGCCTGGGCGCCATGCCTGCGCCGCGTTTCGCCACGAGTTCGCTCATCAGACTTTAAATCGCGAGACGCCGCTGCGTAGCCCAACGGCCACCTGGCTCAGCTCGTCGATGGCGGAACTGGCCTGACGCAAGGACTCGACCGTCTGGCTGCTGGCATCGCCCAACTGCACCAGCGCATGGTTGATCTGTTCGGCGCCCGTGGCCTGGGCCTGCATGCCCTCGTTAACCATCAACACCCGCGGCGCCAGCGCCTGAACCTGGTGGATGATCTGCGACAGCTGCTCACCGACCTGCTGCACTTCGGACATGCCACGGCGGACTTCTTCAGAGAATTTGTCCATGCCCATGACGCCGGCCGACACCGCCGACTGGATCTCGCGAACCATCTGCTCGATGTCGTAGGTGGCGACGGCGGTCTGGTCTGCCAGACGTCGAACTTCGGTGGCGACCACGGCAAAACCGCGACCGTATTCACCGGCCTTTTCCGCTTCGATGGCGGCGTTCAGCGACAGCAGGTTGGTCTGGTCCGCGACCTTGACGATGGTCACCACCACCTGATTGATGTTGCCGGCCTTCTCGTTGAGGATCGCCAGTTTGGCATTGACCAGGTCAGCCGCGCCCATCACCGAGTGCATGGTCTCCTCCATCCGCGCCAGCCCCTGCTGACCGGAACCGGCCAGCACCGAGGCCTGATCGGCGGCGGTGGAGACTTCGGTCATGGTCCGCACCAGGTCCCGCGAGGTGGCGGCGATTTCACGCGAGGTGGCGCCGATTTCGGTGGTAGTGGCCGCCGTTTCAGTGGCGGTCGCCTGCTGCTGTTTGGAGGTGGCGGCGATTTCGGTCACCGAGGTGGTGACCTGTACCGAGGAACGCTGCGCCTGGGACACCAGCGAGGTCAGCTCCGTCATCATGTCGTTGAAGCCGGTTTCCACCGCGCCGAATTCGTCTTTGCGATCGAGGTTCAAACGGCTGCTGAGATCGCCGGTGCGCATGATGTCGAGGATCTGCACGATGCGATTCATCGGCGCCATGATCGCGCGCATCAACAGCAGGCCACAGAGGCCGGCGGCGATGACCGCCACCAGCAAAGACACGCCCATGCTGGCTTTTGCCGCAGTAACTGCTTGGCGGATGGCCTCGGTAGCGTTAGCGGATTGATCACGATTGCTATCAATCACAGCATTCAACTGCTTGCGGCCATCGACCCACGCGGGCGTCAACTCCTGCTCCAGCGCTAGACGAGCCTGTTCGTATTGTTTTTGCTGATACAGCCCGACGACTTTAGCCAACGCTTGGTTGTACGTTTGATAACGAGCCTCGAACGCTTCGAACCCGGCCCGATCCTCGGTGGTGAAGATCGTTTTCCGATAGTTGCCCATCTCGTCTTTCAGGTGCGCCTCGGCGCCCTTGTACAGCTCCAGGTCAGCGGCACTCATGTCGCGATGTTCCGAGAGACCAACGATCCGTTGGGTCAAGACGTAAGTGTCGACCCAGGCGCCACGAATCATCGAGCTGTAATACAGCCCTGGAACGGCATCCGACTGGACCGTTTCCTCGCTGGATTCAATCTTCAGCAGACTCGAGAACGAGACCATGACCATCAGCAGCATGATGGCGATAATTACCGCAAAGCTCGCCAAAATGCGTTGGCGCAACGTCCAGTTCTTCACAGTCAGTCCTCGGGGCCGTTCAAATGGAGGGGAGTATAGCCGAGGGCACGCTGCGTTTTATAAGCGGTGCATCGCAAGTAGCAACGAAACACCTGTGGCGAGGGAGCTTGCTCCCGCTGGAGCGCGTAGCGCTCCCAATACTGGCGATGACAATTTTTCAGATGGATCTCATTCGCCGGTTTTGGGGCTGCTACGCAGCCCAGCGGGAGCAAGCTCCCTCGCCACACCGTGGTGCTGCTAAGTCTCTGGCTGATCGAAGTTATCCAGCGCCCGATTCACCGCCAACTCGGCCAGGGAAATCATCTGCTGAATTGCCAGCGCGGTATTGCGTTTGGGGCCTTCGAGTTCGAACGCCAGATCGCTGGCCATGACATTCGCCGAGGCGAGGGTTTCGCAGGCGTGGGCCAGCAGGGTTTCGCTGTCGACGTCGGGGGCAATGACGAAAATGCAGCCGGGGCGTCGGTCGGCCAACAACTGCTTGGTCTCGGGCAATACCAGGTAATGGTCGAGCGCACGGTGCGCGGCGGCGTGGAGTTCTTTTGAATCGAGGGAGGCGTAGGGAGAAACCGGATCGGTTTCGGGTGGATTGGGCGTGGCTTTGAACATTGGCTTAGCTCTCTTTGAGTGAGGCTGCAACCTGTTCGCGACTAAACGAATGGGTGGCGGCTATACGCAGGTTAGTCGACCGACGAGCTAAGAAATCGGCGCGCCCGAGGGCGCCCTGCGCACAGCCACCATCAAGTGCAGGGATGGGATACCTGACTGATCAGCACTGATGCGACTTAGCTACGGCAGGCGACTAAACCCGATCACTGATGGGCAGTGACACGGGAACAATAGAGGCGACGACCAAGACGCACAAGCCGGCGGATTCTGGCGCAGGTGTAGGCAGCGACGCAAGGCAACGTAGCCTCCGACCGAGGCTTTGGGGAAAGAATAAACAGATCAAAAATTGCGTACTGATTTGTGGCGAACGGAGCGTGCCCTCCGTTGGGCTGCGTAACGGTCAAAAAAGATCTTTTCACTTCAAAACCACATCATGCCGCACGGCGGACGACCAGAGGCTTACCGAGAGGGAGGCCTTTTTTGTGCAAAAAATCACCTGATGAAACGTATCAGCTAGCAACAAAAAACCCATAAATTCAAAAAAATGGAATTTTTCCTTGATCTTGAAAATCCACTGACTTACAGTTAAATCACTGTATGGATATACAGTCACTAACGAAGATTCATTTAAATATATTCATGGATGAGGTACTCCCTATGAAAAGCAACACTGAAAAACTTGGTCAGCTTCCCCACCAGCCCAGCTTGTGGACCCGCGCCGACGCGCTAAAAGTTCACGCGGATGATCCGACCACTACCCAGCCTCTGGTCAGTGCGGATTTCCCGGTATTGAGCAACGAGGTGTTCATCTGGGACACCATGCCGCTGCGCGATATCGACGGTAACGTGGCTTCTGTCGACGGCTGGTCGGTCATTTTCACCTTGACGGCAGATCGTCACCCGAATGATCCGGAGTACATCGACGAGAACGGTAATTACGACATCATCCGAGACTGGAACGATCGTCATGGTCGGGCAAAGATGTACTACTGGTTTTCCCGCACCGGTAAAGACTGGCAGTTTGGTGGTCGCGTGATGGCGCAAGGTGTGTCTCCAACCGCCCGTGAATGGGCTGGCTCCCCGATTCTGTTGAACGACCAGGGCGATGTGGATTTGTATTACACCGCCGTCACGCCGGGCGCCACGATCGTCAAGGTGCGTGGCCGCGTGGTGACGACTGAACATGGCGTCAGCCTGGTAGGCTTCAAAAAGGTTACGTCGCTGTTCGAGGCTGACGGCGAGATGTATCAGACCGAAGCGCAGAATCCGTACTGGGGCTTCCGTGATCCATGGCCGTTCCGCGATCCGAAAGACGGCAAGTTGTACATGCTGTTTGAGGGCAACGTGGCCGGTGAGCGTGGTTCGCACAAGGTCGGCGAAGCTGAAATCGGCGACGTACCGCCGGGCTATGAAGATGTCGGTAACTCGCGCTTCCAAACGGCCTGTGTCGGTATCGCCGTAGCAAATGACGAAGATGGCGACGACTGGGAAATGTTGCCGCCACTGCTGACTGCAGTAGGCGTCAATGACCAGACCGAACGTCCACACTTCCTGTTTCAGGACGGTAAATACTATTTGTTCACCATCAGCCATAAATTCACTTATGCCGACGGTGTGACCGGTCCGGACGGGGTGTACGGTTTCGTCGCGGATTCGCTCTTCGGCCCTTACGTGCCACTGAACGGTTCCGGTCTGGTGCTGGGCAACCCCTCTTCCCAGCCATTTCAAACCTATTCACATTACGTGATGCCTAACGGCCTGGTGACTTCGTTCATCGACACCGTACCCACAAAGGAAAGCGACACCGGAATGCAGTACCGGGTCGGCGGCACTGAAGCGCCGACAGTGGGCATCAAGGTGAAAGGGCAGCAGACTTTCGTGGTGGCCGAATATGACTATGGTTACATTCCCCCGATGATTGATGTAACGCTGAAATAGTATTGAAGTTACACAGGGCCTTCAGGCACCGAGTTTGAATTCGATAACAAACACGTTGTGGATATGATCGAGATATCCGCGCCTGACTCATTGCGACTTGATCGGGAGCCGCATTGAACAATGCGTAACATCGACCCTTCGGAACTGGCTGCATGGATGCAGCCAGTAACGGGGCTCTCCCCTCCCCCTATCCCCTATCCCCTATCCCCTATCCCCAACCAAGCCCCTGCCTGGGCATCGATTAAAAAGATATACACTCTGGCAAATCTATAAAAACCGCCCACCGGGTAATTCCCCATGATGACCTTGCGTCAGATCCGTCACTTCATCGCCGTGGCCGAGACCGGCTCGATCTCGTCTGCCGCACAAGCGGTGTACATTTCCCAGTCCACCTTGACCCTGGCGATCCAGCAGCTTGAGCAAGAAATTGGCGTCAGCCTGTTCAATCGCCACGCCAAGGGCATGACCCTCACCCACCAGGGCCATCAGTTCCTGCGTCAGGCGCACTTGATCCTGGCCACGGTCGACAACGCCAAACGCAGCCTTCAGCAAAGTACCGATCAGGTCGCCGGCCAGTTGACCATCGGCGTAACCAGCCTGGTCGCTGGTTACTACCTCGCCGATTTGCTCACCCGTTTTCAACGCGCCTACCCCAACGTCGACATTCGCGTAACGGAAGACGAGCGGCCCTACATCGAGCATTTGCTGGTCAGCGGCGAAATCGATGTCGGGGTGCTGATCCTCTCCAACCTTGAGGATCGCCATGCGCTGCAAACCGAGGTACTCACGCATTCGCCGCACCGCCTGTGGCTGCCGGCCCAGCACCCGTTGCTGGAGCACGACAGCATCAACCTCGCCGATGTCGCCCGTGAGCCGTTGATTCAATTGAACGTCGATGAAATGGACCGCAACGCCCAGCGCATGTGGTCGGCAGCCTCTTTGCAACCGCGCATCACCTTGCGCACGGCCTCCACCGAGGCCGTTCGAAGCCTGGTGGCGGCCGGCCTTGGCGTGTCGATTCAACCCGACATGACCTACCGCCCCTGGTCGCTGGAAGGCGACATCATCGAAGCGCGAGCGATCGCCGACCTCAGCCAGACCCTCGACGTCGGCCTGGCCTGGCGTCGTGGCACCGCCCGCCCGGCGTTGGTCGATCCGTTCCTGACCGTCGCCCGCGAGCAGCCTCACGGCGGGCGCAAGCCATCTATTTAATCGAACGCTGCATTCAGTATTTAGTATTTGTCGCCCACAAGCCCGACCACTAGTCTCTGTGCATCTAAATAAGACGGTCGGGCCTCCAGTCACAGGGAGCACCATGGCCACACAAGAAAAGAGAACCCGAAAAATGGCTGGCGCACAAACCCCGTTGTTCACGGCATTGCTGATCGATGGTGAATTAATCGCAGGCCAGGGCTTTGTCGAGCCGATCCTCAACCCGGCCACCGGTGAAGTGCTGACGCACATCGCCGAAGCCAGCACCGAACAAGTCGAAGCCGCCATCCTCGCCGCCCACCGCGCCTTCGCCGGTTGGTCGCGCACCACCCCGCAACAGCGCTCGAACATCCTGCTGGACATCGCCAACGCGGTGGAAAAACACGCCGACCTCCTCGCCCGTCTCGAATCGCTGAACTGCGGCAAGCCATTGCACCTGGCCCGTCAGGACGATTTGAGCGCGACGGTCGACGTGTTTCGCTTCTTTGCCGGCGCCGTGCGCTGCCAGACCGGACAGCTCAGCGGTGAATATTTGCCGGGTTACACCAGCATGGTGCGCCGCGATCCGATAGGTGTCGTAGCGTCCATCGCGCCGTGGAACTACCCGATCATGATGGCCGCGTGGAAAATCGCCCCGGCCCTGGCCGCCGGCAACACGCTGGTGTTCAAGCCGTCCGAACACACGCCGCTGTCGATCCTCGCCCTCGCACCGGCGCTGGCCGAGATTCTCCCGCGCGGGGTGATCAACATTATTTGCGGCGGCGGTGAAGGTGTCGGTAGCCATTTGGTCAGCCACCCGAAAGTGCGCATGGTCTCGCTGACCGGCGACATCGTCACCGGACAGAAAATCCTCCAGGCCGCCGCCAAAACCCTGAAACGTACACACCTCGAACTCGGTGGCAAAGCCCCGGTGATCGTCTGCAACGACGCGGATATTCAAGCGGTGATCGAAGGCGTGCGCACTTATGGCTACTACAACGCCGGGCAAGACTGCACCGCCGCCTGCCGGATTTATGCACAGGCCGGGATTCACGACAAATTGGTGGCCGAACTCGGCGCTGCGGTCAGCAGCCTGCGCTTCGCCGGTAAACGTGACGCCGACAACGAGCTCGGCCCGCTGATCAGCACTCGCCAGCGCGACCGTGTGGCCAGTTTTGTCGAACGCGCCCTCGGCCAGCCGCACATCGAGCGGGTGACCGGCGCGGCGGTGCATTCCGGCGCCGGTTTCTACTACCAGCCGACTCTGCTGGCCGGCTGCAAACAGAGTGATGAAATCGTCCAGCGCGAAGTGTTCGGGCCGGTGGCCACCGTGACCCGCTTCGATGAATTGGAACAGGCAGTGGACTGGGCCAACGACTCGGAATATGGCCTGGCGTCATCGGTCTGGACCCAGAACCTGGACAAGGCGATGCAGGTGGCAGCGCGGTTGCAGTACGGCTGCACCTGGATCAACAGCCATTTCATGCTGGTCAGCGAAATGCCCCACGGCGGCTTGAAGCGCTCGGGTTACGGCAAAGACTTATCCAGCGACTCGCTCCAGGACTACAGCGTGGTGCGGCACATCATGGCGCGTCACGGCAGCGATCTGAAATAACCGCACTACGCTAACAACGAGCCGAAAAGGCCAGCTCTGCCACGTTCAAACACTGCCCCGACGATAATTAAAGAAGAGGGAAACCCCATGTTCGTGCACAAGACCGCACTGTTCAGTGCAATCACCCCCTTACTGCTGGCCAGTGCCAGTATTCAGGCCGCCGAACCGCTGAAAGCCGTTGGCGCGGGCGAAGGCCAACTGGATATCGTCGCCTGGCCGGGCTACATCGAACGTGGCGAGAGCGATAAGGCCTACGATTGGGTCAGCGGTTTCGAGAAGGAAACCGGTTGCAAGGTCAGCGTCAAAACCGCCGCCACCTCTGATGAAATGGTCAGCCTGATGGCCAAGGGCGGTTACGACCTGGTGACCGCGTCCGGCGATGCTTCGTTGCGCTTGATCGGCGGCAAACGTGTGCAACCGATCAATACGGCATTGATCCCGAACTGGAAAAACATCGACCCGCGCCTCAAGGACGGGCCTTGGTACGTGGTCAACCAACAGGTTTACGGCACGCCTTATCAATAGGGCCCGAACGTGCTGATGTACAACACCAACGTGTTCAAGACCGCGCCTACAAGCTGGAGCGTGGTGTTCGATCCGCAAAACCTGCCGGACGGCAAGGCCAACAAGGGTCGGGTGCAAGCTTATGACGGCCCGATCTACATCGCCGACGCCGCGCTGTACCTGAAATCGACCAAGCCGGAACTGGGTATCAAGAACCCTTACGAACTGACCGAAACCCAGTACAAGGCTGTGCTCGACCTGCTGCGCGCCCAGCAACCGCTGGTGCACCGCTACTGGCATGACGCGACCGTGCAGATGAGCGACTTCAAGAACGAAGGCGTCGCGGCCTCCAGCACCTGGGGTTACATGGTCAACGGCCTGCAAGCCGATAAGCAGCCCGTAGCCTCGACCATTCCGAAAGAAGGCGTTACCGGGTGGGCCGATACCACCATGTTGCACGCCGATGCCAAGCACCCGAACTGCGCCTACAAGTGGATGGACTGGTCGCTGCAACCCAAAGTCCAGGGTGACGTAGCCGCGTGGTTCGGCTCGCTACCAGCCGTGCCGGCGGCTTGCACGGGAAGCGAATTGCTGGGCGCCGAAGGCTGCAAAACCAACGGTTTCGACCAGTTCGACAAGATCGCCTTCTGGAAAACCCCACAGGCTGAAGGTGGCAAGTTCGTACCGTATAGCCGCTGGACCCAGGACTACATCGCGATCATGGGCGGTAGATAACACACCGATCCCCTGTGGCGAGGGAGCTTGCTCCCGCTCGGCTGCGCAGCAGTCGTAAAACCTGCGACTGCGATCTGTCAGTTAGAACGCGTTGGCGAAATTGCGACCGCTTCGCGCTCGAGCGGGAGCAAGCTCCCTCGCCACAAAAGCTCACTAGCACATCGATCACGACTCAGCTTTTTCAGAAGTCCAGGCAGGGCCGCTGCGACGGCTTTGGCCTTTTTGGAGCACCGCACCATGACGCTTGCAGTCCAGTTCACCAACGTCTCCCGTCAGTTCGGCGAAGTGAAAGCCGTCGACCGGGTTTCCATCGAAATCCAGGACGGCGAGTTCTTTTCCATGCTCGGCCCTTCCGGCTCGGGCAAAACCACCTGCTTGCGGCTGATCGCCGGTTTCGAACAACCAAGCGCCGGCTCGATCCGCATTCACGGCGCTGAAGCTGCCGGTTTGCCGCCCTATCAACGTGACGTGAACACCGTGTTTCAGGATTACGCGCTGTTCCCGCATATGAACGTTCGCGACAACGTTGCTTACGGTTTGAAAGTCAAAGGCGTCGGCAAGGCCGAGCGTCTCAAGCGCGCCGAAGAAGCCCTCGACATGGTCGCCCTCGGCGGTTACGGCGAGCGTAAACCGGTGCAACTTTCCGGAGGCCAGCGCCAGCGCGTGGCCCTGGCCCGAGCGCTGGTCAATCGCCCGCGAGTGCTGCTGCTCGATGAACCGTTGGGCGCACTCGATCTGAAACTGCGCGAACAAATGCAGGGGGAATTGAAGAAGCTCCAGCGCCAACTCGGCATCACCTTCATCTTCGTCACCCACGACCAGACCGAAGCGCTGTCGATGTCCGACCGCGTGGCAGTGTTCAACAAGGGCCGCATCGAGCAGGTCGACACACCGCGCAACCTGTACATGAAACCAAACACCACCTTCGTCGCTGAATTCGTCGGCACCTCCAACGTGATTCGCGGCGAGCTGGCCCGACAGTTGAGCGGCCATCCGCAGCCGTTCTCGATCCGTCCGGAACACGTGCGTTTTGCCGAAGGCCCAAAGGCCAGCCATGAGATCGAAGTCAGCGGCCTGCTGCACGACATCCAGTACCAGGGCAGCGCCACGCGTTACGAGATGAAGCTTGAAAACGGTCAGACCCTGAGCATCAGCCACGCCAACAACCAGTGGCTGGACGTCAGTGTCCAACATCAAACCGGGCAACGCATCAGTGCTCGCTGGGCCCGCGAGGCCATGGTCCCGTTGCACGACGCCGTTGCGAGCGGGGTCTGAAATGAACAGTGCGACCTTGACCCAAACCCCGGTCGGCAGCTCGCCGCTGCACAGGTTTTCCAACCTGCTGTATCGCCGGCCCAACCTGTACCTCGCAATGCTGCTGGTGCCGCCGCTGATCTGGTTCGGCGCGATCTATCTGGGCTCGCTGCTGACGCTGCTGTGGCAGGGTTTCTACACCTTCGACGACTTCACCATGACGGTCACGCCCGAGCTGACCCTGGCGAACTTCGCAGCGCTGTTCAACCCCTCGAACTTCGACATCATCCTGCGCACCCTGAGCATGGCGATCGTGGTCTCGATTGCCAGCGCCATCGTCGCGTTTCCGATTGCCTACTACATGGCGCGTTACACCATCGGCAACACCAAAGCATTTTTCTACATCGCGGTGATGATGCCGATGTGGGCCAGTTACATCGTCAAGGCGTACGCCTGGACCCTGCTGCTGGCCAAGGGTGGCGTGGCGCAGTGGTTCGTTCAGCACCTGGGGCTGGAGCCGGTGTTGCAGTTCGTGCTGGGGATTCCCGGCGTGGGCGGCAGCACCCTGTCGACCTCCCATCTGGGCCGGTTCATGGTGTTCGTCTACATCTGGCTGCCGTTCATGATCCTGCCGATCCAGGCGTCGCTGGAACGCCTGCCGCCATCGCTGCTGCAAGCCTCCGCCGACCTAGGCGCCAAGCCGCACCAGACCTTCATGCAGGTGATTCTGCCACTGTCGATTCCGGGTATCGCGGCTGGTTCGATCTTCACCTTTTCGCTGACCCTCGGTGACTTCATCGTGCCGCAGCTGATCGGACCGCCGGGCTACTTCGTCGGCAGCATGGTCTACGCCCAGCAAGGCGCCATCGGCAACATGCCAATGGCCGCGGCCTTCACCTTGGTGCCGATCGTACTGATCGCCATCTACCTGTCCATCGTCAAACGTCTGGGGGCCTTCGATGCGCTCTGATGCCAAAAAACGTGAGCCCGGGATTCGGGGAGAGCAAGCCTCTCTCGGCCTGCGCATTGCTGCCTGGGGCGGGTTGGTGTTCCTGCACATCCCGATCCTGATCATCTTCCTGTACGCCTTCAACACTGAAGACGCGGCATTCAGCTTTCCGCCCCAGGGCTTCACCCTGAAGTGGTTCAGCGTGGCGTTCGCGCGGCCCGATGTGCTGGACGCGATCAAGCTTTCGGCGCAAATCGCTGCGATTGCGACGTTGATTGCGATGGTCCTCGGCACCCTCGCGTCGGCGGCGTTGTACCGCCGGGAGTTCTTCGGCAAGCAGGGCATCTCGCTGATGCTGATCCTGCCGATTGCGTTGCCGGGGATCATCACCGGTATTGCGCTGCTGGCGACGTTCAAGACGCTGGGCATCGAGCCGGGGATGTTCACCATCATCGTCGGCCACGCAACCTTCTGCGTGGTGATCGTCTACAACAACGTCATCGCCCGCCTGCGCCGTACCTCGTACAGCTTGATCGAAGCGTCGATGGATCTCGGCGCCGACGGTTGGCAGACCTTCCGCTACATCGTCCTGCCGAACCTTGGCTCGGCATTACTGGCTGGTGGCATGTTGGCGTTCGCGCTGTCGTTCGACGAAATCATCGTTACCACGTTCACCGCTGGCCACGAACGCACCTTGCCGTTGTGGCTGCTCAACCAGCTCAGCCGCCCACGCGACGTACCGGTGACCAACGTGGTGGCGATGCTGGTGATGCTCGTGACCATGCTGCCGATCCTTGGCGCCTATTACCTGACTCGCGGCGGCGAAAGCGTCGCGGGCAGCGGCGGTAAATAACTGACAACGACTACTCACTGTGGAACCTGGTTTTTTTGTGGGAGCGAGCCTGCTCGCGATGACTGACTGACATTCAACAGAGATGTCGACTGTAAGACCGCTATCGCGAGCAGGCTCGCTCCCACAAGGACCGGTTCCAGCAAGAAAACAAGAACTGCTTCGATGAGGACATCGCTATGCAAACCAAACTCTTGATCAACGGCCAGCTTGTCACCGGCGAAGGCCCCGCCCAAGCGGTATTCAACCCGGCGCTGGGTCGGGTACTGGTAGAAATCAACGAAGCCAGCGAAGCCCAGGTCGATGCCGCGGTGCGGGCTGCCGATGCCGCCTTCGAAGGCTGGTCGCAGACTCCACCAAAAGACCGCTCGCTGCTGTTGCTCAAACTCGCCGACGTCATCCAGGCCCACGGCGAGGAACTGGCCAAGCTGGAATCGGACAACTGCGGCAAGCCCTACAGCGCCGCGTTGAACGACGAGATCCCGGCGATTGCCGATGTATTCCGTTTCTTCGCCGGCGCCAGTCGCTGCATGAGCGGTTCGGCCGGTGGTGAATACCTGCCGGGCCACACCTCGATGATCCGCCGCGACCCGGTCGGCGTGATCGCCTCCATCGCACCGTGGAACTATCCGCTGATGATGGTCGCCTGGAAAATCGCCCCGGCGCTGGCAGCCGGTAATACCGTGGTGCTCAAGCCGTCGGAGCAAACCCCGCTGACTGCGCTGCGTCTGGCAGAACTAGCGTCGGAGGTTTTCCCGGCGGGCGTACTCAACCTGGTCTTCGGTCGTGGGCCTACAGTCGGTAGCCCGTTGGTCACCCACCCGAAAGTTCGCATGGTCTCGCTGACCGGCTCCATCGCCACCGGTTCGAACATCATTTCCAGCACCGCCGACAGCGTCAAACGCATGCACATGGAACTGGGCGGTAAAGCCCCGGTGATCATCTTCGACGACGCCGACATCGACGCCGCCGTTGAAGGTATTCGCACCTTTGGTTTCTACAATGCGGGCCAGGATTGCACCGCCGCTTGCCGCATCTACGCCCAGGCCGGCATCTACGAAAAATTCGTCGAGAAGCTTGGCGCAGCCGTCAGCAGCATCAAGTACGGCCTGCAGGATGACCCGTCCACCGAGTTGGGCCCGCTGATTACCGCCCAACATCGAGACCGTGTAGCCGGTTTCGTCGAGCGCGCCATCGCGCAACCGCACATCCGCCTGATCACTGGCGGCAAAGCAGTGGAAGGCAACGGTTTCTTCTTCGAACCAACGGTGTTGGCCGACGCCCGGCAGGACGACGAGATCGTCCGCCGCGAGGTGTTCGGGCCGGTGGTGTCGGTGACCTCATTCGCCGATGAAGCACAAGTGCTGGCGTGGGCCAACGATTCGGACTACGGCCTGGCGTCGTCGGTCTGGACGTCCGATGTCGGCCGCGCTCACCGCCTCGCCGCCCGTTTGCAGTACGGCTGCACCTGGGTGAATACGCACTTCATGCTGGTCAGCGAAATGCCCCACGGCGGTCAGAAACTGTCCGGCTATGGCAAGGACATGTCCATGTACGGACTGGAGGACTACACCACCGTGCGACATGTGATGTTCAAGCACTAACGCAGACCTTGTAGCAGCTGCCGAAGGCTGCGTTCGAGCGCGCAGCGGTCGCAAAAAGGTCCACAGTGATCTTCCTGAACGATCGGGGTGTTCAACATACGACCGCTTCGCGGCCGAACGCAGCCTTCGGCAGCTGCTACAGAAAAACGCTTCACGGTAATTCAGACCACAACAATAACCACCGATCCGGGTTGAGCCGTCATGGCCCAGCCACGGTATCGGACATCCGAAATCTGCCGATTTTCCGGAGCATCAACGCCATGACTGCACTACCTGAACTCCCTGCAATAACCGCCGACAGCGATGCCGAGCAGTTACGCAAGCTGGGCTACACCTCGAACTTCAATCGCAGCATGAGCCTATGGGAAAACTTCGCCCTGGGCTTCACCTACCTCTCCCCTGTCGTAGGGGTTTATACCCTGTTCGGCTTGTGCCTCGCCGCCGGTGGCCCGCCGATGTTCTGGGCGTATTTGCTGGTCGGTTGCGGCCAACTGCTGGTCTGCCTGATTTTCGGTGAAGTAGTGTCGCAGTTCCCGATTTCCGGTGGCGTCTACCCGTGGGCTCGCCGTTTGGTCGGCAAACGCTGGGCGTGGATGGTCGGCTGGATCTACTCCATTGCCCTGTGCGTCACCATCGCGGCCGTTGCGGTCGGTGCCGGTCCTTACCTGGCGGCGATGATGGGCTTTGAACCGAGCAACAACACCAACATCGTCATCGCCCTGGTGCTGACGCTGTTCGCCACCCTGGTGAACCTCAGCGGCACCAAAGTGCTGGCGCGCATCGCCATGTTCGGCTTTCTCTGCGAGCTGGTCGGTGCGGTGGTCGTCGGCGTGTACCTGTTGGTCTTCGAACGCCATCAGCCACTCAGCGTGCTGTTCAACACCTTTGATATCCGTGTCGACGGTTCCTACCTGCCGGCGTTCCTGACCGCCTCCCTGGCCGGGATGTTTCTGTACTACGGCTTCGAGGCCTGCGGTGACGTGGCCGAAGAAACCCCGAACCCGAGCAAGCAGATTCCGGTGGCGATGCGCATGACCATCTACATCGGCGGCATCGCGGCGATGTTCGCCTGCCTGGCGCTGATTCTTGCGGTGCCGGACATGCAAGCGGTGATCAACGGCACCGACAAGGACCCGGTAACCACCATCCTCAATAACGCCTTCGGTCCGGTCGGTTCGAAAGTGGTGATGGGCGTGGTGATGATTTCCTTCATCTCCTGCGTCATCAGCCTGCAAGCCGCGGCCAGTCGTCTGCTGTATTCCTACGCTCGTGACGAAATGGTCATTGGCAGTGCACTGCTGAAAAAGATTTCACCGACGACTCAGGTTCCGGTTGCCGCACTGTTCGTGTCTGGCGTCCTGCCAGCGCTGATCATCGCCCTCGGTTTTGTCCTGCAAGACGCCGTCGCCACCATCGTCAGCTTTGCGGCCATCGGCATCTATCTGGCGTTCCAGATGATCGTGCTCGCCGCCCTCTACGCCCGCGCTCGCGGCTGGAAACCCAGCGGCAAATTCACCCTGGGCGCCTGGGGCCTGCCGGTGAACATCGGCGCGCTGGTCTATGGCGTGGGCGCCATCATCAACATGGCCTGGCCACGTACCCCGGATGCCGCGTGGTACATCAACTACGCCATGGTCTTGAGCACTGCCATCGTGATTGGCCTGGGGCTGCTCTATATGTGGCTCGGTAAACCGTATGACCACGGCACCGCCCCTGCGGGTGATGCCTGGAAAGTCAGTCGGTATTGACTGACAACTACTAGAGGGAGCAAGCATTCGGCAACACATCGCTCACTCTCTCCAGCACCTGCCCCGCTAAGATTTCCTGACACCGAGCGCACAACGGTGATTGACTGAAATCTTGGCAGGGCCTAGGGTGTTTACGTCGTTTACAATGTATACACCTTCACAGGAGAGCCGCGATGGCCTCGCCCGTTTTGTCCTTTCGAGTCGAAGAGAATCTTGCCCAGCAACTGGATCAGCTTGCAGCAGCGACCGATCGTGACCGTCAGTACCACCTCAAGCGCGCACTGGTGCGTTATGTAGAAGCCGAATCCTGGCACCTGCAAGCAATCAGCGAAGGTATTGCCGATGCCGATGCTGGAAAACTGACCGATCTGGACGCCGTGAAGGCTAAGTGGGCAAATCGTGCCGAGAGTCGCACTGACCGAGAAAGCTGAGAGTGACCTGGACGCCATTCATGAACACTATTGCGGGCTGATTGGCACATCCGCTGCCAACGATGTGGTGACAAGCATCCTCAACACCTTTGGCCAACTTGAACTGTTCCCCGGCTCCGGGCGTCCTTCACTGGTACCGGATATACGTGAATTTGTTCTGAATCAGCTTCCATTTGTTGCACCTTATCGCCTGGTACTCGGCCAAGTGCAGATCCTGCGAATATTGCATGAACGAACCGAGCGTAATCAGGAGTGGTGACACTCAATGCAATCGGAGCTGGTGCACAAGACAAACAGCCCCCCCATAAGCGGATATGGGAGGTGCCGTCAACCCGCCTCAAAACCGCGAAACACGGTGCATCGCATCCGCCAGATAGCGCATTGCAATCCGGTCATTCTCCGATAACGCTCGATACTGCTCGACGAGTTTCGCCTCCTCTGAATTCAGCCGGCGAGACCTTCGCGAGAGGCTCAAGCCTGAGAAAATCCCTAAAAACCCGATGAAGCTTTGCGCTTTTTCCATGGACGATATCCCTCTGCACGTGAACTGAAACTTCAGATACCTCATCGCCCTGCTCCTTCTTCAGCAGCGACCGGCACCTGCCAGACTGCTGCTGAACGTTCACCGGCCTCAAGGGCAAAGGCCGGTCATGAGCCTAAGAATAGGGACAAAAAAACGTTTGCGAGCTGTTTTTAGAGTAATTAGTCAAATAAATGAAAACGCTTATTTGAAACACTAAGTCGGTTTGAACGACAGCTGAATATCCTCGGAGGGCCAGCTCATACAATTGCACGTCTGGCGTTGCAAGTAACACGCAGCCCTGGCACGGCCTGTGGGAATTTTCCAGGAAACGCACACTAATCATTTTCGAGTTATTTCGAACGCTTTATCTTATTGGGCATCTGTTTAGAATCCGACGCGTTTGGCCGAAGGCTTGTCCGAACCACACATTTTGATCCGTATCGCAGCCAGGAACGCCGCGGGATCGTCCACCACAGGTTGTCCTATGCACCGCAGGAATTTGCTCAAAGCCTCCATGGCCATCGCTGCCTACACCGGCCTTTCGGCCACTGGATTGCTGGCCGCACGGGCCTGGGCCGGGACGGCCGACGGCGAGGCCCAGACCTTCGACTTCGAGGCGTTGCAGGCACAAGCCAAGCAACTGGCCAGCAGTGGTTATGCCGACACCAAGCAGGTGTTGCCGCCGACGCTGGCGAACATGACGCCGCAGCAGTTCAACGCGATTCAGTACGACGCCAGACATTCGCTGTGGAATGACTTGAACGGGCAACTCGACGTGCAGTTCTTCCACGTCGGCATGGGCTTCAAGCAACCGGTGCGCATGTACAGCGTCGACCCCAAGACCCGTCAAGCGCGGGAGGTGCATTTCCACCCGTCCCTGTTCAATTACCAGAACAGCGGCGTCGATACCGCGCAGCTCAAGGGCGACCTGGGCTTTGCCGGGTTCAAGCTGTTCAAGGCCCCGGAGCTGGATAAACATGACGTGGTGTCGTTCCTCGGCGCCAGCTACTTCCGTGCGGTGGATAACACCGGCCAGTACGGTTTGTCGGCCCGTGGCCTGGCGATCGACACCTACGCGAAGAAGCGCGAAGAATTTCCGGACTTCACCAAGTTCTGGTTCGAAACCCCGGACAAGGACAGCACCCGTTTCGTGGTCTATGCCCTGCTCGACTCACCGAGTGCCACCGGTGCCTACCGCTTTGACATCGACTGCCAGGCCAATCAGGTGGTGATGGCCATTGATGCACACGTCAACGCGCGCACGGCCATTGAGCAACTCGGTATCGCGCCGATGACCAGCATGTTCAGTTGCGGCACTCACGAGCGGCGCATGTGCGACACCCTTCACCCGCAGATCCACGACTCGGATCGGCTGGCGATGTGGCGTGGTAATGGCGAATGGATCTGCCGCCCGCTGAATAACCCGGCGACCCTGCAATTCAACGCCTTCGCCGACACGGACCCGAAAGGCTTTGGACTGGTGCAGACCGACCATGAGTTCGACAGCTATCAGGACACCGTCGATTGGTACAGCAAGCGCCCGAGCCTGTGGGTCGAGCCGACCACCGCCTGGGGCGAAGGCTCTGTCGACCTGTTGGAAATCCCGACCACAGGCGAAACCCTGGACAACATCGTGGCCTTCTGGACCCCGAAAAAACCGGTGGCCGCAGGCGACTCGCTGAGCTACGGCTACAAGCTCTACTGGAGCGCCCTGCCGCCGGTGGGCACGCCGTTGGCACGGGTCAATGCCACGCGTTCGGGCATGGGCGGTTTCGTCGAAGGCTGGGCCCCCGGCGAGCACTATCCGAAAGTCTGGGCGCGGCGTTTTGCGGTCGACTTCACCGGCGGCGGACTGGATCGCTTGCCTGAAGGCACCGGCATCGAACCGGTGGTCACGGCGTCGAGCGGTCAGGTCAAGGATTTCAATGTGCT
Organism: Pseudomonas helvetica; assembly: GCF_039908645.1. Taxonomy (NCBI): domain Bacteria; kingdom Pseudomonadati; phylum Pseudomonadota; class Gammaproteobacteria; order Pseudomonadales; family Pseudomonadaceae; genus Pseudomonas; species Pseudomonas helvetica. The sequence goes on from NZ_CP150917.1 coordinate 5,099,843, forward strand.
GGCGCTGGATGACATCAAAGGCTATCGAATCACCTTTGACTGGGTCCCGACCGATGACAGCGTGGCGCCGGTGGAACTGCGCTTGTTCATCCGCACCCATGACCGGACGTTGAGCGAAACCTGGCTGTACCAGTATTTCCCGCCAGCACCGGACAAGCGCAAGTACCCGGATTGGGCGGCGTCATAAGATAAGTGGCGTCTGGACGGGCCCCATCGCGGGCAAGCCTTGCTCCTACGGAATCTACCTCGTCGACCCCGCTCCCCCGTAGGAGCTGAGCTTGCTCGCGATGAGGCCAGTAAAGCCGATAAAAATTTCCGCCAGACAAGCAAGCCCCGGCCAAACAACCGGGGCTTTTGGTTTTTGCAGCTTCACTCAGTCCCGCAAATCCGACTCATGAATCGGCTGATCGCGGCTCGTCGCCCGTTGATACTGCGCCGGCCAGATGGCCTTGCGTCCGCCCAGGTCATCGTCGGCGTGCAGTGGCCAATAGGGATCGCGCAACAGTTCGCGAGCCAGCAGGATGATGTCGGCCTGACAGGTGCGCAGAATGTGTTCGGCTTGCGCAGGTTCGGTAATCAATCCGACGGTGCCGGTGGCAATCCCTGACTCCTTGCGCACACGCTCGGCAAACCGCGTCTGATAACCCGGCCCGGTCGGGATCTCCGCATTCGCCGCAGTGCCGCCTGATGACACGTCGATCAGATCGACCCCCAACGCTTTCAAGCGCCGCGCCAACTCTACGGTTTCATCCGGGTTCCAGCCATCTTCGACCCAATCGGTGGCCGATACCCGAACGAACAAGGGCAACTCTTCAGGCCAGACCGCGCGTACCGCCTCGGTCACTTCCAGCACCAGACGAATGCGGTTTTCGAAAGACCCGCCGTACTGATCACGGCGCTGATTGCTCAACGGCGACAGAAATTGATGCAGCAGATAGCCATGAGCCGCGTGCACTTCAACCACTTTGAAGCCTGCGGTCAGTGCACGCTTGGCCGACTCGACGAACGCCTGAATCACCTCGGCGATCTGCGCCTCGGTCAGTGGTGTGGGGGGCGTGTGTTGAGGGTCGAAGGCAATCGGCGAGGGGCCGACCGGGGTCCAGCCGCCATCCGCCGGTTTGACACTGCCATGTTTGCCCAGCCACGGCCGGTGGGTGCTGGCCTTGCGTCCGGCGTGGGCCAGTTGAATACCGGCAACGGCGCCTTGGGCGGTGATAAAGCGGGTGATGCGTTGCAGTGGTTCGATCTGTTCATCGTTCCACAGGCCCAGGTCCTGAGCGGTGATCCGACCCTCGGCGGTGACTGCCGTGGCTTCGGTAAATATCAGGCCGGCCCCACCCACGGCACGGCTACCGAGGTGGACCAGGTGCCAGTCATTGGCCAGTCCATCGACGCTGGAGTATTGGCA